>JACZJQ010000213.1 GCA_014860455.1 Bryobacteraceae bacterium | reverse complement strand
CCCGCTCGCTGCGCTCGCGGTTGAATTGTGGGGAGGGGATTGGTTGGTGGACCGCTCCCTTGCGGTCGCGGCTCCGCGCGGCACGTAATGCGGGCGAGCGTTACAGGGCCTGGTCGATGTCGGCGATGATGTCTTCGACGGCTTCGATGCCGGCGGAGAAGCGGACGAGCGATTCGCGGACGCCCATTTCGGCTTTGAGCGCGGGCGGGACGTCGCGGTGGGAACTGATCCAGGGGTAGAGCGCCATGGTGTGGACGTCGCCGAGCGAGGTGGCCTTGACGACCAGGTTCAGGCGGTCGAGGAAGGCGAAGATGTCGGGCTTGGCCGCGCCCTTGATCTCGAAGCTGACCATGCCGCCGTAGAGGCCTTCAGGGAGCAGGCGGTCGATGACGGCGGCGTCGGGGTGGGCCGGGCAACTGGGGTGGTAGACGGCTTCGATCCTGGGATGGTTCTTGAGCCACATGGCCAGGGCGAGCGAGTTCTGGCACTGGCGCTCCATGCGCAGGGCGAAGGTCTTGATGCCGCGCATGGTGAGGAAGCACTCCATGGGGCCCATGACGGGTCCGGCGATGCGGGAGAGGCGGCGGACGGTTTCGTGGAACTGCTCGGTGGTGGTGATGAGGCCGCCGAGGGTGTCGCCGTGGCCGCTGAGGTATTTCGTTGAGCTGTGCACAACGACGTCGGCGCCATGCTCGAGCGGGCGCATGAGTAGCGGTGTGGCGAACGTGTTGTCGACCATCAGGACCGTGTTGCGCGCCTTGCAGAGCGCGGCGATGGCCGGCATGTCGCCGACACGGAGCAGGGGGTTGGAGATGGTCTCCATGAGCAGGCAGCCGGGCTGGAATTCGTCGAGGGCCTGTTCGAGAGCGGCAAGGTCATTGGTATCGGCGAACTTGGTTTCCAGGCCGTAGGAGCCCATGACGTCGAACAGGAGCTTGATGGTGGCGCCGTAGATGTCGCGGGCGCAGAGGACGCGGCGGGGACGGTCGAGCAGGACGGAGGTGAGGGCGTGCTGGAGGGCGACCATGCCGGAGGCGCAGGCGAGGGTGCCGTGGCCGTTTTCGAGCGAGGTGACGAGTTCTTCGAGGGCGTCGGCGGTGGGATTGCAGTAACGCGAGTAGGCGTAGCCCTTTTGCTCGGCGCCAAAGATGCGGTCCTGCTCGGCCTGGGATTCGTTGATCCAACTGGCGGCGAAATGGACCGGCGTGGAGACCGGAATCTGGGTCTGAGGCTTGCGGCGGTCGCCGGCATGGACGGCGCGGGTTTGGATTTTCATTCGATTATTTCCGTTTCCAGCGGACGCCGTCGCGGGTGTCCTCGATGACGACGCCTTTATCCAGCAGGTCGGCGCGGATCTGGTCGGCGCGGGCGAAGTCGCGGGATTTTTTGGCGCGGGTGCGATCGGCGATGAGGGAATCGATCTCTTCGTCGGAGATGGAGGATTCGGCGACGGTGGGCTTGAGGACGTCGAAGATGGCGTCGAAGCGGTCAAGCAGGGCGCGGGCGCCGGGCTTGTTCGCCGACTGGAAGGCGCCGGCATCCATTGCGGTATTGGCGTCGCGGATGTATTCGAAGACAGCCGCGAGGGCGTCGGCGGTGTTGAGGTCGTCGTCGAGAGCGGCGTCGAAGTCGGCGATGGCCTGATTGGCGCGGGCCGACATGTCGGGATTTTCGCCGTCGGGGAGGACGTCGCCGGCAAGGCGGAGTTCGAAGTTGCGGAGGCGGTCGATGGAAGCGGCCGCGCCTTTGAGGCCGTCGAAGGTGAAGTTGAGCTGCTTGCGGTAGGGGGCTGAGACGAGCAGGTAGCGGACGGCCTCGGGCGAGTAGCCCTTTTCGAGGATGTCGCGGAGGGTGTAGAAGTTGCCGAGCGATTTCGACATCTTCTGGCCCTCGACCATGAGGTGTTCGGCATGCATCCAGTAGCGGACGAACTGTTTACCGGTGAGGGCTTCGGACTGGGCGATTTCGTTTTCGTGATGGGGGAAGACGAGATCGACGCCGCCGGTATGGATGTCGATGGTCTCGCCGAGGTACTTCATCGCCATGACCGAGCATTCGATGTGCCAGCCTGGGCGGCCTTCGCCGCAGGAGGCGGGCCAGGCGGGTTCACCGGGCTTGCGGGCCTTCCAGAGCACGAAGTCGCGGGCGTCGTCCTTTTCATATTCGTCGACGTCGACGCGGGCGCCGGCGATGTTGCCGTCGAGGTTGATCTTCGACAGGCGGCCGTAGGCGGGGAACGAGCCGATGCGGAAATAGACCGAGCCGTCGCTTTCGTAGGTATGGTTGGAGGCCGAGAGCTTTTCGATGGCTTCGACCATTTCGCTGATGTGTTCGGTGGCGAAGACGAGGCGTTCGGGGCGCTGGAGGCGGAGCGTGGCGGAATCGGCCAGGAAGGCCTCTGTGTACTGGGCGGTGTATTCCTGGATGGACTGATTGTGCTGGATGGCGTTGCGGATGATCTTGTCCTCGACGTCGGTGATGTTCATGACGTGGTCGAGGGTGAAGCCGCGGGCGAGCAGGGTGCGGCGGAGGATGTCCTGAAAGGAAAACGTGCGGAAGTTGCCGATGTGGACGTAGCTGTAGACGGTGGGTCCGCAGGTGTACATGCGGACGGTCTTGCCGTCGAGGGGCTGGAAGTCTTCGAGTTGTTGGGTGAGCGTGTTGTGGAAGCGCAGGGGCATGTGGGTCTACTAAACTTAATAGTTTAACCCTTGCCAGCACTCAGATTTGACATTGAAGCGGTTTGTCCGGAGACCGGCGCCAGAGCCGGGCTGCTGCACACGCCGCATGGCGTGGTGAAGACGCCGGTATTCATGCCGGTGGGCACGCAGGCGACGGTGAAAGGCGTGTTGCAGCGCGACCTGGCCGACGAACTGGACGCGAAGATCATCCTGGGCAATACGTATCATCTGTTCCTGCGGCCGGGGCATGAACTGATCCGCGACTTCGGCGGTTTGCACGGGTTTATGAAATGGGACCGGGCGATATTGACCGATTCGGGCGGGTTTCAGGTGTGGTCGTTGAGCCAGTTGAGGAAGGTGCGGGAGGAGGGGGTGACGTTCCGGTCGCACATCAATGGGGATGCGCATCTGTTCACGCCGGAGCGGGTGGTGGACGTCCAAATGGCGCTGGGCAGCGACATCATGATGGTGCTGGACGAGTGCACGGATTATCCGGCGGACCGGCGGAAGGCGAAGAAGTCGATGGAGTTGACGGTGCGGTGGGCGCGGCGGGCGTTTGAGCACTACAGGGAGAAGACGCGGGAGGGGGAGGTGCGGAATGCGCTGTTCCCCATCGTGCAGGGCTCGATGTATGGGGATTTGAGGCAGGAGTGTGCGAGGGCGCTGGTGGAGTTGGATGCCGAGGGTTATGCGGTGGGCGGGTTGAGCGTGGGCGAGCCTCGGGCGTTGAGCATGGAGATGACCGAGGCGACGGTGCCGCTGCTGCCCTTCGACAAGCCGCGGTATGTGATGGGCGTGGGGATGCCGGAAGAGTTGCCGATGTATGTGGCGCGCGGAGTGGACATGATGGACTGCGTGATGCCGACGCGGAATGCGCGCAACGGGTGTTTGTTCACAAGCGGAGGCAAGGTGATCATCAAGCAGGCGCGGTACCGGGACGATGCGGGGCCTGTCGATCCGCGGTGCGGGTGTCTGACGTGCAGGACGTATTCAAGGGCGTATCTTCGCCATTTGTTTGTGGCCGGGGAGATGCTGTACAGCATGTTGGCGACCATACACAACCTGGCCTATTACCTTGACATCATGCGCCGGATGCGAGAGGCTATCGTACTTGGGACGTTCCCTGCGTTCCTGAAGTCCGCCCATGCGATGGCGGCTGGCGAAGCAGACGCCGGATAAGCGAAAAACCGGCGCGAGGCGAGGCGAGCCGATTCCCTATGATTGATCCGGCGCATGCCGCGGGTTGAAGGGTAAAGGCGGGGAGCAGAGAGACAAGATGAGCTTCATATTCCTCCAATCGCCGACGCCGTCGAATCCGTGGGTCCAGTTCCTGCCGATCATCGTGATCTTCGGCATCTTTTACTTCCTGCTCTTTCTACCGATGCAGCGGCAGAAGAAGCAACAGAAGAAGATGCTCGACGAGTTGAAGTCTGGCGACAACGTGCTGACCAACGGCGGGTTGATCGGGACGATCGTGGATGTGAAGGACGATGATACGATTGTGTTGCGGGTCCGGCCCGACGGCGTAAAGCTGCAGATGTCGCGCGGTTCTGTCGCCAACGTCCTGAAGGACAAGAGTTGAGAGCGGGAACGTCCGGGCGCGAGCAATCTACGAGTAACTAGAGAACCAAGCAGGAAGTAGACCGCAAATGAGCAACCTGAAATGGAAAGCGCTGATCATCCTTGCCGTGACGCTGGTGTGCCTGTATGGCGTCATCGGGCTGCCGAAGTCGATGGATGAGTTGTCGGCGAATTGGAACAAGAACATCAAGCTGGGCCTGGACCTGAAGGGCGGGTCGCTGCTGGTGCTGCAGGTGCAGTTGCAGGACGCCTTCCGCAGCGAGGCGGTGCTCCAGATCGAGCGGCTGAAGGAAGAGATGGGGCGGCAGGGGATTACGCACGGCGAGCTGGACGCTTCGGATCCGAAGACGCTGGCCGACGCCGACAAGATTGAGATTCACGTGAAGGGGATCCCGGTGGACAAGACGGGGGCCTTCCGGGCGATGGTGAGCGAGCAGTTTGCGAGCTGGAACCTGACGCCGGTGAGTTCGACCGACTACACCATGACGATGAAGCAGACCGACGCGCTGGCGCTGAAGCGCGACACGCTGGAGCGTTCGATCGGGACAATCGAGAACCGCATCAACGGTTTGGGCCTGGCCGAAGCGTCGGTGCAGCAGCGCGGGGGGGCGGATACGGAAGCCGAGATTCTGGTTTCCCTGCCTGGGTTGGACGATCCGGCACGCGTGAAGGCGATTTTGCAGACGGCTGCGCTGCTTGAGCTTTATGAAGTGAAGGACGGCCCGTATGCGACGCAGACCGACCTGCTGGCGAAGTCGGGCGGAGTGCTGCCGCCGGCCTCGAAGATGATCCGGTCGACCGCGCGTTCGGGCGAGCAGGGCGAGGGCTGGTTTGTGGTGGCGCGGACGCCTGTGATCACGGGCCGGGACCTGCGCGACTCGCGTCCGAGCCAGGATGAGTATGGCAAGTGGGAGACGTCGTTCGTGCTGTCTCAGGATTCGAAGGGCCGGTTTGGCCGCTTCACGGAAGCCAATGTCGGCAAGCGTCTGGCGGTAGTGCTTGACGGACAGGTGCGCACGGCGCCGGTGATCCAGAGCCGGATCGAGGATTCGGGGCGGATCACGGGCGCGGCATCGAATCAGGAAGCTAGCGATCTGGCGCTGGTGCTGCGCGCGGGCTCGCTGCCGGCGGGAGTGATTTACCTTCAGGAGCAGACGGTGGGCCCGTCGTTGGGCAACGATTCGATCCGGCAGGGCCTGATGTCGGGCCTGATCGGGCTGATCGTGATCATCATCATCATGCTGGCCTACTACCGTGGCAGCGGCATTAACGCGACAGTCGCGCTGGTGCTGAACGGCGTGCTGCTGATCGGTGTGCTGGCGTATGCGGGCGCGGTGCTGACGCTGCCGGGCATCGCGGGCATCATTTTGCTGATCGGCATGGCGGTGGACTCAAACGTGCTGATTTTCGAGCGTATTCGCGAGGAACTCGGCAACGGCAAGGCGGTGGTGGTGGCGATGGACAACGGATTCAACAAGGCCTTCCTGACGATCATCGACACGCATGTGACGACGATTGTGAGCTGCGCCTTCCTGTTCATGTTCGGTACGCCGTCGATCCGCGGTTTCGCGGTGACGCTGGTGATCGGTCTGGTGGCCAATGTGTTCACTTCGATCTTCGTGTCGCGGACGATCTACGAATGGGAGTTTTCGCGGCAGGGCAACCAGCCGTCGTTGAGCATTTAGGACGGGTTGTGATAAGGTCTAGGGGTTTCCGAGACAAGGGACCCCGGTGAGAGGGACGGGCCGGCGGGAAAAGACGCTCTAGGCCGGTCCGAGGTCGTACATGCAACTGTTTAAGAACTCAAACATCGATTTTCTCGGCAAACAAAAGCTCTTCTACGTGGTGTCGGCGGTCCTACTCGCCATCGGCATTGGCAGTTGGATCACCAAGGGCAGCCTGAAGTACGGTATCGACTTTACGGGCGGAGCGAACGTGACGGTGCGCTTTGCGAGCCAGCCCCCGATTGACAAGATACGTGCGGCCGTTGCAGCCAAGCTGCCTGGCGAGCTTTCGGTGCAGGACGTTTCGGGCACCAGCGAGGTGATCATCGGCACGGGGCTTAAGAGCGACAAGGAACTTCAGGCCGCGCGGGGATTGATCGTGGAAGCTTTGCAGGGGGCGTTTGGCGCCACAGGCGGAAAGCTGGATTTGAACAACGCGACGGTGCAGTCGCTGGCCGACCGGTTGAGGGAACCGCTGCAGCGGGCCTCGGTGCCGGTGAGCGAGCAGGAGTTGATGGAAACAGCACAGCGCATCATGGAGTTCAAGAACTCAGCGCCGCGGTCGGGCGTGATGACGGCGCTGGACGATCTGCGCGGTGTGCAGGGCGTGAGCCCGACTTTTCTGAACGTGGTGAAGCAGGAGTGCGGGTTGGGGTCGTTCTCAATCCGGGGCGCCGAGGTGATCGGGCCGAAGATCGGCGCGGAGATGCGCAACAAGGCGGTCCTGGCGACGTTGTATGCGCTGGGCGGGATGCTGATCTACATCGCGTTCCGGTTTGAGTGGATCTACGGTCTGGCGGCGGTGCTGGCCGTTTTCCACGACGTCATCATTACGCTGGGGCTGTTCTCGCTGTTCGACAAAGAGATTTCGTTGAACGTGATCGCGGCACTGCTGACCCTGGTCGGCTACTCGATGAACGACACGATCGTGGTATTTGATAGAATTCGCGAGCACCTGAAGTTGAGCAGAAAGGACTCGTTCGCGAAGGTGGTAAACGACAGCATCAACCAAACCCTTTCAAGAACCGTGCTGACGTCGGGCCTGACGTTCATCGCGGCGTTGTCGCTGCTGCTGTTTGGCGGCCCGGTGCTGAACGGGTTCAGCTTTGCGCTGGTTGCTGGCATCCTGGTGGGTACGTACAGTTCGATCTTCATCGCCAGCCCGATTCTGGTGTTCTGGTTCAACCGGGCCGAGAAGGGCCGGCGGGTGAAGACATCCGAGAGCGTGAAGAGATAGGATTAAATGCTTGTCATGATCCAGTCTGGACGGAACTTACCGGGGGGACTGGTGTCAAAATCGATGAGAAGATACGGCCTGTCGGGGCCAGGACTCTAGGATCCGAGGAGAAGGTAGACAGATGTTCGAACAATCGTTCGTCGAAGGAACCGGTAAGACAAACAAGAGCTGGACCGTAATGGTCTCGCTCGGGCTCCAGATTGCGATGATCATCACGGCCATCATCATTCCGCTGTTGAACCCGGAATTGCTGCCGAAGACGGCGCTTTCGATGATGCTGGTGGCTCCGCCTCCGCCGCCTCCGCCACCCCCGCCGCCGGCACCAGCCGCGGTGGTGAAAGTGCAGCGGGTGATTCCGAAGCAGTTCGACGGCTCAAAGCTGGTGGCGCCGAAGCAGATCCCGAAAGAGATCGCGATGATCAAGGAAGACGAGCTGCCTCCGACCACCGGTGGGGTAGGCGTTGTGGGCGGCATTCCGGGCGGCATGCCTGGCGGCACGCCCGGCGGCGTGATCGGCGGCATCATAGGTGCGGTTCCGCAGGCGGCACCGCCTCCGCCGCCGGTAAAGGAAGCGCCGAAGGTGGTGACACCGAAACGCATCTCGGTGGGCGGCAATGTGCAGCAGGCGAGACTGATCGCGCAGCCGAAGCCTATCTATCCTCCGCTGGCAAAGCAGGCGCGCATTTCGGGCACGGTGAGGTTCACCGCCATCATCGGCCGCGACGGGACGATTATGAACTTGCAGCTTCTGGGCGGCCACCCTCTGCTGGTGCAGAGTGCGACCGAGGCAGTGAAGCGGTGGCGCTACCAGCCGACCTTGCTGAACGGCGAGCCGGTTGAGGTGGTGACGCAGATTGATGTGAACTTCACGCTGAGCCAGTAGATCTGGTAAACAGCGGAGTGTGGTAGAAGTTTGTTTGTCCGTTTACTCTGATTCAACTCGCAGGAGATAAAGAAAGATGTTGCTTCAATTGCAGATTTGGGCGTTCCTGCTGCTGCAGGAAGGCGCCGCGGTTGGTTTCGACCTCCGCTCGATGTGGGCGCAGATGGGCATCCCGGCGAAACTCGTCGTGGTCATCCTCTTCATCATGTCGGCGTGGTCGATTGGCGTCATGATTGACCGCCTGATCGTATTCAACGCGGCCCGCAAGCAGTCCCGGCTGTTCGCTCCGGCGGTGGCCGGCGCACTGCGCGAAGGCAAGCTGGACGAAGCGATCAAAATCGGTGACCGTTACAAGAAGAGCCACCTGGCGAAGGTTGTCGTGGCTGGTTTGCAGGAATTCCGCGCGCATCAGGCGAGCAGTGAGATTCCAGGTGAAGAAGTGGAAGCTTCGCTGCGCGCACTTGAGCGCGCCCAGGCGATTGTGCACTCGGAACTGGAGCGCGGCGTGGCGAACCTGGCAACGATCGGTTCGACGGGTCCGTTCGTCGGCCTGTTCGGCACGGTTGTCGGCATCATCAACGCATTCCAGGGCATTTCGAGCGAGAAGTCGACGGGCCTGGGCGCGGTGGCCGGCGGTATTTCGGAAGCCCTCGTGGCGACCGCCATCGGCCTGTTCGTGGCTATTCCCGCGGTGTGGATGTACAACTACTTCACCACCCGCATGAAGGGCTTCGACGTTGAGATGTCGAACTCCAGTTCGGAACTGATTGACTACTTCCTGAAGCGCGCGCAGAGCAAGGGCGCCTCGAAGTAAGCAAGCCGTTACGCAAAGCTGTACGGCTAGACCTGCGGAGTTGAACTCAAGCGTTCTGGAACCGGCGGGATGAAGTAAAGCCGGTTCCGGGGCGCGAGGGTCCCAACAAGGCAAGGGCCGTTTGCGAGTGTGCTGGAGAATGAAATGAAACTGATAATCAAAAAGCAAGTTGGCGCGTCAGTTGTAGCCGAGCCCAACGTGGTGCCGATGATCGACGTCATGCTGGTTCTGCTCATCATCTTCATGGTGGTCACGCCGATGCTGTCCAAGGGCGTCAGTGTGGACCTGGTGAAGACGATGAATCCGATCGCGATGCAGGATGCGGACAAGGAAGACGCAGTGCTGGTTGCGGTAACACGCAACGGCGAAGTATTCCTGGGTTCGTCGAAGCTGGCGCCGGCCGATCTCCCGGGCAAGGTGAAGGATATGCTGACGAGCAAGCTGAACAAGACCTGCTACGTCAAAGCGGACTCGCGCGCCCGATACGAGAAAGTGGTGGAAGTTGTAGACAACCTGCGCGCCGCCGGTGTGGACAACATTGGGCTGCTGACGGATCTTGACGCGAAGTCGAAGACCAAGCCGTTGGCCGACGCGCCGCCCGCAGCGATGTAATAGAGAGTGGCGCCGCGTGCGGCTTGACTTGCTTGAGCGCGGTTGCCGGTGGCGTAGGCTGACGAGAGCAGGCAACGCACCGGAACAAGGGTTAATAAAGGAGTTTTCCTATGGGAATGAAAGTTGGCGGTGAGGGAGGCGGGGCCGTTGCGGATATCAACATGATTCCGTTGATCGACGTCCTGCTAGTGCTTCTCATCATCTTCATGGTCATCACTCCGCTGACGCCGAAGGGCCTAGAGGCGCTGATTCCGCAGCCGCCGCCTCCAGGCACTCCGCCGAGCACCGGGCCGGACAGGACGGTGGTGATCATCGTGAACAAGGACCGCAGCATGCAGTTGAACACCGAGCCAGTCAGCGAAGACAGCCTCGCCGGGCGATTGCTTGACGTCTTCAAGACGCGCGCCGAACGGGTGTGCTTCGTGAAGGGCGATCCGGACCTGGAGTTCCAGTATGTGGCCAAGGCGATCGACATTGCCAAGGGCGCGCAGCTAGATAAGGTTGGGCTGATAACCGCCAAGATCGAAGCGGGCGAGTGAGAGGAGTAGGAAACCGATGTTGAACAATAAACTCCGCCTGGTTGTGGCCCTGTCGGCCGCGCTTGCTCTCGCCTTCGTATCGGTCGGGTGCCGGAAGCTGGAAGCCAGGGACAACCTGAACAAAGGCGTGAACGCGTTTAAGAACGCCAAGTACGCCGAGGCGTCCGACTTTTTCGTCCGGGCCATCGAGCTAGATCCCGAATTCCATACCGCCCGCCTCTATCTGGCCACTGCATACATGAGCCAGTACATCCCCGGCGCGGATTCTCCCGAGAACCTGAACTACGCCAAGAACGCCGAGGATCAGTTCAAGAAAGTGCTGGCCAGCGATCCGAAGAACACGACGGCCATCGAGTCGATCGCTTCGCTGTACTTCATGCAGTCGCAGGGCAGCCAGAAGCTGGAAGACAAGCTGGCGCGGCTGGACACGGCTGCAGAATGGTACCAGAAGTTGGCCGACGTCGAACCGACGCGCAAGGAAGCCTGGTACAGCCTGGGCGTGATTGCGTGGGGCAAGTGGTATCCGGCTTGGATGGAAGCCCGCAACAACGCCGGGATGAAGCCCGAGGATCCGGGTCCGCTGAAGGACAAGAAGGCACGGGAGGCTTTGGCGGCGAAGTACGGCGAAGTGATCGCCAGCGGAATCAGCGGCCTTGAGAAGGCTCTTGAGATAGACAAAGAGTACGACGACGCCATGGCTTACATGAACCTCCTCATCCGTGAACGGGCCGATCTGGCCAGCGACAACGCCACGTACGAGAAGGACATCGAAGCCGCCGACATGTGGATGCAGAAGGCTCTGGAGACGCGCAAGATCAAAGCCGAGCGCGCCCCGAAGACCCAGGGCATTACGACCGAAGAATAGCTACACCGAAGCTTCAGCTAAAATAGGGCGAGGACGGCTTCCGGCCGCCGCGCCCTTTTCTATTTAGGCACGAATGGATTCATCCAAAGAAGCCCTGCCGCCGAAATCGGCCCGCCCAGCCGTGGTGAAGGTCCCCGCGCCTGCCGAAGCAGGCGAGGTGGAAGAGAAGCTCGAAGCCGAATACTCGACCCTTGCGGCTACAGTCCTGAAAGCGCGACCGACCGAGGATCTGTCCGGCCTGCGCCAGGCCTACGAACTTGCTTTGCGCAGCCATGCTGGCCAACGGCGCATGTCCGGTGAGCCCTACATGAGCCACCCACTGCAGGTGGCTCAGATTCTGGCCGAGCGGAATATGGATCTGGTGACGCTGCAGACCGCCCTGCTGCACGACGTGCTGGAAGACACGCCGATCACGATCGAGGAGCTGAAGAAGAAGTTCGGCGAGGATGTGGCGCGGTGTGTGAACGGCGTCACGAAGCTGTCGAAGATCGGGTTGGCGAGCCGGGAGGCGCGTCAGGCCGAGAGTCTAAGGAAGATGCTGCTGGCGATGGTGGACGACATTCGCGTCATCATCGTCAAGCTGGCCGACCGGCTTCACAACATGAAGACGCTGGATTCGCTGCCGCGCGACAGGCAGGAGCGGATCGCGGCCGAGACGATCGAACTCTATGCGCCGATTGCGCACCGGCTGGGGATGGGCAAGATGCGCGGCGAGCTGGAGGATCTGGGGTTCAAGTACCTGGATCCGGAGGCGTTCGTCGAGGTGACCGAGGCGATCGAGGTTCGCCGGCAGGCCAACGAGCAGGTGCTCGACGAGATCCGGCGGACAATCGAGAAAAAGCTGTCACACGAGATGATTCCGGCGCGGATCTTCGGGCGGGTGAAACGGCCGTGGTCTGTGTATCAGAAGCAGCGGCGGCAGAAGATCGACATCGACCAGGTGTACGACTTGCTGGGCATCCGGATCATCACCGATTCGGTGAAGAACTGCTATGCGGCGCTGGGCGTGATCCACAACGAATGGCACCCGATCCCGGGACGGATCAAGGACTTCATCGCCATTCCGCGGCCGAACCTGTACCAGTCATTGCACACGTCGGTGATGGGGCCGAAGGGTGTGGCTTTCGAGGTCCAGATCAGGACCGAGGAGATGAACCGGATCGCCGAAGAAGGCATCGCGGCGCATTGGAAGTATAAGGAGGGCAAGAAGGGCGCGATCGACGACGACCAGCGGGTGGCGTGGCTCCGGCAGCTTGTCGAGTGGCAGCGGGAGATGCGGGATCCGGGCGACTTCATGTCGAACCTCAAGGTGGACCTGTACCCGGAAGAGGTGTACTGCTTCACGCCGCGGGGCAAGGTGGTGGTGCTGCCGAGGGACGCAACGCCGATCGATTTCGCCTATGCCATCCACACCGACGTCGGACACAGGTGTACCGGGGCGAAGGTGAACGGGCGAATGGTGCCGCTGAAGCATCAGTTGCGCAACGGCGACATTGTCGAGATTCTGACGCAGTCAAACAGCCAGCCGAGCCGGGACTGGCTGGGATTCGTCAAGACCGCCCGCGCCCGGAACAAGATCCGGCATGTGATCAACGCCAGCGAGCGGGAAAAGGCGATCGATCTGGGGCAGAAGCTGATCGAGCGCGAGGCCCGGCGGATGGGCGTTGGCTTGAGCCGGGTAACGCGGGCGCAGATGGAAAGCGTGGCCGCCGAGTATGGGTACTCGAAGATAGAAGACTTGCAGGCGGCGCTGGGCTGGGGGAAGTTTTCGGCGCGGCAGGTGATCACGAAACTGGCGCCGGAATCCGCGCCTCCCGAGCCGCAGCCGGCGCCAGCCCCGTCAGCGGAGCAGACGGCGCAGTGGCAGGATCAGGGCAAGGATTATGTGATCCAGGTGAAAGGGATCAACGACCTGCTCACCTACCGGGCCAAGTGCTGCAATCCGATCCGGGGCGAACCGATTGTCGGCTATATCACCAGGGGCAAGGGCGTGGCCGTGCATTCCAAGGCCTGTTCAAACGTGCAGAACCTGATGTATGAGGCCGAGCGGCGGATTGAAGTGGAATGGGCGCGCGGGGCCGGGGAGAGTTTCAATGTCCGGCTGGTGATACATACCGACGACCGGACAGGGATCCTGGCCCAGCTGACGCAAATCCTGTATGACGAGGAGATCAGCATCCGGAGCATCGAGGCGCGGGCCGACGACCGGCGGTTCGACGTAGCGGTGGTGGAATTGACCATCGAGGTGCGGGACAAAAAGCAACTGGAGCGCGTGGTGACGACGATGCGGCGGGTGGCGGGCGTACGCGACATCGAAAGGAAGCACTAGAGCAATGAGTTCGACGTTTTCGACCGATCCGCTGCATGTGGCGGTCTCGAAGTCCAAGGGAATCACGATCGACTGGTCAGACGGGCATGTGAGCAAGTTCAGCTGCGCTCTGCTGCGCGACGAATGTCCTTGCGCCGGTTGCACGGGGGCGCACGGCACCGAACCGGAGAAGACCAACTACTCGAGCGCCCCGCAGCCTGACCCATCGAATCCGTTCCCGATGTTCAAACCGGCCATCAAGATGGACAGCATCGAAGAGGTTGGCGCCTACGCGGTGCGGATCCACTGGAACGACGGGCACAATTCGGGGATCTACTCGTTCACCTACCTGCGCAGCATCTGCCCGTGTCCGGAGTGCGAACAGGCGCGGCAGCAGGGGCGGCTGACCGTTGTGATGTAGGCGGGACTGGGACGGTATCGAGAAAGCGAGAAGGCCGCGACGGAGGCGATCCGCGCGGCCTTGTTTCTAATAACCGGAAGACTTCTACAGGAGCCGGAAGCTGACTTCGACGTTGGCCTGGACGGGGACGGGCTTGCCGTCCTTATAACCGGGGCGGAAACGCCACTTGCTCACCGCTTCAATGGCCTTTTCGTCGAGTCCCATGCCCAAGGGGCGAAGGACGCGGATGTTCCGGGTGGTACCGTCGACATCCACGACGATGGCAAGCAGCACTGTGCCCTGGAACTTGGCCTTGCGCGCTTCCTCGGAGTATTCGGGTTCGACGCGGTGAATCGGGACGGGGGCGCTGACGCCGCCGCCGATGCGGAACGCGCCGCCTCCGACGCCACCGCCTTCACCGGGTCCGAAACCACCGCCTCGGCCGGGACCGACGCCGCCGCCGGAACCGCTGCCGATGCCGCCGCCAGAGCCCGGACCGTTGGACGCCGGACCCATACGGGCCAGAGGATCTCCGTACTGGGCAAGGTTGACGTTGGGCAGAGGAACGTCAGGGGGAACCAGGATGGTGGGTTCCATCACGAGCTTGGGGTTGGGGTTGTTCACGACCGCCATGGGCGGGGTGAACTGTTTCAGGTCGGCGCGGGGCAGACGGCCCTTGCTGGCCGGAAGCGGAGAACGGTCACCGCCGCCGCCGCCGCCGCCCATGGCCTTGGCCTTCGGCGCCATTTCAGGGGTGTAAGGGGCGAGTTCGACTGGCGTGAAGACGGTCATGTCCTTCACGGCGTTCTGGACGGTCTTGCTGGTGCCGACCGTAAATGCCAGCGCGACGATGCTGACATGGACAAGCACGGATACGAACTGGGAGCGGCTCTGATATTCGTTCTTGGCGAAGAGTTCCTTCACCTGCACGGGCCGGGAAGTGACCTGCAGGGGTGGCAGCTTCTGCGGGAACAGGAAATCTTTAATATTGCCGGCCAGGTTGCGGTACCAGGGCATTTCGGTCCGGTCGAGGTCGGCCAAGGTGGAGCCTGAGGCGGTCATCTCTTCCTGGGTGAGGGGCCGGGAGGTTAGATGGAGGTCGGCATACTTGGGCGGAGATACGAGAGCCTTGAAGTTTTCGGAGACACGCGCGAAGAAGCCCTGCTGGGGGCGGATGTATTCGGCGATCTGCTGGAGGCTAGGGTCGCCCGAGTCCAGGATCTCCTTCTCGCTCATGGGCCGGAAGGTGACCTGCAATGGCGGTTGGGAGGAGGACGAGAAGGCTTCCTTGATGTTTCTGAACAGCCTGACAACGAACGGCGTGGTGTCCTCGAGCAGAAGGAGCTTGCCTTCAGCGAAGCCATAGCCCGACGCCTGTTCAGGCCGAGTTGTCTGATCCGGGATGGGAGGATATGCCGCCATAGCTGTTACTAACGCCGACGAGCCGAAACACACGGACAAGCCACGCGTCCTAGCTCCTTAGACGCGCCCACGAAACGCAGGTTGCAGGAAATACCTGATTGGGGCCTGTCCCACTACCAAAAATTGTATCACTCTGTAGCATCGGGGCTTGCCTATCCCGATTTCCGTAGCGACGAGTCTCAACACCAGAATGGACGAATCCGGGGGGCAGGGGGGTTACCCGCGCGAGGACAGAGCTACTTGCCGAGGATCCGGTTCAGGACGGCAGCCGTGCGCAGGCCTGCACGGCGTAGTTGAAGTTCGACAGAGGGCTGGGCGGCGCGGGCGTAGGCCTGATCGAGCTGAGCCGGGCGACTCTTGGGCAGGTTGGGGTAGGCGACGTCGCGTGAGATGGCGTGGGCCTGCCAGACCCACTGTTCGGAGCCGCCCTTGGCGGTGCGGCGGCGCTCCCGGAAGCCGGCGGGACGGGCGATGCGGTCGAACATGGCGGCGTCGGTCTGCTTGTAGCCGAGGATAAGGCCGGTGTCCCAGGTGCCGTGGAGGTTGCCGGCGTAGTTGTTGTAGACGGTGGGGACGTCGTTTCCGCCGCGGTCTCCCATGTCGCCGGTGTGCATGGGCTGGTGGAGGTCGGCGATGAAGTGGACCAGGAAGAAAAGTGCCTCGCGGCGCTGGTCGCGGGTGAGCGACTTGTCGGAGAGGCGGCGCTCCATTTTGGGGATGATGGAGACGACGCAATCGGTGTCAGGGCAGTACTTGCGCCATGAACTGTTGTCGGTGATGGGGATATTAATGTAATGCCAGGTGGCTGACTCGGGGCGGTTGCCTCGGACCTCGTCGGCCCAGGTGGTGATGGACTCCAGGGTCTCGCCGGGGTTGAGCAGCGCGGTGAGTTGGGTCTTTGCCTTCGGCGAAAGATGGAGGGTGGCGAGACGGCCGATAATCTGGTGGCCCTCGCGGCCCCAACCGAATGCCGGGCTGGAGAAGAGCAATGCGCCCGCGGCGGCGAGCGCCGCCAATTTGGTGATCACTCTTCCAGTATCCGGGATTGCGGGTGGGCTGAACAAGCCGCAGCATCAATCAGGTGGTCCGGCGCACTACCCAGGGTTTTCGGTTCTCTGTTCGGTCACCTGCGTGCCGTCGCTGATGGTTGTGGCGGGATGCAGCACCACGCGGTCTCCCTCCTTGAGCCCGCCGAGGACCTGGGCGGAGAGGCCATTGCGGCGGCCGATACCGACCGAGCGGCTGCGGGCGACACCGCCCTCGATCACGAACACAGCCCAGCCGTCGCCCTGAGGGAACAGGGCCGTTGCCGGAACGGTGAGAATGCCGTCGCCCTCCCAAACCAGGAAGCGGGCCTCGACACGGTAGCCGTCGCCGAGACGATCCCACTGCTGGCGGGGCGAAGTAAGATCGGCGATGACGCGGACGCGCTGCTCCTCGACGCCCAGCGCCGAGATCTTGGTGAATGCAGTGGGCTCCACCTTACGCACGCGTCCTTCAATGGGGGCATCGCCGCCCCAGCGCTCAAAGCGGACGCGCGTCCCAGGGCCAACGCGGACCGCGTCGGGGGAGAGAAGTTCCACTTCCACTTCAAGCGCGCGGGGATTGGCGATCTCGATGAGGGGTTCGCCGGGATTCACGATGCCTGCGCTTTCATGGAGGAGTTTCAGGACTCTGCCGCCGGCCGGCGCGCGCACGACAACCGATTCCGGCTTGCCGGTGCGCTGGGAGGAAGCGGAAACGCGAAGCGACGCATGCAGAGCCTCGACCGCGTTTCGGGCCTGCTCGACGGCGTGCTGGGCGGCGGATCGCACAGCCTCGGTCTGGCGGGCCTGGCTGAGGGCGCGGTCGTAGGCGTCCCTGGAGACATCTCCGGACTCGAACAACTTGCGGGTCCGCTCGGACTGGGACGCGGCATAGGCGGCATCGGCGGCGACCGCCCGGGCGCGGTCCTCGGCGTTTCTGACCGCGGCGTTGGCGGCGGAGATTTGGGCTTCGGTTTCGGCACGGGTGCGGTCGTCGAGGAAGACAGGACTGGCGGGTTCGATTGTGGTTATGATGCCACCTTCGGCCACCGGGTCTCCGACCTCCAGATCGATCCGGCGAGCCAGTCCGGCGATGGGCGCGGAAATGATGAAGCGATCGGTGACGCGTGTGCGGCCCTCTTCTTCGATGGTGATCTCCAGGCGGTCCTTGCGGACAGCCCCGGCCTCCACCAGGACGGGCCGGGGTTGGAGTCCGCGAGTGATGAGTACCGCCGCAACGGCGAGCAGCAGGAGAATCCAGGTCCACTTTTTCCAGCGCAAAGGTCGTTACTCCTTGGTCTTCAGGACTTCCACAAGGTCGAGGCGATCGAGTTCACGTTTCATCAGCCAGACAGAAACCAGGGCAGACAGAAGCACGACAAGGGCGGCGTAGGCGTAGGTTCTGGGATTGATGACCAGCGGGATTCGAAACAGGTCGGTCTGGAGGTTCTTGATCACGAAGGCGGAGATCGCCCTGCCGATCGCCATTCCAATCGGCAGCGCGGCAAAGGTGAGCAGGGCCATCTCACCGATCAGGATATAGGCGACCTCGCCGCGAGTGAAGCCCAGCACGCGCAAGCTGGCCAGTTCGCGCGACCTTTCGGATAGGGCGATGCGCGCGCTGTTGTAGATCACGCCAAAGGCGATGGTGCAGGCGAGCAGCGTGTTGAAGAAAGCGAAGGTGAGCACCTGCCGGGCCATTGTTTCGTTGAAGCTTTCGAGCGCCTTGGCCTGAATCACCGTGGACGCGATGCGGGGCATCTCCTTCAACTCCTTGTAGAGGACGGATTCCATTCTCGCATTGGTGCTCATCCATGCCCCCGAGATCAGGTCGCCTTCGCGCATGAGCCTGTTGAGGGCGCCGATCTCCATATAGGCGAAGACGCCGATGTACTCCTTGATCGTGCCCACGACCGGAGTCCGGCGGATCGGCCGCTCTCCTTCGAGCGCCTCGACTGTGAGCATCTGTCCTGGGCGGACACCCAGGACGGTTGCCAGTTGATCGGTGAGAAGGACGCCTTCGGGAGGAGGTTCGACTGGCTGGAAGCGTTCGTCGAGGAGGTTTCTGAGGCGCGAACCGGGCGGGTAACCGTCAACGGAGGTGAGATAACTGCGGTGCCCGAACCGGAGCCTGGCCGGCACGCTGCGGAAGGGTTCGGCGTATTCAACTCCTGGCAGGGCGGAGAGCGAGTAGATGGCCCGGCGGGAGGCAGGTTCGACGAAATTGACGGTCATGTCCTCGCGCTGGGCGAGCGTGAACTGGACGTCGATCATGCGGTCGATCGAGTCAGTGAAGAACATGCCGCTGACGAGGATGGCCACCGCGAACGATGTTCCGATGACAGTGAGCACCGCCTTCAGCGGACGCCGTTCGAGATTTCGCAGGATCATCCGGGTAGGCTGGCTGAGGAGGCGTCCGAGTTCGACGATCTCCAGAAGTCCGCGATGATATCGTCCTGGCGATGCAGGCTGCATGGCCTGGGCGGGCGCGAGGCGCGCGACGCGGATGAGCGAGATCAGAGTGCCGGCAACCGCGGCCGCCGCGCTGATGCCGGCGGCGGTGAACGCCACCTCCGGTTCAAGTTCGTAGATGAGGAAGGGGAACTTGTAGAAGTCGAGATACATGGCGCTGAGGCCGCGCCCGAGCCAGATGCCCGCGGCGACGCCGATGGCGGAACCGGCGGCGACGATCAGGAGGACGAATTCGAGGAAGTGGACCGCGAGGCTGATGTGGCCGTAGCCGAAGGCCTTGAGAATGGCGATTTGCTCACGCTGCGTTGTGATGAGCCGTGTGATGACCACATTGAGAAGGAAGGCGGCGACGCCCAGGAAGATGGCCGGAAACAGCGTCGCCATCTGGGCGAGTTGTTTGAACTCCTCGGAGAGATAGCGGTGGGAGAGCTGATCCTCTCTTGAATACGCTCCGAGGCCGCCGTAGCGGCGCAGGAGGTCGTCGAGGCGGTTCACGACGTCCTGCGGGTTGGCGCCGGGGAGGATAGTGAGGGCCGCGTCGTTAAAGGCGCCGTCCATGCCGTAGGCCGAGGCCAGGGGTTTTCGGGTCATCCACAGGAT
>JACZJQ010000212.1 GCA_014860455.1 Bryobacteraceae bacterium | reverse complement strand
CCCATCGCCACCCGCACGCCAATCTCTCGTGTCCGCCGCTCCACCGAATACGCCATCACGCCATAGAGCCCCACCGCGGCGAGAAGCGTCGCCAGCACCGCGAATAACATGCACAGATAGGCCACCACGCGATCCCCGATCAGCGTCTCGTCCAGCACCTGCTCCATCGTCTTGATCTCGCCGAGTGCCGTGCCTGGCGCCACCGCCTCCACTTCCCTCCGCAGCGCGGGCGCAATCCCCTCCGGATCCATCGCCGTCCTCAGGTAAACCGTGACTTGGCCCAAATCATCGATCTGCCGCCAAGGCATATACACAAACCGCCTGACCTCCTGCCGCAGATTTTGGTGCCGCACATCCGGCACGATGCCCACAATTTCCATCATCTCCTCGCTGCCCGCCTGCCTGAACCTCCGTCCCAGCGGGTTGGTCTTGCCGAAAAAGTACTTCGCGAACTCCTCGTTCACGATCGCCACCCTCTTTGCACCAGCCGCATCCTGCGCCGAGAACTCACGGCCCCCCACCACCGGGATCTTCATCGCCGAAAAGAACCCCGAACCGATCGAGTTGAAGTTCGGATTCATATTCTCGTCTTCCTTGTGCTGGTAACCCTCCACCCTGATCGTGCTCGACCACGAATTATTCTCCAGAATCGCCAGTTGCGCAATCGCCACGCTCTGAACGCCCGGCATCGCCCGCAACCTCTCCTCCAGCGCCGCATACAGTCCCGCCGTCCGGTCCGGCGCATACCCCGCACCCGTCGCGTCGATCGAGAACTTCAACGTCCTCTCAATCGGGAATCCCGGATCCACCCTTTCCAGATTCAACAGCGTCCTTGCAAACAACGCCGTCGACGCCGCCAGCACCAGCGACAACGCCACCTGCGTCACCACCAGCACCCGCCGCGCCTTCAACGCCCCAAACGCCCCAGCCAGCGCGCCGCCCTGGTCCTTCAACGTCATCGCCAGGTTCGCCCTCGACGCCCTGATTGCCGGACCAATCGCGCTCAGAGCCGCCGCAACCAACGTCAGCGCGATCAGGAACCCAATCAGCCTCCCGTCCATGGTCCACGCCACCCCGCCCTGTCTCGCCGATTCCGGCAGCATCGCCGCCAGAGCGTCCAATGACCACCAGGCGACGAACAGCGCAGCCGTCCCGCCCAGCGCCGCCAATATCAGGCTCTCGGCCAGCGTCTGGCGCACCAGGTCGCCGCTGCCCGCCCCCATCGCCAGCCGCACCGCAATCTCCTTCTGCCGCGCCGCCGCCCTCGCAATCAACAACCCCGCCACGTTCGCGCATGCAATCAGCAGTACGCCCAAAGCCATTGCCATCAGCACCATCACCGGTTCGCCCGCCTCCCGCTTCAGAGTCGGTATCCCGC
Organism: Bryobacteraceae bacterium; assembly: GCA_014860455.1. Classification (GTDB taxonomy): domain Bacteria; phylum Acidobacteriota; class Terriglobia; order Bryobacterales; family Bryobacteraceae; genus PNKE01. The sequence goes on along the minus strand of JACZJQ010000212.1, from coordinate 903 downwards.
CCGCACCCCGCTCCATTTCTAAGCGCTTGGAAAGGAACTCCTTCCGGAATCGCTCCGATGGCCGCGTCGGAAACCCCGCCACTTCCTGCTCCAGAATCGGACGGTACATCGCCTCCATCGCCGCCTCGGCCTGTTCGATGCTCACGCCAGGCTTCAGACGGCCAAACAGATGAAGCCACATCGAGCGCCGGTCGTTCAGCCCGTCCCAGGTCGGCGTCACCCACGCCTTCATCGCCGCCGGTACGAAAAACCTCGCATCCTCGCCCCGCTCAAATCCGTAAAACCCGGACTCTGCCACGCCAACCACCGTCATCGGGTGGTTGTTCATCCTCACCACCCGCCCAATCACATTCGGATCGGCCGCCATGTGATTCCGCCAGTAGTCGTAGCTCACCACCATCACCGCGTGCGCCCCCGGCGTCACATCATCGGCCGGTTGCAGCACCCGGCCCATATGCGCCCGCACTCCTAGCACCTCAAAGTAGTTGCCGCTCACCACCTCGCCTTCAACCGGCTCGGCCTGCGCTGCCGTCCTCAGGTTCACAGTGGCCGGAAACCGTGCCGCCAACCCAGTGAAAACCGGCGCATTGTCCCGCAAGTCCTTGAACATCGGATACGAAAACGTGTCCCTGCCCTCTGTGCGGCCCATCTGCGCACCCGGCGATGTCAGCACCACAAGTTCGTTCGGCCGCTCCACCGGCAGCGTCCGGAACATCACCTGATCCAATAGGTTGAAGATGGCGGCATTCGCCCCCAGTCCCAGCGCAAGCGACGCCACCGCCGTCAGCGCAAACAGCGGCCTTCGGCGCAGGCCCCGCAGCGCGTAATTCAAGTCCGAGATCAGATTCCAGGTCATGGCAGTTGGTGAGATGAAACCGCACACTGCCTGCCAACCTCTATGTG
>JACZJQ010000211.1 GCA_014860455.1 Bryobacteraceae bacterium | reverse complement strand
ATTTCAGCAAGGGGGGTGCGGGTGAAGACGAGGTCGAAGGCGGAGTCGGCGAACATGTCGAGGTCGGCGGGGTTTGTGAGTTGGATGGCTTTGACGCGGCGGGCGACGCCGGAGGTTTGGGCGCGTTCGAGGCCGAGCGCGATGTTGGCGGGCGAAGGGTCGAGCAGGTGGACTTCGGCGAATTCGGTGGCCATCCAGATGCCGAATTCGGCCGTGCCGGAGTTGTAGTCCAGGACATGCTTGCCGGCGAGGGGCTCGGAGGCAAGTTCGGCCATCGCGGCGAGATAGAGCGCGCCGTGGGGGCAGGACGGATCGCGGAAACGCGCTTCGAGCATGGCGCGGGTTACGGCTCCGTTGCTGTCGCCGACTGGGTCCGGATGGCTGTGGATCATTTCTACGGTTTGCGCGCCGGTCCATAGAGGACACGGCCCGGCAGTTTTCCTGTCATCTTTCCATCGGCAAGAACGGGGATTCCGTTTACCCAGACGTAGAAAACGCCGGTGGCGTACTGGTGGGGTTCGAGGAAGGTGGCGCGGTCGGCGATGGTGGCGGGGTCGAACAGGACGAGGTCGGCGGTCATGCCGGGGCGGATGAGTCCGCGGCCGGTGAGGCCCATGCGGTTGGCGGGCAGAGAGGTCATTTTGCGGATGGCGTCTTCGAGCGTGATGACGCCGCGTTCGCGGACGTAGCGGCCCAGGACTCGGGCGAACGTGCCGTAGCTGCGCGGATGGGGGACATCGACGCCGAAGACCGGGATGCCGCCGTCGCTGGCGATCATGGTCTGCGGGTGGCGCATGATGCGCTCGACGTCGGTTTCGTCGATGGCGTGGTAGATGGCCGAGCAGCCGCCCTTGAGCTGGATTTCGATGGCGATTTCAGCGGCGTTTTCGGGGGTGGGCTCCTGGTTGCGGGCTCGGGCGAGGTCGGCCAGGGACTTGCCGGCGAGGGATTTGTCGAAGCCGCAGGAGGCGAGGACGACGTTCTTGGGGTCGCCGGCGCCGCGGTCGTTGAGGATGCGGTTGACGATTTCGACCTTGATCTTAGTGCGGGAATCGGGCGAGGCGAGGCGTTCGGCCAGGGCTTTGCCGCCGCCGGCCATGGACCATTGCGGGAACATGGCGCCGGTGCCGGTGGAGGAGGCGGTGTAGGGGTATTGGTCGATGGTGGCATCGACGCCGCGGCGGCGGGCTTCGTCGACCAAACGAAGTGTCTCGGCGGAGCGGCCCCAGTTGGATTTGCCGATGATCTTGTGATGGGTGATCTGGGTGGGCAGGTTGCCCTCTTCGCCGATGCGGATGGTCTCGCGGACGCTGTCGAGGATACCGGCGGCCTCGTCGCGCATGTGGGAGATGTGGATGCCGCCCAGGGAGCCGGCGACTTTGGCGATCTCGATTACCTCTTCAGTGGCGGCATAGTTGCCGGGGACGTAGAACAACCCCGTTGAGAGTCCGAATGCGCCGTCGAGCATGGCTTGGCGCATGAGGTCTTTCATACGGCCGAGTTCGGCGGGGGTCGAGTGACGGTTTTCCGAACGCATCACCTGCGAGCGAATCGTCCCGTGACCGGCGAGGAAGCCGACGTTGATGGCGAAACGGGCGGCGCTGAGTTTGTCGAGATAGGGCTTGAGCGGCAGGGGCGAGGAGCCGTCGGGACCTTCGAGGATGGTCGTCACGCCCTGGCGGATGTAGTTTTCGGCCGAGGGGACCGAGAGGATGCCGCCGCGGCCGTGGGAATGGATGTCGATGAAGCCGGGGGCGAGCGTGAGGCCTTTGGCATCGACGGTTTCGTTCGCCGTGGCGGAGCCGAGCTGGCTGATGGCGGCGATGCGTCCGGCGGTGACGGCGATGTCGGCGCGCATCCACGGATTGCCTGCGCCGTCGAGGACGCGGGCGTTGCGGATGATGAGGTCGAAGTCCGCGCCGGTCGCCGCGGCAAGGGCGAGAAGCAGGAGAGCGAGCAGCCTGGGCATTGGAGTTATTGTAGCGGCACGGGCAGGGACAGGAACCGGGGAGTCACGGAAGCGGCTATCTTGAGAAGAGATGAAAACCGTCGACTTCGCTTTTGGCAAGACCGGGTTGGAAGTGGCGCTTCCCGAAGGTCCGGAATGGCAGGAACTGAGGGTGAAGTGGGCCGAGAGCCTGGAGGATCCGCTCGAAGCCATCGAGAAGGCGCTCGACGCGCCGATCGGCTGCGCGCCGCTGGCCGAGATGGCCAAGGGGAAACGCTCGGCGGCGATTTCGGTCTGCGACATCACGCGGCCCGCGCCGAACCGGCTGACATTGCCGCCTGTGCTGCGGCGGTTGGCCGAGGCCGGAATCCCGAAAGCTGAGACACGAATCCTGATCGCCACGGGGTTGCACCGCGAGGCGACGGAAGCGGAGTTAATCGAGATTCTAGGCGAGGAGATCCGGCGCGAATACCCGATCGTCAACCACAACGCGCGCAACCGTGACGATCACGAGTGGCTGGGCCATACGAAGTCGGGCACGCCGGTGTATGTAGATAAGCGCTGGGTGTCAGCAGACCTCCACATCACACTCGGATTCATCGAGCAGCATCTGATGGCCGGCTTCAGCGGCGGCCGCAAACTGATCGCCCCAGGGGTGGCCTTTGAGGAGACCATCCGGACTTTGCACAGCCCCCGGTTCATGCGCGATGCGCGCGCAGTCGAAGGCAGCATCGAGGAGAATCCGCTCCACAAGGAACTCCTCGAGATCGCGCAACTGGCGGGCCACGATTTCGCCATGGATGTCGTTCTCGCCGAGGGCCGGCGAATCGCCGGAGTCTTCGCCGGCGAACCCCGGCAGGCGCATGCCGAGGGCATCGGATTTGTCAGAAAGCACACGACTCAGTGGATTGATTCTAGAGTGGATGCGGCCGTGACGACGGCGGCCGGCTATCCGTTGGATTTGACCTTTTATCAGGCCGTGAAAGGCGTGACGGCAGCTTCTCATCTGGTTCGTCCCGGCGGGATCATCCTGTTGCTGGCGGCCTGTGATGAGGGCGCCGGGGCTCAGGAGTTCGCCCGCCTATTAAAGGAGTCGGCTGACGCGGGAGAGTTTCTCAAAACAATTTCGGATTCTCCTGTCATCATCGACCAATGGCAGTTGGAGAAACTTGCCCTGGTGTGTCAGACCCACAGGGTGTGGTTCTATACCCCTGGCCTGCCGGCTGAATATCACGCCTCGCTGTGGGGGGAGATCTTCCCAACGGCAGCGGAGGCATTCGGCCGTCTGGCAGTAGAGACAGGCTCGGCGGCGAAAGTGGCGGTGATTCCAGAGGGTCCATATGTGTTCGCCCGGCCGAAGAGCGAGGCGGGTGTGGAAGTGCCGGCTTGAGCAAGGAGAACAGGATGAAGCTCCCGGAATCGGTGCATCAGTTCAAAGCGAAGTTTCCGAAGGTATGGGATAGCTTTGCTGAGTTGGGGACGGCGTGCCACGAAAGCGGCGGGCCGCTGGATGAGAAGACGCGCCGGTTGGTGAAACTGGGCCTGGCGATTGGCTCGCGGCATGAAGGGGCCGTGCATTCGGCGGTGCGGCATGCGGTAGAAACCGGCTGCACGAAGGAAGAACTGATCCACGTCGCGATCCTGGCGATCACGACGACTGGATGGCCGCAAGCCTACGCGGCAATGACCTGGATTGAAGACAACGTAGGTGGCGATTGAAGCGCAGACTGGTTGTCGTCCTGACGCACGGCGCCAATACGGACCGTTCGACAATCGCCTTCACGGTGGCCAATGCGACGTTGTCGGCGGGCATGGAAGTGATGGTGTTTCTGGCTTCCGACGGGGTGGATCTGGTGCGGGAGCATGCCGCCGACATGGCGAGTGTGAAACCGTTCCTCGGTCTGGATGAGTTGATCTCGAAGTTCGCAGCCGGCGGGGGCGTAATTGCGGCCTGCGGATCGTGTTGCACTTTCCGGGGACTGAACATTGGCGACGGACGCAAGGAGATCCAGGTAGCGGGCGTTTCGATCTTGGCCGACTGGCTTGCCGGCGGCGCGACAACGATCAGCTTCTAGTCGGATTATGGCCAGGGGATGCCGCGGCCCATACCGGGCGTGCGCATGGGGATGCGGCGGTTGTTTTGGCCACCCTGCCGCGCAGGGCGGGGAGTGGGCGGACGGAAACCGGCCCCGGTTCCGGCGCCGGCGATGTCGTCTGATGTAAGCACGAGATCGTGGTTCAAGACCATGTCCAGAGTGGAACCCCGTTCGAGGATGGCATCGGGTCCGCGGGTAAGCAATATGCCGGCGAGTCCGGCTGCCGCGCCCGCGCCTGCGCCGATTGCGGCATCCCTTCCCTGGCCGCCGATCCAGCCGCCCATGGCCGCGCCACTGGCGGCGGTACCGCCGACGATCATGGCGTCGGTCCCCTTCTGGCCGTCGCTGGTGACTTTGCCTTCATCGCGGTTCAGCGTGCCGGGGTTGGATCCGTCGATGGAGCCGAGGCGGCCGGTGAGGTCGATGGTCCTGCCGTTGGTCAGCATCAGCGAATCGAAGCGCAGATAGAGCTGGCCCTTGCCCTTCACCTTGCCGCTGCGCTGGGCCTGGGTGATGGTCCCGTTGACGTAACTGCCCGCCGGGATGACGATGCGGCCGCCGTCGGAGACGGGGATCAGCGTCTGCAGATAGACCTGGTCGCCGGGGGCGGCGTTCTTGCTGCTGACCGTGGTGAGGACGGTGAGCGGGATGCGGGTTCCCTGTTTCAGAACATAGTTGCCGTCAGCTTGGCTGGAGGCATCGGGCCAGCCGCCCTGCTGCTGATCCTCGGACGGCTGCATGACCTGGCGCGGCTGCGCATCCTGCGCTGACAGAAGCGAGACGGCGGCAAGCCAGATGACGCCGATGGCGGATACCTTCATGTTTCGGGCTCCCTATTGATACATAACGCGAACGGCACGAGATGGGTTGCGCGGCGCGGCAGGATTCCTGACGGCTACGACAGGTTGGCATTTACAGAAAGCCGGCTTTGTCTTACAATCTGCTGATGTTCCGCTCCATTGTCGCTGTTCTGGCCGGTTGGATGACCACCGGCGTTCTAGTGGTCTGCTTTGATTTCGTCCTGCGCAAGATGCTGCCGAACGACTACCGTGATGGCCAGATTCCGCCTGACTGGGTGACGGCGGTGGTGCTCGCCACCTCGTGCCTGTTTTCGATCCCTGCGGGCTTCGTAACAGCGAAACTGGGAAAGAGCGATCCGTCACGCCATGTCGTCTACCTGATTCTATGGGGCCTGCTGATGGGTATCCTATCGGCGGTGATGACCTGGGGGCAGATTCAATGGTGGTACCAGATCGGACTGATTGTGCTGTGGGTGCCGATGGTTCTGATGGGCGGGCGGCTGGCGGTGAAATGACGCCTGGTTTGTAAGGTTGACGCGGCGGGAGTCGGGTTGATAGCTTCAACGCGGAGAGACCCATGCGTTCCATCGTTGCACTGATGCTGTTTGCCTGCGTCTGTCCTGCGCAACCGCAGGCCTCGATTCCACTAAAGGTATTGAAGGACAAAATCGCCGGCGGCTGGGCCGGCCAGATGATCGGGGTGAGCTACGGCGCGCCCACCGAGTTCCGTTACAAGGAACAGATCATCCCGTCGGACAAGCTGCCCAAGTGGTCGCCGGACAAAATTTCAAATTCGATCAACCAGGACGACCTCTACGTCGATATGACCTTCGCCCAGGTGCTGGACGACAAGGGGCTGAACGCCACAACCGAGGACTTTGGCGCGATGTTCAAGGACGCCAAGTATGCGCTCTGGCACGCCAACCTGGCTGCGCGGCGGGCGCTGCGGCGGGGCGTGCCGGCACGTCTGGCCGGGACGCCGAAGTTCAACAGCCACGCGAATGACATCGACTTCCAGATCGAAGCCGATTTCGTCGGTTTAATGGCGCCGGGCATGTTGCGTCCGGCGGTGGACATCGCCATGCGCGCCGGGCGGGTGATGAACTACGGCGACGGCATCTACGGCGGTGTGTTTGTGAGTTGCATGTACTCGGCGGCGTTCTTTGAGAAGGATCCGCGCAAGCTGGTGGAGGCGGGCCTGTCGTGCATCCCGGCGAAGAGCCCTTACGCCATGCTGATCACCGACGTGCTGGCTTGGCACAAGCAGTATCCGAATGACTGGGAGGCCAACTGGCGCGAGATCGAGAAGAAGTGGAACAAGCGCGAGCCGTGCCCTGCTGGCGCGCTGGATCCGTTCAACATCGACGCCAAGATCAACGGCGCCTACATCGCATTGGGTCTGCTCTACGGCGGCGGCGACATGGAAAAGACCGTCGTCATCTCGACGCGGGCCGGGCAGGATTCCGATTGCAATCCGTCGTCGGCAGCCGGCGTGCTGGGCGTGGCGATGGGCTATGAGGCGATTCCGGACATCTGGAAATCGGGCATCCCGGCGATCGCCGACAAGAAGTTCAGCTACACCGAATACACGTTTAAGACCATCGTCGAGTCGTCGCTGCAGCGATCGATCAAATTGGCCGAGGCCAATGGCGGGCGGCTGGACGGCGATTCGCTCCACGTGGTCATGGCCGCGCCGAAGCCGCCGAAACTGGAGATCTGGGACGACTATGGCTCGCCGGTCGAGCGCGTCCCGGTGAGCGATGCGCGGTGGAAATTCGCCGGCAACTGGAAAGACCAGAAGACGACGAAGGTCTCAGACGTGAAAGGCGCGACGGCGGAAATTTCGTTTGAAGGGACAGGCTTCATCGTCGTCGGACCGTATTTGGCTTCGGGTGGTTTTGCCGAAGTTTGGATCGACGGCAAAAAGGCGAATACTGTGGATGTTTATCCCGATGAGCCCAGGGACAAGGGCCAGGAGAGCGTGTGCCACGCCTTCAAGATGAAGCGCGGAAAGCACACGGTGAAGTTGGTGGTGACCGGGGTAAAGCACACGAATTCGACGGGCGCGAAGATTGCGGTGCACGATCTGGTCGTCTTTCGTTAAGCAGTGGGCGTACACTGGAGGCGATGAACCGAGTTGTTCGCGCAGCGCGCGGTCCCGCGCTGACAGCCAAAGGATGGCGGCAGGAAGCGGCTATCCGCATGTTGATGAACAACCTGGATCCGGAGGTGGCCGAGAGGCCGCAGGATCTTGTCGTCTACGGTGGCAGCGGAAAAGCGGCGCGGGATTGGCCGTCATTCGACGCAATGGTCGGCGAGCTATTGAGGCTGGAAGACGATGAAACCCTGCTGGTTCAATCGGGAACGCCGGTGGGCGTGTTCCGGACGCACGAGCAAGCTCCGCGGGTCCTAATCGCCAATTCGAATCTCGTCGGGCACTGGTCGAACTGGGAACACTTCCGCGATCTGGAAAGAGCTGGCCTGATCATGTACGGCCAGATGACGGCCGGCAGTTGGATCTACATCGGCACGCAGGGCATCCTGCAGGGGACGTTCGAGACCTTCGCGTCGGCGGCTGAACGCCATTTTGGCGGGACGCTGCAGGGCCGCTGGGTACTCACCGGCGGAATGGGCGGCATGGGCGGCGCACAGCCGTTGTCGGTGACCATGAACGGCGGGGCGGTGCTGTGTGTCGAAGTGGACGAAACCCGAATCCGGCGGCGCATTGCGACAGGTTATTGTGACCGGCTGACGCATTCGCTCGATGAGGCGCTGAAGTGGATCGACGAAGCTGTCATGAACCTTGAACCGCTGTCGGTCGGCTTGGCTGCCAACTGCGCGGACGTCGTGCCGGAACTCGCCAGGCGGGGGGTGCGGCCCGATCTGGTGACCGATCAGACATCGGCCCACGATCCGTTGAACGGCTACATTCCCAGCGGATTGACAGTCGAGGCAGCCGCGGCGCTGCGGGCGTCCGATCCACGAGGCTACATGGAGCGATCGATGGATTCCATCGCCCGGCATGTGGAAGCGATGCTGGCGCTTCAGGCGGGCGGGTCCATTGCCTTCGACTACGGCAACAACATCCGCCGGATGGCGGCCGACCGCGGAGTGGCGGACGCGTTTCGCATTCCGGGATTCGTGCCCGAATACATCCGGCCGCTGTTTTGCGAGGGCCGCGGGCCGTTCCGTTGGGTGGCGATGTCGGGCGAGGCCGAGGATATCCATGCCACCGACAAACTGGTGCTTGAGATGTTCCCGGAGAACAGAACTCTGGCGCGCTGGATCAAACTGGCGCATGACAAGGTGCATTTCCAGGGGCTGCCCGCCAGGGTCTGCTGGCTAGGCTACGGTGAGCGCGACGCCTTCGCGGTGGAGATGAACCGGATGGTCGGGACGGGACGGCTGCTGGCGCCGATTGTCATCGGCCGCGACCATCTGGACTGCGGGTCGGTCGCGTCGCCCTACCGCGAAACCGAAGCGATGAAGGACGGCAGCGACGCCATCGCCGACTGGCCGCTGCTCAACGCCATGCTGAACACGGCCGCCGGGGCAAGCTGGGTGAGTTTCCATAACGGCGGCGGTGTGGGCATCGGGTATTCGATGCACGCCGGGCAGGTGACCGTGGTGGATGGCACTGACGAAGCAGGCCGATGCGCGGAGCGCGTGATGCGTTGCGACGCAGGACTGGGCGTGGTCCGGCATGCTCATGCTGGCTACGTTGAGGCGCAACGCTTCGCCCGGCAGCAAGGCATCAGGCTGCCGTATCCGGCCTCCCCGGCTCAAGGCCAGGCTGCCGGATGAAGCGCGCGCACGAATCTACACGCCAACCGGCGGCGGCGCCTCCCGATGCTCTGCTGGTTCGCGGCGCGCGCCAGATTGTCACGATGCGCGGGCCTTTACGCGCCAGGCGGGGCGCGGAGATGTCGCGGCCTGGCGTGCTGACCGGCTCGGCGATGCTGGTGGAGAACGGGCGGATCACCCAAGTGGGGTCGGCGTCGCGGATCGAGAATCTCACACAGGCGAAGAAAGCGAAGGAAGTCGACGCATCGGGCTGCGTGGTTGTGCCCGGCCTGGTTGATTGCCACACTCATCTGCTGTTCCCCGCCCCGCGGCTGTCGGATTACGAAAAGCGGATCGGCGGCGCGACCTATGAAGAGATCGCGGCCTCGGGCGGCGGGATTCTGTCGACGGTCAAGGCGGTTCGCTCCTCAACGGCCGCGGGTCTGGAGGCGGCTGCGGCGCGCTCGCTCGGACTCATGGCCAGCCATGGGACGCTGCTGGCCGAGGCCAAGTCGGGCTACGGTCTGGAGACGGGCCTCGAACTCAGGTTGTTGCGCGCGCTGCACCGTGTGAACGGCCCGGCTGAAGTGGTCCCGACCTGCCTGGGGGCCCATGCGATCCCGCCGGAATGGAAGCAGAATCCGGATGGCTACGTGGCCCATGTCTGTGGCGAACTGCTGCCTGAAGTAGCCCGGCACAAGCTGGCCGAGTTCGCCGACATTTACTGCGACGACACGGCGTTCTCGGTCGAACAGGCGGCGCGGTATTTCGAAGCCGCGGCCAAGCTCGGATTCGGGCTCAAGATCCACGCCTCGCAGTTCTCAAGCATTGGGGCAGTTGAGCTGGCGGTGAAGTGGGGCGCGTTGTCGGCCGATCATCTGGAGGCCATCGAGCCGTCCGATGTGGAATTGCTCGCGCGGTCAGAGACGATCGCCGTTTTGTTGCCTGTATCGGTGTTGCATCTGGGCTTGAGCAGATACGCTCCGGCGCGGTCATTGATCGACGCGGGATCGGCCGTCGCCCTGGCAACCGACTTCAACCCCGGATCCAGCCCCACTCCGTCGCTGCCGCTGGTGATGTCGCTGGCCTGTGCGCAGATGCGCATGTCGCCGGCCGAGGCGCTCACCGCAGTGACCATCAATGCCGCCGCCGCCCTGAGGCGCGTCGAGAGCGCCGGGATGCTCGCATCGGGACGCCCGGCCGACTTCGCTCTCTTCAACGTCCAGGACTACCGCGAGATCCCCTACTACTTGGGGGCGAATCTGTTGAAGTTGTCCTACCGCGCCGGAAAACCCGTCTACCGCCAAGGAGGCATCTGATGCGAAAACTTGTCGAGTGCGTACCCAATTTTTCTGAGGGACGCGACCGCGCAAAGGTGGCAGCGATCACCGCGGCCATCGCATCGGCGCCTGGGGCGGTGGTGCTGGACATCGAAATGGATGCCGACCACAACCGCAGTGTGATCACCTTCGCCGCGCCGCCCGAGACCGTCATCGAAGCCGCGCTGAACGGCATCGGCAAGGCCGTCGAACTGATCGACCTGACCTGCCACACCGGCGTCCATCCGCGAATTGGCGCCGCTGATGTGGTGCCTTTTGTTCCACTTGCGGGCGTAACCCTCGATCAGTGTGTGAAGCTGGCCGAAAAGGCCGCCACTGAGATGTGGAAACGATTTGGCGTGCCGGCGTACCTCTATGAAGCCGCGGCCCGGCGCGAAGACAGGCGCGGACTGGAGAACATCCGTCGGGGGCAATTCGAGGGTTTGCGAGAGGCGGTGAAGACCGACCCGGACCGGGCGCCGGATGTCGGCGGGCCGGAACTCCATCCGACCGCCGGGGCGACGGTGACGGGGGCGAGGAAGTTCCTGATTGCCTACAACATCAACCTGCAGAGTGACGACCTGGCGCTGGCCAAGGAGATCGCCAGGACGGTGAGGACATCATCGGGTGGGATGCCGTGCGTGAAGGGCATGGGCGTGATGCTTGAGTCGCGCAACCTTGCGCAGGTGTCGATGAACCTGACCGACTTCGAGACAACCCCGGTCCATGTAGTCTACGAGCGTGTAAAGCAACTGGCGGCGGCTCGCGGCGTGGAAATCGAGGGCAGCGAGATCATCGGGCTGATCCCGAAACGGGCGATCGAAATGGCCGCTGAGCATTTCCTGAAGGTGGAAGAGTTCCGCCCGCCGATGGTGCTGGAAAACCGGGTCGAGCAGGCTCTGGAAGGCAGGACGGGCCTGAATGAGTTTCTGGAATCCCTCGCCGCGCCTACGCCGACACCGGGCGGCGGGTCGGCCGCAGCTGCGGCGGCGGCGATGGCGGCGGCGCTTGGGGAGATGGTGGCGAGGCTGTCAAAGCTGCCGGCCGGGGAGTTTGAAGCGGACCGGAGATGGTTTTCCCAGGCAGTAGAGCGCGATGCGGAGTCCTACGACGCCGTTGTTGCCGCCTACCGGATTCCGAAAGGCACGGACGGCCGTGCGGAGGCGATCGGGGCGGCGATGAAGGGGGCGACGCTGGTTCCGCTGGAGACCGCGGAACGGGTGCATCAGTTGTCGGCGCGGCTCGCCACGCTGGCGGAAGCCTGTCCGTCCAAGGTGGCCTCGGATGTCGTCACGGCCCGTGCATTGTCGGACGCGGCCCGCAGCGGCGCGCTGGCTAATGTCGAGATCAACCTGGGCGGGCTGAACGACGAGGTGTTCAAGGGAGAGGTGGAGGCCCGGCTGGCGGCGATATCCTGAAGCCCCGAGCAGCGGCACGATATCCTAATAGATAAGTGCTGATTCAGCTGGAAAGATCGAAGAAGAGGCCCGAGTGGCTCAAGGCGCCCGCGCCGGCGGGCGAGAACTTCGCTGAGTTAAAGGGCCTGGTTGAGCGGCTGCGACTGAACACCGTCTGCTCGTCGGCCGCGTGCCCGAACATGGGCGAGTGCTGGAACCACCGCACGGCGACGTTCATGATCCTGGGCAACTTCTGCACCCGCCGTTGCGGTTTCTGCGCCGTGCAGAAAGGCGCCCCGCTGGCGGTTGAGTACGACGAACCGGCGCGCGTGGCCGAGGCCTGCGAGGTCTTGGGGCTGCGCTACACGGTGGTTACGTCGGTGAATCGCGACGACCTGGCCGACGGCGGCGCCGGCGCGTTCGCCATGACCATCCAAGCGATTCGGGAACGGATTCCCGGCTGCCGCGTCGAAGTTCTCATCCCGGACTTCCAGGGCGACGAAGCCGCGCTGCGAATCGTGATGGATGCCGCGCCGGACGTGCTCAACCACAACATCGAAACCGTGCCGAGGCTGTACAGGCAGGTTCGGATGGGTGCGCGATATGAGCGCTCGCTCGATTTGCTTGCGCGGGCAAAAACGATGAAGCCGTCAATACCCACGAAGTCTGGACTGATGGTGGGGCTCGGCGAGTCAAATGAAGAGGTCATCGAGACGCTCCGGGACATGCGCACGCATGGCGTCGAGATCGCCACCATCGGGCAGTATCTCCGACCCACGCCAATGAACCTGCCGGTGCTGCGGTATGTGACGCCGGCCGAGTTCGCGGAATTCAAGCGCGCCGGGCTGGAGATGGGATTTTCGCACGTCGAGTCCGGACCGCTGGTGCGCAGCAGCTACCATGCCCACGAGGCTGTTCCGGTTTAGGGAACTCCTGCACCGCGGGATTCGTTCTTATCAGTGAACGGAGGTTCGACTCGAATGGTCGGGTTCCTGCTTTTTCTCATTCTGTGCGTCATTTGCTGGCCACTGGCGATCCTGGCCCTGATCCTGTTCCCGTTGGTCTGGCTCATCCTGCTGCCATTCAAGCTGCTGGGCATCGTGGTGGGCGGCGTCTTCGAGTTGATCGGAGCGCTGTTCACGTTGCCGGCCAGGATCCTGCGCTCGTTCTAGCAGGCAGCCAGCGGGCTTCCGAACAACCCTACTTCCTGTAGGCCCACCAAGTGGCTGCAACAAACCAGCCAATGCTCGCAATTCCGAACTGCCGCAGGAAGACCTCTCGCGGCAGACCGCCGGCGAAGTAGGACCAGGACGACCAGAGGCAGCCAAGCAGGCAGAGGATGGCGGCGGTCAGAAACGCGGTCTTCATTTGCCCATCCTCCTCAGCAGCGTGTAGGCGCCGGCGGCGATGAACCAGCACGGCAGCCAGCGGTAGAAAAGGTGCATCGGCAACACCCAGGCGATGGCCAGGGTACCGAACCAGACGGCCAGGGCCCGCCAATTTAGAAACACCTTCTTGGTCTCGCCCAGATACTTATCCACGCCGAGCCGGGGCAGGATCCAATGCTCGGCGAAAACGATGGCGCCGACGGGCATCAAAATGAGTCCGTAGAGCGCGACGTAATCGAGCAGCTTCAGGAAGAACACCGGCAGGCAGGCCAAAGCCGTGGTGACGGCTCCGCACCAGAGGGTGATCTTCCAGCGCGGCCAGTTGGGCGTGACCGACTGGATAGCCAGGCCGGCGCGGTACAGCGTGGGATTCGCCGTCGTCCAGCCAGCCAGCATGACAGCAAAAACCCCGGCCACGCCAAGAGCCTCATAGGCCATCTTTCCGGGCGTCATTTCACGTCCCACGGCGGCCACCATTACGCCCGAGCACAGCCAGGCAAGGAAATGCCCAGGGTAGACGCCGGTGGCTGTGAACACGCCGTACCAAGGCCTTTTTGCAAACCGGAACAGCGCCATGTCGCTGAGGCCGATGTGCATGGCCAGATTGCAGAACCAAGCGAAAAACGTGATCTGCCAGAAGCCGTATTGTTCCTGGCCCGGCGTCGCCTGACCGTTCCAAACCTTGGTCGACAGGATCTCCCAGAGGTTTGACAGATCCGCCGAGACGCCGAGTTTAGGCAGCGTGGCGACGGCTCCGGCGACAAAGACGACAAACATCCATGGGCTGCAGATGCCGGCAAACTTGCTCAACGCCTCGAAGCCGAGGATCGCCATCAGCGTGAACGCCGTACCGAGCGCGATGGCTATCGCGACCCAACCGGCCGAGGTCGGCAGAATCGAGCCCAGCGGCGTCCCCGGCAGTCCGATGAGGTCGGCCAGCGCGGTGGCCGAAACCGAGATCATCGCCCCGGCAAGGATGCAGTACAACGCCGCGTTGGCCACGTTGTAGATCATCATGAAGCCCGGGCCGCCGATCTTGCGCAGGTACCAATACAGCGTCAGGCGCGTGCGGATGGCGATGGGCGCGCAGACCAGCGTCCAGGAGAGCACGGCCAGCAGGTTGCCGAGCAGCAGACCATAAATCAGATCCTCGGCGGCGACGCCGTGGATGACGAAGAACGCGCCGATGACGAACTCGGTCGCAGCGACGTGCTCGCCGGCGAACAGGCCGGCAAAGCGGCCCGCGCCCTGTAGATGCGAGTCCGCGATCGGCTCACGGTCGAATTCGTTGAGTTGGTCCATGCGGGCCGCAAGGTCCGCGAATTTTCCCGCCACGGTTCTACCTCCGAATCAACCCGTCACGTCAGGCGTAGCTCGACACGGCGCCGAGGTTTTTCGGCCCACGCTCCAAGGCCGCCTGCTCCAGATACCCGCAGGCCCTGAACGCCTTCAACGGCTCCGGAGCCAGTCCCAACGCCTGCCGCCACTCGCGCAGCACTGGCCGGACGTCGGTGAAGAATGCCGCGCGCAGGCACTCTTCGGCATCCACGATCTCCGAGTCGGCCTGGGCCGCGGCCAGCGCTTCATGGTCCACCAGCGCGGCCTTCAGGTAGAGTTCCTGAGCCGTCATCGCCGTCTGGATCATCTCTTCAATCTTGTTCTTCAGGTTGTGGCTTTGATCCACCATGTAGGCGATGTCGGCCCGCCGTTGATTCTCCCACTCCCAGAAGCAGATTTCATGGAAGATGCGGAAGACCTGATAGGGATCTATGGAGCCGAGCGTCAGGTCGTCGTCGGCATATCGGCGGTCGTTGAAGTGGAAGCCGCCGAGCATGTCCTCATCCAGCAGCCAGGCGACGATCTGTTCGATGTTCTGAGCCTGGTAGTGGTGGCCGGTATCGACGAGCACGCGCGCCTTTTCGCCCGACGATTTCGCCATCAGATAGGCCATGCCCCAGTCGGCGATGTCGGTGGCGTAGAAGGCGGGCTCGAAGGGCTTGTATTCAACCAGCATGCGCGCCTTCTCAGGCAGCGCCTCGTGGACCCTGGCGAGCCCCTGCTGGAACCATCGCTTGCGCGACCGGACCGAGCCGGAGCCGGGGAAACTGGTGCCGTCGGCGAACCACAGCGAGAGATCGCGCGAACCGGTCTCCTTCTGGATCTCGACGCAGTCGAGAATGTGCTGAAGCGCCATGGCGCGGACCGCCGCGTCGGGGTTGCCGAGCGAGCCGTGCTTGTACTGCTGGTCCTGGAAGACGTTGGGATTGATGGCGCCGATTCGGACGCCGGATTGCGTCGCCGCGGCCAAAACGGCCGGGACATCGCCGAGTCCGCTGGGAAAGTCCCAGAGGACGTGCATGGCCACGGTAGGGCAGCATCCGGTGAATCGATGGACCTGGCCGGCGTCGGCGATCTTCTCCGGCGTTGTGGTGGCCGCGCCCGCCTGGATGAACTTGCCAAACCGGGTGCCGGTGTTGGCGAAACCCCAGGATGGCAACTCAATCGAGAAAGAGTTCAACGCGGCAAAGGCGCGCTCCTGCTGTAGGGAAGTTAAAGACATGGCAGCCTGCAAACAGGAATCCTATCACGATGGCAGGTGTGCAGACTTCCCAAAATGGCCTTTGGATGACCGCTGCGTTATCCTGCACTCGAATGCCGCCCCGCAAATCGAACAAGCAGCCGGAAAGAGAACCGGCCGCCCTGCCGCACTTCGAGGATTTGGAACCGGCCGGCGCAGCCGCCATGCTGTCGGGCGAGACCATCCGCGACGCACGGCTCACCGAAGGCGATTTGTCCTCGAAACCCCTGCCGAAGAGCCGTATGTTCTCCTCGGTGGTTGAGAAGGTCTCGTTCAGCGAGGCGGTCTTTTCCGCGGCCCGCTGGGACGATGTTCAGTTCAGCAACTGTGACTTCTCCAACTGCGTCTTCCATTCCTTGGAGGCCCAGCGTGTCGAGTTCATCGACTGCCGGATGACCGGGGTCAAGACCTCCGGCTGCACGCTTCATGATGTCCTTTTCGAAGGCTGCGACCTGAAGTACGCTGTCCTGCGCGAGGCTTCCCTGACAACCTGTGAGTTCACCTCAAATCAGATGGGCGATGCCGACCTGGCTGCGGTGAGAGCCGAAAACTGCCTCTTCCGCCAGTGTTCACTGAGCGGCGCGGACCTCAGCCGGTCTGTATGGCGGGAGTGCGATCTGCGCGGCGCGGCGATCGAGCGGATCATCATCGACGGCGCCGGTCTGAGGACCTGCACCATTACGGCCTCCCAGGCCATCGAATTGGCCGTTCTGATGGGTTTGCGGATCGGCTGAAGCGCCGGGTTACTTTTTGAGTATCTCAGGCTTCGACTTCTTCAGCTTCTCCACCTTCGGCTGGGCGTTGTACATGATGTAGGGGTTCGTCGGATTCCGCCGGCAGTAGTTCTGGTGGTACCCTTCGGCGACGTAGAAGGCCTTGAAATCTGTCAGTTCGGTGACGATCTTGTTACGAAACACTTTCGCCATGCCCAGTTGAGCGATATAGTCCCTGGCGATCTGCTTCTGCTCGGCGTTCAAAGCGAAGATGGCCGAGCGGTAATGCGGGCCGATATCCGGGCCCTGGCGGTTCAGGGTGGTCGGGTCGTGGGCGATCTCGAAGAAGACCTTCAGCAACTGGCCGTAGGTGATCTTTGACGCATCGTAGGTGATCTCAATAGCCTCGGCGTGGGCGGTGCGGCCCGTGCTGACGGTTTCGTAGTCTGCGGTCTCTTTCGTCCCGCCCGAGTAGCCGGAGACGACATCCACCACGCCTTCGATGTGTTCAAAGACGACCTCCGTGCACCAGAAGCAACCGCCAGCAAGGACGGCTTTCTTCACGGTTTTCTGCTGGGCTTTGGCTTCATCGGTCCTGGGATCTGGGAAAGCCGCGCCGGCGGCGTTCGACGCCATGAGGATCATTCCGGCAAATAGGACTGGGGCAAGGTGGTCGAGCATTGCAATTCTATAGATGCTCTCGAGCTGTGATTCGGCGCACCGTGACGGCAAAGAAAAGGGGCGCCGGAGGCATGCGCGGCCCGTTTTGGCAGGCCAGCATAGTCCCCGGCGCCACAGCCGGCAGTTAGGACGGAGTAATTTGCCGGCTTACTTCTTCATCGCCTGTTCGGTAACGAAGAAAGTCCACTCTTGCCACCAGGCATCGGCACCGGCTCCGCCGGCGAAACGAGCTCGCTGGTCGAAGAACCCGTTATCAGGAGCCTGGACCCAATTGGCCCTGAAGATCGGGGAATCAGGCATGGGCCTGAAGTCGGGATCGCTGAACTCGAAGGCTCGGCGCATCTTCGGGTCGGCGACCAGGAAATTCTTACCCTCGCCGCGTTCACCCTTGGCGAAGCTCTGGGTGCTGGAATGGACCTGCGATTCGATGGTGTCGCCGGAGCCTGCCGAGAGGTTGTTGTTCCAGAGCAGGATGCCGTCCATGGTGATATTGCTGTTGTCGATCTGGGCCTGGGTGGAGGAGCCGTCGATGTGAAGGCCGTTGCTGTAGAAGCGGGTGACGAGGGCATTGTAGACGTTGGCCCCGGCGCCGCGGCGCAGGTAGATGCCCGGCGAGTTGGATTCATCGAAGCCGGGGACGCCGGAGCCGATGAAGGTGAGGTTGTACATTTCGGGCTTGGAGAGCGGCGAAGCGCCCTGGTCGTATTCGCTGTTGTCTCCTTCCATGCCGCGGTTGCCGGTGGAGTCTTCGTCCTGATAGAAGATGCCGTACTGGATCTTGCCGGTAAAGCCGAGTTGGAAGTCAATGAAGTCGTCGGCGCCGAGTCCGCCGATGAGGTTCTTGGCGTTCATGGAGCCGCCGAACCACTCGAAGGAATCGTCGAGGCCATAGATAGCCTGGAGGAATTCAGCCTTGGTCTTGGATCCGCAACCGCCCCAGGTGAAGGAGTTGGCTTCGTTGTTTGGAGCAAAGATCGAGCCGGCGAATTCGACGCGGACGTAGCGCAGCGTGCCGCAGTTGTGTTCCGGATCGTCGCCGCCGTAGCGGGTGTCGACGCCGGCAGGCAGCCCTTCAATGTAGAACTCGCCCGTCTGGTTGTCCTTGCCGCCGGCTCCGGCGCCAACGTTGATCGGAGCCTTGCCGAGCATGATGAGACCACCCCAGTCGCCGCGGCTGCGCTCGCCCATCGGCAGCGCGGAGGTCATAATAATCGGGCGGCTGGCGGTGCCTTCGGCCATGATCTTGCCGTTCGGCGTGATGACAAGAACCGACGGCGGTTCGGAGCCGGGCTGGCCGATGACGACGGTGCCGGGCTCGATGGTCAGCGTCGCGTTGTTGCGGACATAAGTGACGCCATTGAGACGGTAGAGTTTATCGTTTGTCCAGGTGACATCGTCCTCGATGTTGCCGGTGACGTCGACAAAGTCGGTGATCACAACAACTTTCATGTAGCAGGTCTTCAGGATGCGGTTGCCGTCGGCGCTGCGGAACTCGACCACGAAGCTGTGCATGCCTGGCTCCTCGGGCATGGTGGCGGCGCCGCCAATCAGACCGCCTTCGCCAAGCAGGACGCCCTTCTCAGTGTCACCGAGTTCGTAGGCCGTGAATTCGCCCACGGCGTTGCCGGTCAGGTCGGTGGGTTCGGTGGTGTGGTTGGGGAAGTAGGTCTTCACACCGGTCTGGTTGTTCTGCCGATAGACGACCATCGTATAGGGGCCGATTTCGCCATCGGTTTTGACAGTCCAGTTCAGCGTGGCCGATTCGCCCATGCCATACCAGATCTTGTCTGTCCAGATCCAGGCGGCGATACCGGTCTCCTGGATGTCGAGGGCCGCCGCGCGCTGGACGCTGGCCGTCGAAGCGGATCGCAGCGGAGGCGCGGCGATGAGGGCGCCAGCGAGACCGCAAAGCGCCATTGCCAGGGATAAAGTCTTTCTGAACATAGTTCTCCTGTCTTGCTTTTTCGGATTCGGGTTCTGTCGTTAGAAGATGGACACGGTGAGGCCGCCCGAGAAGGTGCGACCCAGACGGAAACTGCGCTGAGTGAACGGACCTTGCGTCCAGTGGTAGTGGTTGTCGGCAAGGTTCTCAGCGGTGAACTTGACGGTGTACTTGCCTGATTCGGTCAGCGAGTACTGATAGCTGAAGTCGAGCGATGTGATGGCTTCCTGGTAGATGTCGGGAACACCGAAAGTGCCGACGTCGGAGATGCGGCGGCCGACATAGTTGACGTCGAAGTGGGCGTCGGAGCGCCACTTGGGCCGGCGCCATTCGGTACTGAAGTTAAAGAGGTAGCGCGACTGACCGAGCAACGGACGGTTGGATGAGGTCAGCAGCGTGGCGTCGGAATCGCGGATTGCGATGTCTGAATCGACATAGGTGAAGTTGGCCTGAACGCCGAACTCGCTGAGGCGGTGGTGCAGTTTGCGCAATTGGGTCCGGGACTCGAGTTCAATGCCGGTGTTGTGGGCGCCCTTGGCGTTGACGTAGGTCTGGCGGAGATCGTTTGAGGGCAGGATGGTGACCTCGATCGGGTTGGTGAAATCCTTCTTGAAGAAGCTGGCGGCCAGCAGTTGATTGCCGCCGAAGAAATACTCCCAGCGGATGTCGGTGTTCTTGATGGTGGCGCGCAGCAGATTGGGGTTCCCCTGGGTGACGAAACCGCCGTAAACATTGTTGAAGTCAAACGGGGATAGCTCGCGGAAGTCCGGCCTGGAAACCGTCTGCGAATAGCCCCCGCGAAGATTCATGCGCGGGGTCAAGGCGTAAATGACAGTGGCTGAGGGCATTGGGTCGCGATTGACCAGCGATGCGGCCTGCGGCTTCGCGTTGGGCACGAGCGGATCCAGCGTGTTCACGAAGATCGAAGCGTCCTCGACGCGGACGCCGGTGATGAATCGCCAGCGGGGTCCGATGTTGAAATCCACCATGGCGTAGCCGGCGTAAATGTCCATCGTTGCGTCGTAGCGGTCGGTGGCACGGGTGAATTCGATCAGCTGGAAGCCGTCGGGGCGGATGTTGGATTCGGAAAACAACTCGTTGGACGGGGCAAATAGCGGCAGCGTCGATGAGCGCTGGGGGATGAAACGGAATCGGCGCGCCTGGAAATCGCGTTCACGGAAAGTGCCGCGGAAACCGGCGCTGAACATGCCGGTGAGCGGGCCTTTGAAGAAGGGCTTCGAGAACTCAAATTGCGGCTCGTAGATGCGGTCGTTCAAGTCGGTGAAAAATCGCTGGCCCGAGGACGACAGACCGAGGTAGATGAACCGGCCGTCGTCGAGCTGGCCGCGGATGACCTCGCGCATATCCGGTTCGTTGCGGCTCGAAGAGGAGGTGGTGAACTGCCAGCGGATCTGGCTGTTGCCCCATGAAGGCAGGGAGTGGACGCCTTCCACGCTGTTTGAAAGCAATCCACGCTCGACCCAGCGCAGGCGCTGAGAGAACAGCGTGCCGTCGTTGGATCCGTCGTAGCCCTGGAACTCTCGAGCTTCCTTGTCCGAGTCGCGGGTGAGCGTGTTGCGGAAGACGATCTTGTGATTGTTGGTGAGTTTTATCGCAAGGTTCAGCACGCCGCCAAGACGCGCCGATTCGTTGCCGCTGTCGAAGCGGTCGTAGTCGGTGAAAATCAGCGGCCCCTGGCTGCCCTGCCGGATGAAGCGCTGGACCTCGAACTGGTTCTGCGGACGGTTGGAGAACGTCAGCGCGCCGACGATGCCGATCCGGCCAAATGTGTTGCCGCCAACCACTGAATAGCTCTGTTCCGGCCGCATGCTGGAGATCGTCGTCGGCTCCCAATTGCTCGAAAACGACCGGCCGAACTCCTGCAGTTGCGCCGCTGTGAACTTGCCCTGGATGATGCGTTTGTCGCTGGGGATCGCGCCGGGCAGAGACCGCGAGCCACTGTCGAAGCCAAATGCGTCGCGGCTGCCGCCCGGATAGGAGAGCATCCGTTTGAAGGTGGTGGCGGTGTTATAGCCCGTGGTGGCTGAAAACCTCAGCACCTTCTCAGCAGGGAAATCGACGGTCGCCAACTGAACCACGCCGCCGGAGAACTCGCCCGGCAGATTGGGCGAGTAGCTCTTGATAACCTTAATGCTGTCGATCAGCTTGGCCGGGAACAGGTCCAGCGGCACAACGCGCTTCTCGGGCTCCGTTGTCGGGATCACCGCACCGTCGAGCATGGTCGAGGAATAGCGCTCGCCCAGTCCGCGGACGAAGACAAACCCGGAATCCACAATCGAGACGCCCGTCACTTTCTGCAGGACGCCGGCGGCATCCGATGCAACCGACTGCCGGATCTCTTCGGACGAAAGTCCGTCGCTGACCGTAGCCGAGAGCTTTCGCTCTTCCAACATCGATTCCGCCGTAGCCAGCACCGGCGCCACGCTGGCATTCACTTCCACCGTCGTGACGTTGCCCGACAGAACCAACAGCGTGGTGACCGGCGTCGTTTCTCCGATTCGAACTACAACACCCTCCACGGTCGACGGCATGTAGTTTTGCGCTTCCAGCTTCAGGGCGTAAGTTCCAGGCGGGAGTTCCATCTGGAACTTGCCGGTATCGGAGGTCTTCGTTTGAACACTGCCCGTACTGACCACAGCGCCGGGGATAGGCTTGCCTGATGCCGAATCCATCACATCGCCCGAAACAACGCCTGGTTGGCTGGGGGCTTGGGCGGCGGCAAAGACAAGACAGAGGAGGCACAAGGCCAAGGTTCTCAAGATAAGCATGATTGGTGTCGCCTACCAGGAAAACAGGCCAGAGTTACAGCCCGATGAACTCTGGATCAACAATTGGCAACAGATTGTGAATAGAAAACGGGCGCCCGGCTCGGGACCAGGCGCCCGTGGTGTTCAATCTGATTGGCGAATCAGACCAGCGGAAGATCGCCCTGCGGGTTCTCTTCGTCGATTGTTTCGGCTTCATCCACTTTGCAGATGGCCGCCACCTTATCGTCGGCGTCCAGACTCACCAGCTTGACGCCCGATGCCGAACGCCCGGTCTTGCGGATGTCGCTCGATTCGGTACGGATGATCTTGCCGTCGGCGGTGATCAGGATGACGTCGGTCTCCTCCTGAACAGCCAGGATGCCCAGGACTTTGTCGGTCTTGTTCTTCAACTTCATGTTGATGACGCCCATGCCGGCGCGCGTCTGCAGGCGGTATTCGGCGACTTTGGTCCGCTTGCCGTAGCCGTTTTCGGCCACCGACAGCACGTAATCGTCTTCGCTGACGACTTCCATGCCGATAATGTAATCGCCCTTCACCTTGAACTTCATCGAGGTGACGCCGGCCGCCGGACGGCCCATCGGCCGCACGTCGGTTTCCTGGAACTTGATCGCCATGCCTTCCCGAGTGGCCAGGACGATCATATTGTTGCCGTTTGAAAGCTGGGCCTCGATCAATTCGTCATCGTCTTTCAGACCGATGGCGATGATGCCGCGCGACGAGGGGTTGGAGAACACCGACAGGTCACATTTCTTTATGACGCCGTTGCGGGTGGCCATGACCACAAACGTGTCGGGCGAAAAGTCGTTGACGCCCTGGAAGGCGCGCACGGTCTCGTCGGCTTCAAGGTTCACCAGGCCGTTGATGTTCTTGCCTTTGGCCGCGGCGGCGGCGTCGGGAATCGACCACACCCTCAGCCAGTACAGCCGGCCGCGCGAGGTGAACACCAGCAGATAGGCGTGGGTGTTGATCACCATCATGTGCTCGACGACGTCCTCAGAACGCGTCACCATGCCGATGCGGCCCTTGCCGCCGCGCGTCTGGCGGCGGTAGGTGTCCAGCGAGGTGCGCTTCAGGTAACCGCCACGGGTGACCGTGACCACGACGTCCTCGTCGGGGATCAGGTCGGCCAGCGTCAGTTCGCCTTCGTCGTCGACTATTTCGGTGCGGCGGGCGTCGCCGAAGTCCTTCTGGACTTCCTTCAATTCCTTGACGATGACGGCCTTGAGCTTGGCCTCCGAGCCGAGGATCTCGAGATACTCGGCGATCATGCGCTGGATCTCGGCCAGTTCGTCGAGGATCTTCTGCTGCTCCATGCCGGTGAGGCGCTGGAGTTGAAGTTCGATAATGGCCTGGGCCTGGCGTTCGGAGAAGTCGAAGCGCGACAGGGACTCGCCGTTGAAGGCCAGCATCGGCGCCCACTTCTCGACCACCGCCTGCAAGCGCGGATTCTCGGGGAACTCCATCTGCCCGGTGAGGGCTTCCTTGGCTTCCTTCGGATTCTTGGAGGCGCGGACGGCTTCGATGACGGCGTCCAGATTCTGCAGCGCCTTCTGGAAGCCGATCAACAGATGTTCGCGTTCGCGGGCCTTGCGCAGCAGGAATTCGGTGCGCCGGCGAACCACGTCGATGCGGTGCTCGATGAAGCGCTTCATGACGTCGATCAGGCCGAGTTCCCGCGGTTGGCCGTTCACGATCGACAGCATGATGACGCCGAAGTTCACCTGCATCTGGGTGAACTTATAGAGGTTGTTCAGGATGATCTCGGGCTGCTCGTTGCGTTTCAGTTCGATGACGACGCGCAGGCCGTCGCGGTCGCTCTCGTCGCGGATGTCGGAGATGCCTTCCAGGCGTTTCTCGTTCACCAGTTCAGCGATCTGCTCCACCAGACGGGCCTTGTTCACCTGGTAGGGGATCTCGGTGATGATGATGGCTTCGCGGTCTTTGCTGATGCGCTCGGTGGCCACCTTGGCGCGGATCTTGAGCGATCCGCGGCCCCTGGTGAAGTAGTCGATGATGCCCTGCCGGCCGAGCAGGATGCCGCCGGTGGGGAAATCCGGGCCCGGCACCATTTCCACAATCTTCGATAGCGGCGTGTGCGGGTCGGCGATCAGCGCGATCACCGCGTTGATGACCTCGGTGAGGTTATGCGGAGGGATGCGCGTGGCCATGCCGACGGCGATGCCTTCGCTGCCGTTCACCAGCAGGTTGGGGATGCGCGTGGGCAGGACGGTGGGTTCCTGCTCGCTATCGTCGTAATTGGAGCGGAACTCAACCGTGTCCTTGTCGATATCCTCAAGAAGCGCGGCGGCGATCTTGCTCAGCCGGGCTTCGGTGTATCGCATGGCCGCCGGAGGGTCAGCGTCGATTGAACCGAAGTTGCCCTGGCCGTCCACCAGCGGGTAGCGCATCGAAAACGGCTGCGCCATGCGCACCAATGCGTCATAAACCGAACTGTCGCCATGCGGATGGTACTTGCCCATCACCTCGCCGACGATCTTGGCGCACTTGCGCGTGGGCCGGTTGTGGCTCAGCCCCATCTCCGACATGCCGTATAGGATGCGCCGATGGACAGGCTTCATCCCGTCGCGGATGTCGGGCAGCGCCCGCCCGATGATCACACTCATGGAGTAGTCGAGATACGACTGGCGCATCTCGTCTTCGAGGTTGATGGGTGTGATGTTGCGGCGGTCGCCCAGAGGCAATTGCACCCCTCCGCCCGGCGGCACGGGGGGCGGTTGGGGCGTATTCGGATCCTGTGGATTGGACATGATCGGGTAAGATGTTAGGATAGCACAAACCGTTGAAACCGGGAGGCTTAACAGTCTGAAGCGAGCAACGAGGCAGATCATTCAATCGATTAGGGTTCCGGGTACCGCACACCGCGCCTGGCAGGCCTGGGCCGAGCCGGACCACATCGTCCGCTGGTTCTGCGACCGGGCCACGGGAGGCTGCCTTCCGGGCGATGAGGCCGTGTGGGAGTTCAACGGATTCGAACATCCTGCGCGCTACCGGGTGGAACGCTCCTGGCCTGGACGGAGCCTCATCTACACGTCCGGCGAACCACCCGAGGCGCGAACGCTGGATGTCCGTTTCGAGGCAGCCGGCGAGGGGACTGAGGTGACGGTCGCCGATGAAAGCGTGCCTGGCTCGCCTGAGTTTGACGAATTCGCCGCGGGTGTCGCCTCCGGCTGGGCCAACGCCCTGCGCTACCTGGATCTCTACCTGTCGCACTACCACGGCCGGACCAAACGAACTGCCATCGCCCTGGCCGCGGGCAGTTCTGACTATGAGGCGGCTCTACAGTGGTTCGAGCCCGGACTGAAGCGCGAACGGTGGCTGGACGTCCCGGCTGGCGAACTCCAGCCCGGCTGGCGATTCGATCGCCATTTCGTCTGGCTCTGGCCGGCAATCGAAGGCACGGTCGAGTTGAACGTGTTTGAAGGGAAGGCGGGCGAGCCTACATTGGTCCTGCGCGCCGTCTCCTGGGCCGCGGATCCGGTGGCTGGACTGGATCGCCGGATGGCCGCCTGTCTAGATCGGCTGTCCCGGCTGCTGTTATCCTAAAACTGGACGACAAGCGATGCTGTCGATCGTCATTCCCATCCACAACGAAGAACGAGCCATCCTGCGGCTCTACGACCGCTTGTCGGCGGTGCTCGACGAACTCGATCGCGCCTACGAGATCATCTTCGTCGACGACGCGTCGAACGACCGCAGCTACGAACTGCTGGCCAATCTTGTCGAGACCGACGCCCGGTTGAAAGTGATCCGCCTGCGCCGCAACTTCGGCCAGACCGCTGCCCTGTCGGCCGGCTTCGACGAAGCACAGGGCAAAGTGATCGTCTCGATGGACGGCGATCTCCAACACGCGCCTGAAGACCTCCCTGCCCTTCTGGCCAAAATCGACGAGGGTTACGACATCGCCTCAGGATGGCGCAAGCAGCGCAACGACAACTTCGTCATGCGCAAGATCCCGTCGCGCATCGCCAACTGGCTGATGTCGCGCGTCTCGGGCATCAAACTCCACGACTTCGGGACCACCTTCAAGGCCTACCGCGCCGAGATCCTGAAAGACGTCAACCTCTACGGCGAACTCCACCGCTTCATCCCCGCCCTGGCCAGTTTCTACGGCGCCCGCATCGCCGAAGTGCCCATCACCAATCCGCCGCGCGTCGGCGGAGCTTCGCACTACGGCATCGGCCGCACGTTCAACGTGCTGCTGGACATCATCACGATCCGCTTCCTGCTGAAGTATTTCACCCGGCCCATGCACTTCTTCGGCCGCATCGGCCTGGTCTCGACCGGGATAGGCGGGTTGATCCTGTCGTTCCTGCTGGTGAAGAAAATCCTCGGCTACGAGATCATCATGGAGCACGGCCCCATGCTCGCAGCCGGCGGGCTGCTGCTGCTCGCCGGGCTGATGATGTTCACCACGGGACTGCTGGGTGAGATGATGATGCGGACGTACTTTGAAAGCCAGGGCAGGCGCATCTACGCCGTCCGCGACGTTCGCACCAAGAAACAGCAGCAGCGCGCCGGCAACTAGTCCCCGGGCTACAGCTTCGCGGGCCCCTCCCGGCGGCGGCGCAACGGCACCATTTGAATCCCCACATCGGACACCGTGCTGATGTGCCCCTGCCAATCCCAGCCTTTCGAGATGAACGCGCGAACCAACGGAGCGAGCCGCGTCACTGTGGCTGGATGAACCCGAAGCAGCACAATCCCGGCGGCAGTGAGTGGTGTCCGGCGTTGCATGGCGATCTGCCAGAAATCCTTGTCCAACGTGAGAACAATTCGCCCCTGAGATTCGGCCACTTCCAGCAAGTCCGTATCCCCGAACCCAGGGTAGTCAGTTCGGGCCCACAGAACGGCGTGGCCTTCACTACGCAGCATCTCCACGATGGACTTCGGGAGATTCTCGTCCGCGAGTATGCGCATCAATGCACCCGCTTAAGCTGGGATCGGGTAGGCCTTGTATTCATGCGCCAGGTAGCTGGCATAGGCGAGGCAGGCTAGGATATCTTCGCGCGTCAGCCCAGGGTACTCCTCCAAAACATCCTGCTCGGACTGCCCCGTTGCCAGCAACTCCAGGATGAACTCAGCGGCCAGACGGGTCCCACGGATCACTGGCTTGCCTGCCAGGATCTCCGGATCCACAATGATGCGCTCTGACAACGCCATGCTTCGATTCTAACCCACTGTGCCAATGTAGGCGCTTGATTCGCCTCGTGAACGAGACGGAACGGCAGCACAACGCCGCTGCAGTCGGACTAATGCCCAATCTCACTCGGCGGCAACCCCGATCACGTTCCTCCACCTCTGCCGCGTATAATCTGTCCTGTGAAACTCCGTGCACGATTCGTACGCGCTGCACTGCTCGTGAATCTTGCGTTCTGGTGTTGGTTCTGGGCGGACGTGCGGCGGCATGCAACAACATACGAGGACCGAATCCCAAGGTTTGAGGAAGTTGTCCCCGTCTACAAATTCGGGACGAAGTCCCTTCCGACAGAGGTGGAAAGAGACTCGCAGAGTTTCAGATCGATGCTCTTGGTGCAACGGCCTGCCTTTCTCTTGGTGGGCAAAATAGCGAGGGGCTTCACGGATCGCGCGTGGGACGAACGATGCGGCAGCATGTCTATTGGAAGCTATGTGTTGTTCGGGACCACGCTCCTATCGTTCGTTCATTGGGGATCGCTTGCGTTGCTCGTTGGATGGGCGGCAGAAACTCGTCAGCGGTAGGCGTTCTTACGGTTCTTGACGGCCGTGATCTCGATGCCGTTGTCGCCGTTGAGATCAAAGAAAAGGCGGAAGTCGCCGCAGCGTGGGCGGAAGCCGGTGAGCGGCGGTTTCAGACGTTTCACGTAACAATTGCGGCTGGCCAGGTAACGATCCAGGCAGTGAAGAATCTGAATCGCCGTATCTCTGCCGATTGCGCCTAGTTCAATACGGGCTTCCGGCGACCACAGGACGGCAATCCACCCAGCGTCCGGGTCCTCGCTCATGGGTTCAGGCCATACTCGCGCAGAATCGCTTCGTGTTGGATACCTTCGCCACGCTCCAATGAAGCACGAGAGCGTTCAATCGCGGCGGCGGTCTCGGATGTGACCTCTTCTTGCTCCACTGGGGCGAGAGCGAGCACTTCAGCCAATTGTCTATCCATCATCCCCGGCGGCCCCCACCTACTTGTACCAGTCCAGTATCCGCGCCTCGATGCCCGTCCCGGCGAGCGCCTTCTCAAACACCGCCAGATCCGCGCCCCGGTAGTGGAACGGGATCGCCACCTTCGGTTTGAACGCCCTCACCGCCTCGGCGGCCTCTTCCGGCGGCATCGTGTAGGGCAGGTTCATCGGGATCAGCGCCACGTCAATGTTCTTCAAGGCCCGCATCTCGGGCGTGCCCTCGGTGTCGCCGGCGTTGTACAGTCGGAAACCGGCGTAGGTGATTATGTAGCCGTTGCCTTGCCCCTTCACGTGGAAGACCTTGCCTTCCGCGGGTCCGCGCTTGATGTTGTACATCGGCACGGCTTCGATCTTCCAGGGGCCCACCTGCATGGTTTCACCGTTCTTGATCGCCCTTGCGCCCTCGATCTTGGCGGCGGCATCGGGCGACGCAATGATGATGGACGACGCCTTACGAACCAGGGCCAGGGCCTTCAGGTCCAGATGGTCGCCGTGGGTGTCGGTGATCAGAATCAGATCGGCTTGCGGAACGCCGGTGTAGTTGCCCTGGCTCCAGGGGTCGCAGTGCAAGACCTGGCCGCCGGCTTCGAGCATGAAACTGGCATGGCGGATAGCGGTGAGTTTCAAGTCCCCCTGGGCGGTCTTGAACGAGGTTGTCGGGTGCTGGGCGCTTAGCATGGCGCAAAATGCGAAGAGAGGAATGAGAGTGCGCATACGACATGAGTATACGAGGGCTTGCGGACGCAAGGGAGTCCAGGCCCAGTGCTGGAAGAAGGTCATGGGGCCGGCTGACCGGAGGTGGAAATCAATGCGCCACTCCTCATCTTGAGGTAGTTGGCGGCAAGGGCGGACTCTCCGTCTGGTAAGGAAGCGGGCATGCGGAGCCTGACGATAGACCAGTTGAGCTGGTCGGGGTGTGGTTCGACCGACTCGATTACGGGGTAGAACTTATCATCTGTGTTGAGTTTGACGACGTACCACTCCACCGCGGCGGCAGCGCCATTGAGTCCAGTCATCAGGACGGTGATGGTCTCGCCGGGCCGGGCTGGATCGTAGAAACTGACCAACTCGCCGCTGCCGGCGTGACGGATTACCGCCCAATCCGGAAAACCGGCGTTCGTGACGCCGGCCTCCTGGCGCTGGATGAACACCGGGGCGGCCAGTTGGACATCCAGGGCGAGCGTGGCTGGCTCAAACCCCGACGAAGGCTGTCCGATCCGGACCGTGACCGATCCCAGGGGCGCCTCGGCCGGAACCACCCAGTCGAGGGTTGTCATCGACCGGTGAAGCGGTTCGATTTGCGCGCCATCCAGCTCGACGGTGGCGGCGGAGAGTCCCTTGCCTGTCAATCGGACCCACATGCCGGGGGCCAGGGCTGTGGGCGTCCGCGTGAGTGACGCGGGGCCGGGCATCACCACGATCCGTTCGCCGGTATCGAGATCGTAACGGACGATGCCGTCGGTCATTGTGGCGAACACGCGCGTTCCCCAACCGTCGAGCGTCGCACCTCCAGCCTCTTCCGGAAGGAAGTTGAATTCGATGAGGTCGGTGCCCGGGCCGGAAGCCAGCTTGAGGAACGACCATTCGGTATAGAGAAGCTTAGAACCTCTGAAATCGACGTCCAGCAGCCGGCAGTTGTAACAACTCGGCACCCACTGCGTGCTCTGGCCTGTGGAGAGGTCCAGTCGCCAGATCCCGCGGCCGCCTTGAATCATGACGTATGTAGCGAAGCGGTCGATGATGGCGGAGTACACATCGAAGTCGAACTCAAACTCCTGCATCTCCTGGCCCGGCTTGGCCATGATGAGTCTATGTTGGGAGCAGAGAACCGTGGAGCCATCGTCGGCGACAGAGTCGACATTGAAGACGTACCCCGATGCCAGGTATTCGGTTTCTGTCCAGAGATCGAGCCAGAGCGTTTGTTTTGGGTCGTGGCCGGCAAAGACCGCCCAGCGCCCAGCGCGGCTCAGTCCGACTCGCCCCGGCCGACGAACCTCCCAACCGTCCTGCACATGGCGAACAACGCCGTCGAACTGAGCTGGCCGCGTGCCGCCGATTGGACTGGTATAGCCCTGCACGTAGTAGGAGTAGGCGCGGAGACCACCATGATCGTCAGTCCGAGGTGCGATGACTCCACCGCGCCAAGCTTCCAACTCACTGGCGGCGGTCACTGTGACCCGGCCGTCGGCGGATTCCAGCACCCGTTCCGGGGGCGCGGTGGTTTCGCCGGCCAGGGCGGCGCTGGTCTCGGACAGAAGCAGACGGCCCGAGAAGTCAGTCGCCACCCGGCCACGCTGCTCTTGACCGGGCAAAATTGCCGCCATCAGAAATAGCCCCGCGACGGTTGTTTTGAGCACTGCGTCCCCTCAATTCCGACGTTACCAGTTTTGCTTCCCGCTGCAAAGCGTCGATACCGTGCGTCGTGGTGGTCCGATTCCGCGTCAGCAGGACCGTTTGGGCCCTAAAAGTGGGGCCAGGAAGACTACCGAAGAAATTGCGAATGTATTCCGCATGGTCTTTCGCCGGCGACGAGTTCAATATGTGGCCGGAAGGAGAAAGCGATGCGGATTCTGTTACTGATAGCGGTGTTGCTCGCGGGTTGCGGCAGGATTGTGAAGAAGGAAGCCGAGGCGGAGTTTCGGTCGGCATTGGGCAGGACCGGGATCACGGTCTACCCGGCGGTGGTGCGTGAACTGGGACCGGCGGTGAAGACATCCTGGGACAACGAGTCGGCGGCGGAAATCGCCGAGTGGCTGAATGGAAATGGATTCGGTGCGGCGCGGGTGTCGGAGCAGAACCCGGACATCGCCGTCAAGCCGGGGATGAACCAGGCGAAGATGTTCCGCACCGGCCTTCGTTCGTTTGGCGACTGGCTGCGGACGCATCCGCCGGAGACTGAATACGCCTGCGTGGCCGAGTACCTGATGATGCGCAATGGCAAGGCGGGCGGGATTCACGTCTACTGTGCAGACCGGGCCGGGACGCCGGTCTTCGGTTCGCTGTCGAATTCGCACTGGCCTGAGTTCAAAGAAGTGAATCCGGCCTCGGTGCGCGATGCCGCGCGGGTGGCGGTTGGTTCGCTCAGCCGCCACTTGGATGAGAAGAAACCGTCGCACTGGTGGAGCCGATGAGCGCGGCGGTGTCGCGGGCGATGAGGAGTTCCTCATTGGTGGGAATCACCCAGACGCGGGTGCGCGCCGCCGGTGCGGAGAGATCGGCTTCCCTGCCCTGGCACTGAGAGTTCGCGGATTCGTCGAGCGAGATGCCGAGAGCCTGGAGGTCGCGGCAAACCCGGCTCCGGATGGCCGCCTGGTTTTCACCGATGCCGCCGGAAAAGACGATCGCGTCGGCGCCGTTCAGGATGGCGTAAAACGCGCCGATGTAGCGGCGGATGCGGTGGCAGAAGACGTCGATAGCCAAACGTGCCGGTTCCAATCCTTCGCTTTCCAGCCTGAGCAGTTCGCGCATGTCGTTGGACAGGCCGGAGAGACCGAGCAGGCCGGACTTGTGGTTCAGCAGATGGTCCAGCGCGGCGATGTCGAGGCGTTCCCATTCGAGCAGGCGGTAGACAACGGCCGGGTCGAGGTCGCCGGGGCGGGTACCCATCACCAGGCCTTCGAGCGGCGTCATGCCCATGGTCGAGTCCACGGCATGGCCCTTCTCGACGGCGCAGGCCGAGCAGCCGTTGCCGAGGTGGATGGTGATCAGGTTGAAGTCCGACGGCGGGCGGCCCTGCAGGGCGGCGAAGCGTTCGGTGAGGTAGCGATGGGAGGTGCCGTGAAAGCCGTAACGGCGGATCTTCCACTTGGCGGCGATGTCGCGCGGCAGGGCGTAGGTGAAAGCGGCAGGCGGCACGGTGGCATGGAAGGCGGTGTCGAAGACGGCTACCTGCGGAACATCGGGCAGCAGATGGAGGCAGGCGCGGATGCCGGCAAGGTTGACGGGATTGTGGAGTGGGGCGAGGTAGCAGAGATCTTCGACGGCGCGGATCACTTCGTCGGTGATCAGGACCGATCCGCTGAAGCGGTCGCCGCCATGGACAACACGGTGGCCGACGCCCAGGATATGGGGCGAGTGTAGCTCTTCCAGGCCGCGGGCGATGGCTTCGTCATGCGTAATGCCGCGGCACTCGACCATCACCTTGCCGATCAGCCGGTCCTCGGCCGTGTCGATCACCTGGAGCTTGACGGACGAACTGCCGGCGTTCACCGCCAGGACGATCACGAGCCGACCTCCGAGTGGGCCTGCAGTGCGGTGATCATGCCGGTGACGTAGATGTCGTCGGGCGTGGCAGCGCGGGAAAGGTCGTTGGCGGGCTTGTTCATGCCCTGCAGCATGGGTCCGAAGGCCGACGCGCCGCCGAGCCATTCCACCAGCTTGTAGACGATGTTGGCCGAGTTCAAATCCGGGAAGACAATGGCGTTGGCTCGGTAGATGGAATCCTCGCCCGTGCGGACATCGAGATGCGGAGCGCGCGAGCGGATGATGCGCGCGGCCTGCTCGGTGCGTTCCGGGTCTGATGCGGGCAACAGGCCGACGACGGGCTCGCACTCGAACGCCATGTGGGCGCTGCCGGCGGCCATCAGGGCGATATCGGCGAGTTCGTTTGGCGTGGGATCGATGACCACGGCGCAATCGGCGGCGATAAAGAGCCCCCGGCACCCGGCCTGTTCGTTTGGCGTGCAGAGGACGAAGAAGCTGGAGACGGTCTTGACGCCCTTCTGGGCTCCGATGGCATGGAGCGCGGCACGGACGGTGACGGCTGTGGAGTTCGCAGCGCCGCCGAGGAACCCGTCGGCATCGCCGGTGGCGACCATGAGTGCTGCAAAGTCCAGGGGACGGCGGGCGGCTTCCTGGGCGTCGCGGGCGGTCGCGCCGCGGTGGCCGCGGCGTTTCAGGTAGAAGTCGGCGTATTTCTGGGTCGCCGGGTCAGTTTCGGGATTGTGACGGCGGAGACCGTCGGCGGGCGCGTCCTGCTTCCTCGTGATCAGAACCGGTTCCAGGAGATCGTTGCCGGCGAGGCGGACGGCGGCTTGGAGCACGCGCGGGTCGTCGCCTTCGGGGAAGACGATGCGCTTCTTTGGCCGCAGGTCTTGCAGGCGGATTTCGACCCGGCGAAGGAAGTCAGCGGCTGGGGTGCTCAGGTGCACGATCTTCTATTGTAGTGTGGGTCGCGAATCCCGATAAGGGACCAGAGGCCTGGCCGCCCACCTCGTTCGTCCCGCTGCGATCCGCCCGCCAGCAAATGAACTTGCCGCTCAGGAAGGTGACTCTTGATCCTCGACGAAACTGGCTCCGCCCGTGAGGGCGGATTCGAGTTGGTTTAGGATGTCCTGGGCCTCCTCGAAACGATCCGCTCCCACGCGGATACGGTACGGGGGGTGAAGAATCGGAGTTGTGGGAAGCATACGAGGGCCGAGTTCCTCCCCTTCGACGGAGAATGGGATTTCCGCACTATTCAAAGCGCTCTTTGCTGAGGCGAGGAGGAGCGGATCATCGCCCTCTGAGACCACGACGAGTTCCAATTCTGGGTCAGGAGATGTTGGCGGTGTGGCTTCAGAGGTTGCCGCAATGGCGTCATCGCCGAGGTTTTCGATCAGGGTGCGGGCCTCGACTTCACGATCCGGGCGTACCTCCAACCGGCAAGACCGTGCAATTCCGGCCTCTCCATGATTATCGCCATCGAGGCCATTCTCCCACCAGAGGCTGAACCGAATCCCCGCCTCTTCAAGGAGACCGGCCGCGGATTCGAGCAGCAGGGAGTTGCTGGTTTCGAGTACGGTTGACCACTCATGAGTGCGGAGAGGTCGTTTATCGACAAGCGACACCAGGCAATCAGAACATTTCGAAAATCCCGGCCGGTACTCAACGCCGCACTCTGGGCAGTACATTTAGTCCTCCGGAAACGCGCCATTCCGAACATAGCACGGGCTTTCGATTCGATGGTCTGAGACGATGGGTGGCGGAACATGGAATGCCGGATTGGCTGCGCGGCCTGCTGCATCGCGCCTTCGATTTCGTCGCCGATTCCGGGCATGCCGGACGGCAAGCCCGCCGGAGTGAGGTGCGTCCAACTCGATGCCGGCGGACGGTGCCTGCTTTTTGGGAGGCCTGAACGTCCGGAGGTTTGCATTTCGCTACGTCCGTCGGCGGAGATGTGCGGCCAAACGAACGAAGAGGCGATGGCGAGGTTGATCCGCCTGGAGCAGCTGACGAACCCCTCAAATTTCCGAAGCCTCACTTAATCTTGCCGAATCAGTAAGCATTGAACAGGAGGACTTCATGTCAGGCAAGAAGACTATAGTTGTGGCCGGAGCCACGGGCGCTCAGGGCGGCGGACTGGTCAGGGCGATTCTGAGCGATCCGGCGCGGGAGTTTGCCGTGCGGGGGCTCACCCGCGATGTGAACTCGGAGAAGGCGCAGGAGTTGACGCGGATGGGCGCCGAGTTGGTTGCCTGCGACATCGGCGACGAGGCGGCGCTTGCCAAAGCCTACGAAGGGGCCTACGGCGCGTTCTGCGTCACCTTCTTCTGGGCCCATTTTTCGCCCGAACGCGAACTGGCCGAAGCGTCGGCGATGGCCCGCGCGGCGAAGACTGCCGAGTTGAAGCACGTGATTTGGTCGACGCTCGAGGACACGCGCAAGTTCGTTTCGCTTGAAGACGACCGGATGCCGACGCTGATGGGCAAGTACAAGGTGCCGCATTTCGACGCCAAGGGCGAGGCCGACGACCTGTTCCGTCAACTGGGTGTGCCCACGACGTTTCTTCTGACGTCGTTCTACTGGGACAATTTCATCTACTTCGGCGCCGGCCCACAGAAAGGCCCTGACGGGAGATACGCCATCACCATGCCGATGGGAAACGAGAAGTTGCCGGGGATTGCGGCCGAGGACATCGGCAAGTGCGCCTACGGAATTTTCAAAGCCGGCGACGAGTTCACCGGCAAGACGGTGGGCATTTCGGGCGAGCATCTGACGGGTGAGGAGATGGCTGCGGCGCTCGGAGCGGCGCTGGGAATGGAAGTGGGCTACAACGCCGTGGATCCGGCGGCGTACCGTTCGTTTGGCTTCCCAGGGGCGGGGGATCTGGGCAACATGTTCCAGTTCAACCGCGACTTCTCCGGCTACTTCTGCGGCATCCGCGACGTTGCCTTGTCGCGCAAGCTAAACCCGGAGATGAAGGACCTAATAACCTGGCTCGCGGCGAACGCGAGCAAGATTCCGCTGGGCTAATCCTTGCGGGGTTCGAGGCGGGCGGCTTCTGCGGCTGTGATCTTGAGGAAGCTGCCATGGCGGGGGTGGACAGGGAAAGAGATGAGCGGCGTAACGTCTTCCCACGATTTACGGTCGCGGCTGCGCATGGCGCGGTAGCCCTGCGGTTGGCGGTAATGGTCGTAGAACACGACCAGGTGTTCGCCTACCTGGAGGGCCGAAGGGCCTTCGGACCACTCCTCGGTAAACGCCTCGCCTTGAATCGTCCATGGGCCGCGGGGCGAAGGCGCGGTCGCGCGCAGGATGTGCTTGCGCAGCGGAGTTTGGCGTTCGTCCTTGAAGTACATGTCGTAGCCGAGGGGACCGGGCACGATGGTTGAGTCGATCACCGGGTAGCCGGGATCGAAGAAGAGCCAGGGTTCGGAGAACGACTTAAAGTCGCGGGTGGATCGGGCGTACATCCGGTGGTTGTTGCCTTTGTCGAGCGACGCGGCGGTTTCGGGAAAGCGGCCCTCGACGGTCGAAGCCCAGAAGATGATCCATTCGCCGGACTTGGAATCGTGGACCATCTCCGGCGCCCAGACGTTCTTCACGCCATCGACGCCGGGCAGGCCGTGCGTCGCCACCTGTTCGCCCCAATTCGCCAGGTCCTTCGAATGGTCGTGGCCGAAGACGTTGCCTGTCCATCCCCAGGTCCAGACCATATGGAAGCCGCCTTTGGGGTCGCGGGCAAGGTGAGGATCGCGCATCAACTGGCCGTTGTGTGCGGGCGGCAGCCAAGGCTTCCCGCCGTTGAGAGAGCGGTAGTTGTAGCCGTCGTCACTGATGGCGAAGTAGACGCCTGTCTCACCGTTGCCCATGAAGTAGGCGAACAGGTATTTGTCGGCGGCATGCAGGGAGGCGGACAGGATGGCGGCGAGCAGCAGGAGTCTGGACATGGTGAGCGCGGAACGCATTGCGGATTCCTCCGGCGATCGGGATCAGTCAGTCCGCTTCAGAGCGGATATCGGGCAAGACCTCGGTTTCGAACCTGCCTGCTATGTCGGCCATCTGGCCGGCGGCGGCAGCGGCGTGGCCCTGGCGGATGAGCAGGAGCAGTTCCTGGTGTTTAGAGGCCTCGGCCCGGAGGTTAAGCGTCCCGCCCCGGCGGGCCGCCATCAATCCGACAGCGAACAGCGAGCCGAGGGAGTTCTCAAGGGCCTGGCTGGCCCACCGGTTGCGGGCGACCGCCCAAAGCGCCTTATGGAAGAGCATGTCGGCGTGGAGAAACGCGGCGATGTCGCCTTTTTCGGCGGAAGCGGTCATTTCCTGGACGCGTGCCCTCAGCGTTTCATCGGCCTCCGCGGAGTAGTTCTCGGCCGCCCATGCGACAACCTGCGGCTCGAGGACACGGCGGAACCTGCAGATCTGCGCCGCTTCCTCGCGCGTCAAATCAATCACGGAACAGCCGATGTTGGGCCGCTTGACGACGAGGCCCATTCCCTCGAGATCCTGAAGGGCCTCGCGGACAGGAATTGAGCTGACGCCGAACCTTGCCACAAGTTCACGCTCGATCAGCCGCTGTCCAGGCGCATAGACGCCGGTGATGATTTCGCGCTGCAAAGCGTTGGCCAATTGCTGGCGAAGCGAGAGGGGTTGTGGCTCGGAAGCAACGTCCACGTGGACTGCCAGCAAACGGCAGTCGATCAGCCCAACTCGTCGGCGTCTAGGACTCACTAACCACCACTATAGCCGAGCGCAGACCCCCACGGGGCAGAGACAGATCAGATGTGATCCGGGCGGCTGGAGATTCCCGTCAGCCCTTCGCATTGTTGCAGTTACGGGAGCATCACCGATCCGTGAGTAGTCTGTGAAGAAGCGCCCCGCATGTTGCGCGGCGGCAGGCGCGGCCTCTCGATGGCAAGTCGACCGCGGAGTGGCCATGGAGATTGTCGCTGCACCTGGCATCGGGTTGCCAAGGAACTCCACCGCGTGGTTGGACAAAGGAGACGGAAACGGCCGCCGGCATCGAGAACACAACCAAGGAGGGCGATGCAAAGCCTACCACCATCGGGGTGATGTCAGCCTGCTCACCGGATGCTGGCCGAAGCGGCAGGAATCCGGTGGCAGTTGCTGATGGCGCGGGCCAACTTCATGGATATCGCGTTGCTGAACCGATGCGCCGCTGGCATCCGCACTGGCGCTTGAATCTGGATCGCCCGCGCTCAACGCCGTCTTCGGCGCCTGGGACGGGGCCACTGGTCATCGTCATTCAAGTTCTTGGCGAGTGAGACCAGGGAAAGGCCCGAAACGATCAGGAGAAGCCAGGCGAGCAACGATGTCATGAACGTCTATCGTCGGCGATGCGGCATCTCCGGCAGAGGGGCTATGACCGACCCAGGGCGGAAAACCTACCACGGGCCGGTGCACTTTCCCCACTCAGAACTGAGGTTAGACTCCTTTAGTCCTTTCACTAGTGCGTACCAGCACCACGTTGGTTCGGGCACGGCCGGGCGGCATTCGTCTAAGGCCGGTTGGAGCCGCTACTGTGCCGCGCGGTAGGTGGCGGCGAGTTGGTCGCCGGTCTGTGGCGTGGACACGGAGAGAAACGTGATGGCATTGCCATTGAGGACGTAGTCGACCGATGGGCGCTGCAGGACGCCGTTCCTGAACAGGTGGAGGCTCGTCGCCGGTGCGGGCGCCTGGTTGAGCGTGAACACGAGGTTGACGCCATTGACGACACCGGTCGGGGGCTCCATGTCGACGAACAAGGGCAGCGCGATCTGGGAACCGCAGGGGCCGGAAGTGCCATCGACGCGGATACAGTCCGTGGGAATGCCGGATGCGCCAGCGATATCGCCGTTGGAGTCGATCACCGCGGTGCGGCTGGAGCGGTAGGCCAGGGCCTTGAGCGGCCTTTCGACAAGCGCTTCAGCAAGGCCTGTGACATCGCCAATCTGGATCAGGCTGGAGGGCGGCTGAACCGCTGCGCCGGGAGGCGCTTCAAGGCGCACATGGCGGACCTGCAGCGGCAGCGCGCTGGGAGGCACCGCCCATGATTCGGTGAACTGGGTCTTGCCATCTGCGTTGAAACGGACGGAATAGAACGCGCCCGCCGAGGCATTGGTGGTGGGCACGAGTCGGGCGTTGAGAACGCCGCCAATGATCTGAACCGTGACTGAGTTCTGGGGGATGTTCGAACCATCGGAGGCAACGAACGAGCGCCACGAGATGACGGCGGAGCCGGTGAACGGCGTTCCATCCGCTTTAAAAAGCCTGTCCTGAACCAAGGTCAATGGGGGCGCCGCAATGGCGCCGGCCGCGAACGTTGCCGCCAGCGCAAAGCCGGCAATTAGTCGTTGAAAGTGTGTCATGCGAATCGGCATCCTTGTTGAAATCCGCGGACGTGATCGCACATCCGCCGCCGATTAAACAGTAGCCAGTCGCCATGCCGCAAAATCCGCCGCCGCGCCGCAAAGGCAGCTCCAACCCTTTTTATATCAGCATGTTATGGGGCTTGTAGATTTTTTCCTAATGCTGTGACCGCACCTGCGCGATCAGCTCAAAACGCCCTGTTTGCTGATGATTTCGGCGTTGAGATAGGGCCTGAGCGCCTCTGGGACCACCACAGTGCCGTCAGCCTGCTGGTAGTTTTCAACAATGGCGACCCAGGTGCGGCCGATCGCCAACCCGCTGCCGTTGAGCGTGTGAAGGGGTTCGCTCTTTTTGCCAGATTTGACGCGGATGCCGGCCCGGCGGGCCTGGAACGCTTCGAAATTCGAGCACGAACTGATTTCCTTGTAGGCGTTCTGGCCGGGCATCCAGACTTCGAGATCGTAGGTCTTGGCGGAGGAGAAGCCCATATCGCCGGTGGAGAGGACGACTCGGCGGTAGGGCAGGCCGAGGCGTTCAAGGACGGTTTCGGCGCTGCGGGTGAGGTGTTCGTGTTCTTCGTAGCTGGATTCGGGCGTGGTGAAGTTGACCAGTTCCACCTTCTGGAACTGGTGCTGGCGGATGATGCCGCGGACATCGCGGCCGTAGGCGCCGGCCTCGCTGCGGAAGCAGGGCGTGTAGGCGCAGAGGCGAATCGGCAACTGGGCAGCGTCGAGCGTCTCATCGCGGAACAGGTTCGTCACCGGCACCTCGGCGGTGGGGATGAGCCAGAAATCGAACTTCTCGATCTTGAACAGATCGTCGGCGAATTTGGGCAACTGGCCGGTGCCGAAGAGGCTGGCCGAATTCACCATGAACGGGGGCAGCACTTCCGTATAGCCGTGCTCGCGGGTGTGCAGGTCGAGCATGAAGCTGATCAGCGCGCGTTCGAGCTTTGCGCCCTGGCCGAAGTAGACGGCAAAACGGGCGCCGGTGATCTTGGCGGCGCGTTCGAAGTCGAGGATTCCGAGTGCCGGGCCGAGATCCCAATGCGCCTGGGCGTCGAAGTCGAATTTGCGCGGCTCGCCCCACTTTTTGATTTCGACGTTTGCGGTTTCGTCCCTGCCTGCCGGAACGGATTCGTGAGGCAGGTTGGGTATCGACGCCAGATGCTGGCGGAACTCGTCTTCGAGCAGTTTGGTCTGCTCTTCGAGCGACGAGATACGGTCGCCGATGGCGCGGACACGGGCCTGGAGTTCCTCAGTATCCTCGCCGGCCTTCTTCTTCTTGCCGATCTCCATGCTCTCGGCATTGCGCTGGGCGCGGAGGGATTCGACTTCAGTCAAGGCGGCGCGGCGGCGGGCGTCGATGCCCTTGAAGTCCTCGACATCAAGGCTGAAACCGCGCGCGGCGAGGCGTTCGGCGATCATGTCGAGATTGGCACGGAAGAAGGCTAGGTCGTACATATTGGCTCGGGAAGTTCCATTGTAGCGGAGGGCGGCTGCGCCGAATCACTTATCGCCCCAAGCCCAGCCGGGCCAGGTAGATTGACCGGTGTCCGCGGCGGACCAGCGCGTCGCTGCCGAAGAACGGCACAGCGTCACGGCATTTGATGCCTTCGAAGCCCGCAGCGGAGAGGGCCTGGCTGATTTCGGCGGGCGACCAGCAGACTTCTTCAACACGTTCGCTGTGGCGCTCCCACAGGCCGCCGTTCTGGATGAAGAATTCGGCCGTGGTCCAGGCCCTGCCGGCACGCGGGTCGAAGTCGCCGTGCATGACCAGCGCAAGGCCGGGCCGTTCGACAAACCATGTCATCGGCCAGACTTCTTCAAACGCCAGCCGGGTGTTGACGTCGAAATAGAAGTGTCCGCCGGGCTTGAGCGCACGCGCGGCGCAGCGGGCGACAAGCGACAGGTCGGGCTTGCGCGGGACATGATTCAGGGCATCGAACTCGCAGGTGATGAGATCCACTTTTTCCGGAAGGCGGAACCGCCGCATGTCGGCTTCGATCACGGTGACATCGACGGTTTCGCGTGCCGCCTTGGCACGCGCCTTGTCGCACATTGTCGGAGACAGATCGACAGCATAGACCTTCAATCCGCGCTTGGCCAGTTCGACGGCCGTGGAGCCGGTCCCGCAGGCCAGATCGCAGCAGGAAGCGGCGCGAGTGAGGATGCGGGCCAGGATCCGCTCGCGCGCATTCTCGCGCCAGGGGTTGGCGAAGACAAACACGTCGTCGTAGTGCTCGGCCAGCAGCGTGTAGGGCGGGACGGCTGACTTGGTCATATTCGGCTCTCCTGGTCTGAGAGGCAGCATACTCCGAATTGCCGCCAAACACACCCGGTGCGCATCTCATCAGCTAAACTGATGAGTTTGGACCAACTGGGTATGGCCATCGCAAGACCAGTGCAGGACTGCACCGCCAGTGACCGCTACCGCGGGCTGTCGCGAGAGACCCTGATCGCCGCCTACCGCAACATGAAGATGTCGCGACGGCTTGACGACCGCGAAGTGCTGCTGAAGCGTCAGAACCGGATTTTCTTTCAGGTTTCGGCTGCAGGACATGAGGCAATCCAGACCGCCGCGGGCATGATGCTG
This sequence comes from Bryobacteraceae bacterium, assembly GCA_014860455.1. Classification (GTDB taxonomy): domain Bacteria; phylum Acidobacteriota; class Terriglobia; order Bryobacterales; family Bryobacteraceae; genus PNKE01. Next base: position 35,489 of record JACZJQ010000211.1, on the reverse strand, counting down.
CGGCCCGGACACGACTGGTTTCATCTGTACTACCGGGACCGCGCCGTGGCCTTGGCGCTCGGCATCACGCCGGAGATGATGATGCTGCAGGCAGTGGGCGCGGCGGCCGATACGCAATCGGGCGGCCGGCAAATGCCGTCGCACTGGTCCAGTCCGTCGCTGCATATCTTCACCGGTTCGTCGCCCACCGGTTCGCAGTTCCTTCATGCCGTCGGCTGCGCCGAGGCATCGCTGTACCTGACGCCCGGCGCTGATGTGGTCACGCTGGTGACAACGGGAGACGGTGCGACAAGCGAAGGCGAATTCTGGGAATCGATCAACGCGGCGTGCCTGCGCAAACTGCCGTTGCTCTATGTCGTCGAAGATAACCACTACGCCATTAGCGTGCCGGTGGAGCATCAGACGCCGGGCGGGAGGATTTCGGCGCTGCTGAAGGGATTCCCCGGATTGCACGTGGCTGAATGCGATGGTTCGAGCTTCATCGATTCGGTGGCGGCGATCCAGGGCGCGCTCGAGCACATCCGAGGCGAGGCGGGTCCGGCACTGGTGCATGCCCATTGCACGCGCCCGTATTCGCACTCGCTCTCAGACGATGAATCGCTCTATAAGACACAGGCCGAGCGCGACGCCGAAGCTGCCGTCGATCCGGTACTCACCTATCCGCAATGGCTGATCTCCGAAGGGCTGCTGGATCCAATCGCGCAGGAACGCATCGACAACGAGATCGACCTGGAGATTCAGAAGATCACCGAACGAGTGCTGCGCGCGCCGGCGCCGGCAAAGTCCACGGCGTTGCATTTCCTGTACTCGCCGGATGTGGATCCCTGCTCGCATTCGTTCAACGCCGCGCCGGCCTTCGAAGGCGAACCACGGACAATGATCGACGCAATCAACAGGACGCTCGACGAGGAGTTGGGGCGCAATCCGGGGATGGTCGTTTTCGGCGAAGATGTGGCCGACTGCTCGCGCGAGCAGCACCTGGGCGAGGTCAAAGGCAAGGGCGGCGTCTTCAAAGCGACATTCGGACTGCAGACCAAGTATGGATCCCGCCGATGCTTCAATGCGCCGATCGCCGAGGCGGCCATCGTCGGCAGGGCGCTGGGCATGGCGTCGCGCGGCATGAAGCCGGTGGTCGAGATCCAGTTCTTCGACTACATCTGGCCGGCGATGATGCAGATTCGCGACGAGCTGGCCAACGTCCGCTGGCGGTCGAACAACGGATGGTCGGCGCCGGTTGTGATCCGCGCACCGATAGGCGGCTACCTGAACGGCGGATCAATTTATCATTCGCAGTCGGGCGAGGTGGCATTCACGCACATCCCTGGCTTGCGGGTGGTGATGCCGTCGAGCGCGCTGGACGCCTGCGGACTGTTGCGCACGGCAATCCGTTGCGAGGATCCGGTGCTGTTCCTCGAGCACAAGCGGCTGTACCGTGAGCCGTACAACCGGTCGCCGCATCCGGGGCCGGAGTTCACGATTCCGTTTGGCCGCGCACGCGTCGTCAAACCCGGCGACAGCCTGACGATCATCACCTACGGGATGACGGTGCAGAAGTCTGTCTACGCGGCATCGCAGATTGAACGCGCACGGCCTGATGTGTCGATCGAAATACTCGACCTGCGGTCGCTGGCGCCGTTTGACATGGAGGCCATCGCGGCGTCCGTCCGCAAGACATCGCGGGCGCTGGTGGTTCACGAGGACACATTGAGCTTCGGCTACGGCGCCGAGATCGCCGCACGCATTGCGTCGGATTTGTTTGAATGCCTGGACGCGCCCGTCCGGCGCGTCGCCGCGCTCGACACATGGGTCGGCTATGCGCCCGACCTCGAAGACGCCATCCTGCCGCAAACCGGCGACATCCAGGCGGCCGCAGAAGATTTGCTCGCCTGGTAGCACGTCCCCCCGCCCGCCGGCTAAACCCATGTCACGCTTGGGCTTAGGTGCCCCTGAATCGGCCTTATATGCAGGGCCGGCGCATTGAGGAGCGAATTTTAGGCAACCTGCCGGACGGTTGATCCATCTTCCGGGTCAGGAGGTGTGCTATGAACCGCGGGATGAGCAGGATGCTTTTGACAATCCTGGCAGGCGCGCTTGCCGTCTTCGCACAATCCACCGTCGCGCGGCCGGACAGGATCTCGCCCCGCCTTGCCGAGCAGGTGAGGCATGAGTTGGTGATGATGCCTTTTTATGGCGTCTTCGACCACGTCTCCTTCAAACTGCAGGGCAGAAAAGTCGTGCTGCTCGGAGACGTCAGCCGGCCGACCCTGAAGGATGAGGCTGAGCGGCGGGTCAAGTCGCTCGAAGGTGTGGAGGGCGTCGACAACCGGATCAATGTGCTTCCGCTCTCGCCATATGACGACAGAATTCGCCTGGCCTCCTACCGCGCGATCTATTCGAACCCGGGGCTGAACCGTTACGCCTGGGGACCTCTGCCGCAAATCCACCTCATCGTACGGAACGGTACGCTCACGCTCAAAGGAAGAGTGGACAATGAAGCCGATCGGAATCTGGCCGGGATTCTCGCCACCGGTGTTCCCGGGGTCTTCGAGGTGAAAAACCAGTTGATTGTGCAACGGGGCTGAACCCGCCCGAACCATGATCCGTTGAAACTGCGGGCCGCATCGCCGGCTACTCACGGAAACGGAATGAGAACAGATCAGCGTCTTTGAGGGAGAACAAAACGCGAACAGGACTCCCTGCAATCGCCGCAAGGCTCTCCCCTGTTCCCCACGAGCAGACCCGCCGTATCTCATCCCCGATGAGTTCGTTGAAATCCGAAAGCGATCTGCCCGGCAGAGGACGTCCGGCGCCGTCCTGTAACTCGACGCGGATGCCGCCTGCCGCTGAGGTCGAATAGTTCAGTTCGAGCTTCGAGCCTTCGAACACCAGCGGACTGGTGGTGAATTCCCCGCCCGCGTATCCTGCTTTGATGGACGCCAGTCCGTCGAGACGGAGTTCGTAGCGCCGCAGGTGCGCCGTCGGCTGCCCGTAGTTGCGGTTCACGTAGAACGACATTGTGGATGCACCAGTCTGCACCAGATTCAGCGCAGGGTAGTTCGACCTGGACACCCAGTTCTCCATCCCGACACCCGGGCGCAAAAACGCCTCCATGAAATGGCGCACGTATCGGTTGCCGCCGCGCGTGGTGATCAGCACCGCGTCCGAGCAGTCTTTGAAGTACTTTGGATCGACGCCGATGGCCGAGGCCTGCTGTTCGTCCAACACCTGGCGGCCAGGCATGAAGCGGGCACAGATGCCCGTGTAGATGTGCGGCGCGCGGAAGTAAGGCGAGGACTGGTTGGTATAGAGATGTTCCGGCGGGGCGTCGCCGAACGACATCTCGACAGGTTCTGACCAACGGATGAAGTCGTCGCTGGTGGCGCGGGAGATCCAACGGTAGTTGACGCCGGAGATCTTCTTCCAGGTCCGGAAGTAGAGAACATAGTAGCCCTCTGCCTCTGACCAGAAGGCCGTATTCTGGGAATCGAAAGCATATTCCTTTTGGGGTGGGAAGACGGCCTCTTCACATAGTTTTCGCCACTCCAGGCCGTCGGCAGAAACAAAAGCGGCCAGACCTGTCTTATGTACTCCGGCAAGCGCCTTGTATCTCTCCCCCGCCGGGACGCCCGGCCGCGTATCAAGAAACGGGCTGAAGTTATGACTGTAGGGCGCGCTGCCGGCCAGGATCACGTTGTTAGTCTTCGCGCCGCGGACCTCGAAGAAATGCAACTGGGGCCGCCACCACGTGATTCCATCGTCTGATTCGGCGCAGCAGGTGACCTCGGCGGGGTTGCCGTCGTTGCCGGATTCAGGCACACCGCGATAGTACAGGCGGTAGATGCCGCCATCACGAATGACTGTGGAATAGGCAGAAAACCGGCCTTCCCAGGAACGGTCGAGTTGAAGGGCAATGCCTGAGTCCACGGGCGAACCCAATTCAAACCGTACCCCGCGCATCGACGCGATCAGCGCATCGTCGACAAAGAGTTCGCGCCGCGAACCGATCCGGATCGGCGCGCCGGCCGGCTCCTGCCTGCCGAACCCCGCCGCCGGCACGGCGGCCACAAATCCCCGTCTGCTAATCGTCATCGCCCTATGTCAACTCCAGAACCATTATTCACTTCGGTGATTCCCGTGGTGTGCTATCCTCATCCAACACCAGAGAGGACCAAATGGAACGCAAGAAGGCATCCGACTATCCCCAGGAGATCCTGAATCTCTTTGACAAGTTCGTCCACGGCGACATCCCGCGCCGGGAGTTTCTGGAAGGGGCGCAGAAGTACGCCGTTGGCGGCGTCACGGCGGCCGCCATCCTCGAAAGCCTGACGCCCAACTTTGCGTGGGCCCAGCAGGTACCCAAGGACGACAAGAGGATCGTCGTGGAGACGGTCTCTGTCGATTCGCCCAAGGGTAACGGGACCATCAAAGGCCACTTCGCCAAGCCCGCCGATGCAAAGGGCAAGCTGCCGGCAGTGCTTGTTATCCACGAAAACCGAGGTTTGAATCCCTACATTGAAGACGTCGCCCGGCGACTTGCGACAGCCGGATTCATGGCCTATGCGCCCGACGGGCTCACCACAGCCGGCGGCTACCCCGGCGAAGAAGACAAGGCGCGCGCACTGTTTGGCAAGGTCGACCGCAACAAAATGACCGCCGATTTCCTCGCCTCGGCCTATTGGCTGAAGAACCGGCCGGATTCAAACGGCAAGGTCGGCGTCGTCGGCTTCTGCTTCGGCGGCGGTATTTCGAACGCGCTGGCCGTCATGATGGGTTCGGATCTCTCAGCCGCCGTGCCTTACTACGGCGGGCAGGCCCCGGCTGCGGATGTGCCGAAAATCCAGGCGCCGCTTCTGCTGCACTACGCCTCGCTCGACACCCGCGTAAACGCCGGCTGGCCGGCCTACGAAGAGGCTCTCAAGGCGAACAACAAACCGTACACGGCCCACTTCTACGAGAACACCAACCACGGCTTCCATAACGACACCACGCCGCGCTATGACGAAGCCGCCGCGAAACTTTCCTGGCAGAGGACGCTCGATTTCTTCAATGAACACTTGAAGTAGATCGGCGGCGAGTCGGCGACAATGGATGCAGACCGATGAAGCTTGCCATTGCCGTCTTCACGCTTTTGCTGCCGGCCGCAGCACAGGATCAGCCCAGAGGCTGGGTCCGGCATACCATCGACAATTCCTCGCGCGGCGCAGATGGAGTCCGCTTGGCCGACATCAACCGCGACGGGCTGCCTGACATCGTCACCGGCTGGGAAGAGGGCGGCGTGGTGCGCGTCTATTTGATGCCGCAGCGACAACGCGTTCGCATGCCTTGGCCGCAGGTGACCGTGGGCGAGGTCCCGTCGGTCGAAGACGCCGTAATTGTCGATCTCGACTCCGACGGCGCAATCGACGTGGTCAGTTCAGGCGAGGGCAAGACGCGTTCGATGTTCGTCCATTGGGGCCCGCGCCAGCCTCTGCGTGAAGGCGCATGGAGGATGGAGCCGCTGCCGGCATCAGTCAAGCGTTTCCAATGGATGTTCTCGACTCCGATGCAGGTGGACGGACGGTTTGGCGTCGACCTGGTCGCCGGCGGAAAGAACGACGATGCTGAACTCGGCTGGTTTGAAGCCCCGGCCAAGTACCGCGATCTGGCGAACTGGAAATGGCATCCGCTGCGGCCCGTCGGCTGGATCATGTCGATTATCGCCCGCGATATGGACTCGGACGGCATAGAAGACATCCTTTTCAGCGACCGTAGGGGCAACCGCAGCGGCGTGTTCTGGCTGAAGAATCCACTCGACCAAACCAAACCCTGGACCGAGCATCCAATTGGCGCGCTAGGAAGCGAAGTGATGTTTGTCGACGCCACGGATCTCGACGGCGACGGACTGGAAGACGTGCTGGCCGCCGTCAAGCCGAAGGAGGTCCTTTGGTTCCGGCGCCTCGACAAATCCGGCCTGAAGTGGGAGACGCATTCGATTCCCATTCCCGAAAACGCCGGCGGGGCCAAGGCCGTCAAGGCCGCCGACCTCGACGGGGACCGGAAGAAGGAGATCATCTTCACTTGCGAAAGCGCCAAGCCCAGCGGCATAGGCGTGGGCTACCTGAAACTGGTGCAGGGCAAGTGGACGGCCCATGACGTCTCAGGCGGCGAGGGCGTCAAGTTCGACCTGGCCGAGGTTTTCGACATCGACGGCGACGGCGACCTGGACATCATCGCCTGCGAGGAGACCGCGAATCTCGGCCTGTTCTGGTACGAGAATCCGTCGAAGAAGTAGCCGCTCGATGCAAGAACTCCAAACCTGGCAGTGGCTGCTGGGCGCGCTATGCGCCTTTTTTGTCGGCGTCGCCAAGACCGGCGTCCCAGGACTCGGCGCGATGGTCGTTCCGCTCATGGTTCTCGCTATCGGCGACGCCCGCCTCAGCGCCGGCTATCTGCTGCCGGTCCTGATCACCGCCGACCTGTTCGCCGTCTACTACTGGCGCAAGCACGCCTCGGCCTGGAAACTGTTTTCGCTCGCGCCGTGGGTGCTGCTCGGACTCGCCGGCGGCGCGTTCGCACTGCGTCTTGATGAACGCTACATCCGGCCCATGGTGGCGGCGATTGTTCTGGGCATGCTTGGCGTCTATCTCTATCGCCAGCATGTGAAGAAGGGTGTTGCGGTCCACCCGCATCCTGTTCTCTACGGCGGACTTGCCGGTTTCGCCACCACCGTGGCCAACGCCGCCGGGCCGGTGATGAACCTCTATCTGCTGAGCAAGCGGCTGTCGAAAGAGGAATTTATCGCTACCGGGGCCTGGTTCTTCTTCTTCGTGAATCTCACCAAGGTGCCCGTCTACCTCTTCCACGGCATCATCAACCGCACTTCGCTGACCTTCGACCTGATGATGGTGCCGGCCGTGATCGTCGGCGCTGTCACCGGACGCTGGATCGTCAACCACATCCCGATGAAGGTCTTCGAAGCGCTAGTTATTGTCTTGACCCTCATTTCTTCGCTGCTGCTACTGCGGTAACCTGGAAATCGTGCGGAACCAGACCTCGCGGTCGCCTTCCCTGCCTTAGACTTCCCAGGAGTGACCAAGCCATGCCTATGACCCGCTTCCAGTTTTTGTCCTCCGCACTGCCTCTGGCCACGGTGCGGCGCGGGTATGCGGCGGGCCGGATGCCCAACATCGTCCTCATGTACGCGGACGATCTCGGCTATGGCGATGTCAGCAGCTACGGCGCCCACCGAGTCAATACGCCGAACATCGACCGTCTGGCGAAGTCCGGCGTCCGCTTCACCCACGCCCATTCGCCTTCGGCCACCTGCACGCCCTCGCGCTATGCAATGCTCACAGGCGAATACGCCTGGCGTAAGCCAGGCACCGGCGTTCTGCCCGGCGACGCCCGCATGATCATCGAACCGGGGCGCTACACCCTGCCGGCCATGCTGAAACGCGCCGGCTACCAGACCGGCGTGGTCGGCAAATGGCACCTCGGACTGGGCGCGGGCAACCTCGACTGGAACGGGCAAATCAAGCCGGGTCCGAACGAAATCGGTTTCGACTACTCCTTCCTTATCCCCGCCACCGGTGACCGCGTCCCCTGCGTCTACACAGAAAACGGGCGTGTCGTCGGCCTCGACCCCAACGATCCGATCCAGGTCGATTATCAGAAACCAATCGGCAACGAGCCCACCGGCAAGGCCAATCCTGAGTTGCTCAAAATGCACCCCAGCCACGGCCACGACATGACCATCGTCAACGGCATCAGCCGCATCGGTTACATGACCGGCGGCAAGTCGGCACGTTGGGTGGACGAAGACATGGCCGACGTCATCACCCAGAAAGCCGTTACCTACATCAACAATCACAAGGCGAATCCGTTCTTCCTCTACTTCGCCACACATGACATCCACGTGCCGCGCGTACCGCATCAGCGCTTCGTGGGCAAGACCGGAATGGGTCCGCGCGGCGACGCCATCCTGTCGCTCGACTGGTCGGTTGGGCAGTTGCTCGACACCCTCGAGCGCAACCGGCTGATGGAGAACACGCTCGTCATCTTCTCCAGCGACAACGGACCCGTTGTGGACGACGGCTACAAAGACGACGCGGTGGAAAAGCTCGGCGACCACAAACCGCGCGGCCCGCTGCGGGGCGGCAAGTATTCGATGTACGACGGCGGCACGCGTGTCCCCTTCTTCGCTTCCTGGAAAGGCAAGATCAAGCCCGGCGAGTCGAACGCTCTGCTAAGCCAGATCGACCTGCTTTCGTCACTCTCCGCGCTCACCGGCCAGAAGTTGCCAGACGACGCCGCGCCCGATAGCTTCGACGTCCTGCCCGCACTGCTGGGGCAGTCGAAACAGGGCCGCGACCATCTGGTGGAACACGCCGGAGGCCTGTCGCTGATTCAGGGCGATTGGAAAGTGCTCGAAGCCCGCAAGGGACCCAAGACCAACCTGACGGGCAACGAACTCGGCAACCACCCGACGCCTCAACTCTTCAATCTCGCCCAGGACATCGGTGAACAGCACGACGTCGCCGCCACGCACCCCGAACGCGTCAAAACGATGCTGGCCGAAATCGACCGCATCCGCAAGACGCCGAAGACGCGCAAGTAGATCAGGCCGGCCGGCGGTAGTTCCAAAGCAGTTCGACAAACAGCCCGCCCGCCTTGCGCGTATCGATGTAGGCGTAGCGGCCCGAACCCGGCTGGTCCTTCTCGCCCCATGCGCCCGACATCGCCACTTCATAGCCGTCTTTCCGCCATTCGGCGATGGCGGCGTCCATGTCCTGAACGTTGAATGCGATGTGATGAAATCCTTCGCCGTTGCGGTCCAGATGTTCGTGGTAGCACGACGGGCCTTTCAACGGCTCGATCCACTCATAGGCCACGCGCCCGTGGCGCTGCCAGCCCAGCCGCATGTTGAAATCGCCCGGCTTGCCCCGATAGACCGAGTCACGGCCGTTGACCATCGAATAGATGAAAACAGGCAAGCCGAACTTCGCCCAGTAGGCCGACACCTTTTCGGGCGACTTCGTCACCCAGGCGTATTGCGTGATGCGGCGGTCGGCACGAACATCGCCCGTCCATTGGTCAGCCGGATGGACCAGGCCGATCGAGTACAGCCCCTCCTTGCGCGTGTCGAACATGGAAAACCGCACAACCGCGTCGCCGGCATCGAAGCTCGCGTCCATCAGCAGCGGCGCAAGCGATTTGAACCTTGCCGCCTCGGCCTGATACGCCTCCAGGCCCGGCGGCGCAAACAGCATCGCCATCAGGCCTGGGCCTCGATTCGCCCTCAGAAAATCGGCAAACGCGTTGTCCTCGCCCGTGGGCTGTACCCAGTGAATGATGGTCGATCCGAAGTTGCCGCCCCGGACCGTCATGGTAGTCGGCGATGGTTTGCCGCGGAACGTCGCGTCTTTCAACGGCACGGTCATCGGCTGGCTCACCTGAACGCCGAGACGCTCCCATTCGGCGGCCGTCCGATCAGCATCCTCCACGACCCACACGAGCGCAGCCACGGACTTGTAGTATTCGGGCAACGCGGCGGTCTGCGCGGCCAGCGCGGCCGGCAACTGAATGAACGTTCGGCGAAGCATGACGAATCTCACCTCTTTCCAATCATCCCGACAACCTTGAACGTGTAGTCGGTGTACGACCTCATCTTGCCCTGCAACCAGAGCAGAACTGTCTGTTTGGAATCCTGCGCCGGAACGACCGGCCGCAGGTTGTCGGCCGTCGAATCGCGCGTGACCGCCTCCCACTCCCACTTGCGGTAGTCGCGCGTCGTGCCGCGGTAGATCTCCCAATGGCGCTGATTGTCTGAGCTAGAAATCAGCGGCACCCCCGTGGCCGGGTCGGCGTTTGTCGAAATGTAGATCGTCTTCGGATCCCGCGGGTGGAGCGCGGCGAGGCCCGTGTAGTCGTCCTCACGCGCATAGATGCGCGTTCCGGCATGGGCGATCTCGGCCACCTGCCATCGCTTTCCGACGAAGCGCGCGTAGTGATATCGGTGGTCTTCCCCGCCAACGCCCGGCGGCTTGCCCCCGGAGTTCATCTGCACGGAGAAGACCAGATACGGCCGTGCGTTCTTGTCGAGTTGAAGATCGGCGATCCAGGCCACGTTATCAGGACCGCCCCTATAGACCAGCGTCCCCTCCTCTGGCGCCTTCAGACCTTCTTTCAGGGAAGCGATGCGCGCGCCATCGGAACCAGCCATGGCCCCTGCCCGGTAGACGGCGTGGTAGATCGAATTGTCGAAGTCCCGCGGATGTCCGTCGGTATATGCAAAATGCAGCGTGTCGCGGCCGTTCGACGCGTACTTCACATACGGGCGGTGTCGGAACTTCGACGGCACATCAATGAAGACGTTGCCCGCCGACCATGTCCGACCAAGGTCATCCGACCACGCATAGGAGGGTTTGAAGGAATTGTTCAGGCCGCGGTAGAAGTCATAGACCCGCCCCCGCGGCGCATTTTCTCTCCTGAGGAAGTGCAGGTTCGAATAGGTGACCCTCGACGTCGGGCTCGGCACGAACACCTGTTCGTCGCCCCAGACAAGCGGATCGCCGGGCTTCGAGATGCGGTAGTAAATCTTTTCCTCAGGGCCATGCTTGGCGTAGAGGGTGAGGATCTCGCCAGTGGGCAGTTCCAGGAAAGCCGGCGAATTGTGGTCGTCTGTCCACTGGCGGCGGTCTTTCTCGTCCGCTGGAGTGTGCAAAGTCACCCGCTTCGATTCCCGCGTCTTCAGATCGTAGACAGTCGCCTCCACATGGCCCTGCCGGGCACCGCCCGTGGCAATTGTGCCGAAGACCAACTTGCCGCCGGCGACAATCGCCCGTTCGTCCTCGAACCAGCACCAACCGCCGTCGTCGTTGAATTCGATCAACGGCGCCCCATGCCGGATCTGCGCGCCCGTCTGCATCGAGGCAAGTGCGCCGATCAATGCAAGAATCCCGCCGCGCATCACTTCGCTTTCCCGGCCTTCAACTGTTCCGCGATCACCCTTGCCACCTCCTTGCCCAACGCCGCCGACCCGGGATCCTTGAAGTGCACATTCGCCGGCAACTGCCATTCGCCCAGATGTGGCAGCGCGAACGAGTACAGATCGTTCACCGCCACCCCGTTCTCCTTCATCACCTTCAACGCCCGGTTGTTATACAGAACCACATCAGCGGGCAGGCGGGGCGGCGATAGGTTACCTTCTGGCACGGGCGTCGTGGTCGCGAAGATCAGCCTCGCGCCGGTCTGTTTCAGCCTGAAGACGATGCGGCGCAGGTTGCGCTCATAGTCGTCGGGCGAGACCTGGTAGTAGCCGTCGAACATGGATTTCAAATCATGGAGGCCGAAGTTGAAGTGGATAACGTCCCACTTGCCCTTGCCCAGCCACGACTCCACCATCTGCACGCCATAGGTGCTCGGGCCGCAGTTTTCCTTCGGCCTGTGAACGTTGGCCGCCCCGGCCAGCGCCGCCCGCGCGTCCAGCACATAGCCGATCGAAATCGAATCGCCCAGAATCAGCACTCGGGGCAGTCCCGGCGTGTCGGTGATCGGAGCCAGCGGATCGGGCTTGGGCGAGGTGGTCTGCGCGGCCAGTCCGGCGGTGCACAGCATCAGGGTCAGGAGTGTTCGCATCACCGGCGATTTTACTACGCGCCCGCGGACAGCGTGCGCACTTTCGGCACCCGCCCTGTGTCCCAGTGCGCCTTCGCCCAGGCGAGTTGCCCTCCCGGCGCCAGGCCCTCTGGAGGCTCATGGTTGAGAAACCGCAGCGCCCGCCTCACGGCTTCGCCCGGCTGCATCAGATCGACAGGCTCGGCCAGATTCTGTTTGCTGAGCTTCTCACCATCCCGGCCGGTAGCCACCGGATGATGAGCGTAGACCGGCTCACTCAGCCCCAATGCCCGTTGCAGCCAGATCTGCCGCGGCGTCGATGACAGCAGATCTGCTCCCCGCATGACATGCGTCACACCCTGAAACGCATCATCCACCACCACGGCAAGCTGATAGCCGAAGATGCCATCGGCCCGCAACAAAACGAAATCGCCCACCTCGCCCGCCAGGTTCTGGGCGTACCGTCCCTGGATCAGGTCTTCGAACCCGATATCCTCCGCCTCCACCCGCATCCGCCAGCTTCGCGGACTCCGTCCTGCCCGTATCCCGCCGCGGCAGGTGCCCGGATAGGGCCGTTCGCCGGAGTTCGTTTGGGAGACAGCCGAGTCCGCGATCTCGGCCCGAGTGCAGCCACAGGGGTAAACCAGACCGTCCCGTTTCAATTGTTCGAACGCTTCGCGATAGGCGTCCAGGCGCGCGCTCTGGTAGAGCGGCGGTTCTTGCCAGACGAACTCGCAGCGTTCTAAGGTCCTTAGAATTGAGTCAGTTGCGTCTGGCGCGTTGCGCGGCGTGTCGATGTCCTCGATGCGCAGCAGCCACTTCTCACATGAGACGTAGCTGGCCACCGCGGCCACCAGGCTGCCGAAATGGAGTGGCCCGGTCGGCGACGGCGCAAACCGACCAACTACTACGTTTTTGCCATCCGGCGCGGTGTGAGACATCCTGATAGTCAAAGTATTCCGGGCAACCAGTTTGGCGGCTGCGGAATCCATACATTCAGTTTGTAACGCGGATCTACGGGAGTAAAGAAGATGAGGTCTGTCCTTCTGTGCCTGCTCGGCTCGTTCATGGGGCTAATCCCGACATGGGGCCACAGCGCAAGACCGCCTTTGGTGATGACCGGCGCACGGGGTGGGTCTACATGCAATATTTGCCATACCGGGACGAATCTGAATGCCGGAGGCGGGAGCCTGAAAGTGGAGATCATCGGCGCCGGCAACTACACTCCCGGCGCCAAACACACCTTGCGCATCACCCTCGCCGATCCCACCGCAGAACGGTGGGGGTTCCAGTTGACCGCCCAACTCAGCGGCGCTGCCAATAAGGGCGGGACGCTGAATCTGGTGAATCCATCGGAGACCGTCAAAGAAGAAGAATCCGGGCTTGAATATGTCTCCCACCGGGCAGACGGAACCCGGCCAGGGCAGCGCAATCAGGTCACTTGGGATGTGGAGTGGGACGCCCCGCCGCAGGGCGCCGGAAATGTCACTTTTTTTGCAGCAGGCAATGCCGCCAACCGCAACGGAAACGAGTTCGGCGACAAGATCTACACAGCTTCGGCCGAGTACGCCGCCGACTCCGGCGACACCCAGACCAAGAGCTATGCCCTGCCCCAGATCGCTTTCGGCGGCAACCCAGGTGCTGAAGGCAGGTGGACGACCACGCTCTACTTCACCTCCACCGCAAGCGCTTCCACCGCCTTCACCATCGATTTCTTTGCCAACGACAGTTCGCCGATGCCGGTCCCCTTCTCCGGAGGCACGGCGACCTCCATTCCAGTCAACCTGGCGGCCGGCTCAACCACCGCCATCGAACTCAGCAGCAGCGGCGCACTGACGCAGGGATGGGCCGCTGTGAATCTGCCCTCGACGGTGAAAGGCTTCGGCATCTTCCGCCAGGATGTGACGGAGCGCGACCCCTCCGAAGCCGTCATCCCGCTGGCCGAGGACTCCAAGCAGAACTACGTCATGATCTGGGACGACAGCGATTTCGACACCGCAGTGGCCATCGCCAACCCAGGCGACACCCCAGTGACGGTCAACCTCACCGTCCGCCTCGCCAACGGCAACCAAATCGGAACCGGCACGATCAACCTCGGCCCGAAAGAAAAAACCGCGTTTGTACTTCGCACCCAGCTCAATCTCCCCGCCATGCAGGGTGCCAAGGGCGCTGTGGATATCTCAGTCTCATCAGGAAAACTCTCGGTCCTCGGCCTCAGATTTGGCCCCACTGCGGTCACCTCAATGCCTCCTGCCGAGCGATAGACACCCAGTCCGAAGGTGAATTCCGCAAGCCTGGCCCCGTCTGCGAGGCCCGGTTTGCACTTTACATTTCGGCCGGTGATCATCCATACTATTTCGCACAGTCAGAGGAGGATCATTGGACCAAACAGCTATTCCTGTGCCCGCCCACGCCGGACCCGTTTCACAGACCGACCGTCACACCACGCTTGACGCCTTGCGCGGCTTCGCCCTGCTCGGCATCCTGCTGATGAACATCGTCGGTTTCGGCTTTCACTTCTCCGCATACGACAACCCTACCGCCGCGGGCGGTTCGACGGGCTGGAACCTGGGCGCCTGGGTGGCCATGCACATCCTGGCCGAAGGCAAGATGCGCGCCCTGTTTTCGCTCATGTTCGGAGCCGGAATCATCCTGATGACCTCGCGGATGGAAGCCCGGGGTGACGTCAACTCGGCCGACATCTACTACCGCCGAAATCTTTGGCTTCTGCTATTCGGCATCCTGCACGCCTACCTGCTCTGGCTCGGCGATATCCTCTACCCCTACGCTCTGTGCTCGCTCGTCCTCTACCCTTTCCGGCGGATGTCGCCCAAGCGGCTTCTCATCATCGCCGGAGTGGTTGTCGCCCTGACGGCCGGAGGCAACATCGGCATGGCCTTCAAAACACGATCGACCATCGAGCAGGCACAACAGGCGCTCGCCGCCGAACGCCTGGGCAAAGCGCTTACCGATGAGCAGAAGACGGCCAAGGAAGAGTGGGAGAAGATGCGGAAGGAATACCAGCCGGCCAGAGAGGATCTGGAAAAGGACGCCAAGGCCTGGCGCGGCGGATTCTTTAGTTCACTAAAAGCCCGTGCCGCCGTAGTCGGCATGTTTCATTCCATGCCTTTCTATAATCCTTTCAGTCTGGACATCTGGAGCATGATGATCGCCGGCATGGCCTTCCTCAAATTGGGCATTCTCACCGGCGAGCGCTCCTACAGGTTCTATGCCTGGGCCGCCGCTATTGGCTACCTGATCGGCATCCCCGTGAACTCCATCACCGCATGGCTGCGCGTCGACAGCGGCTTCGACATCGTCACCAGGTTCTTCACCGGTGCCTCGTACGACATCGGCCGTTTGTCGATCGCCCTGGCCCATATGAGCGTCATCATGCTCTTGTGCAAGGCCGGTTGGTTCAAGCCTCTGACGTCGATGCTCGCCGCCACGGGCCAGATGGCGTTGACAAACTATGTCATGCACTCCGTCATTTGCTCAACGCTGTTCTGCGGCTACGGCTTCGGCCTTTACGGACGCCTTGAGCGGATCGACCTGTATCTGATCGTCGCCGGCATCTGGGTCTTCCAGATGATCGCCAGTCCCATCTGGTTGCGCTACTTTCAGTTTGGGCCGCTGGAATGGGGATGGCGGGCCCTCACCTATTGGAAGCGGCCCAGCTTCCGGCGTGTGCCCGCGTTGCAGGACGCCGTCACTTCTGAAGCCATGGCCTGATTCGCTCAACCCTCGGCCATGGAACGCAACCGCGGGGGGGCGAAAAACGGGCTGCCCGGCACCCTCGCGTCAGCAATGACGCCCGGGCAGCCCCTGGGAGGCAAACTCTACGCCGCAGCTCTTTCGAACCGCTCCTGGCACCGCACACAGCGCCTGGCCTGGGGCACCGCGCTCAGCCGTCGCGGCGAGATCTGTTGATCGCAGTCCTCGCAGATCCCATACTCTCCTGTATCGATTCTCTCAAGCGCCGCCACAACATCACGATACTGATTGGCCGTGCGTTGCAGGTGGCTGAGGCTGGTATCCCGGTCGATAGAAGCCAGCAGGTTATCTATCTGATCCGCAAACACTTCCAGTTCCACGGCCATTGGCCTGTTCAGGCTCCGGGCCAATTCATCCCGGAGCGTTTCAAGTTTTCGACGTGCGGTGATGTGGCTTCTCATTGCCGTCGCTCCCGTCCCCATGCTAGGGTGAAAGGCGCTTGTTTCAGATCCCGTAAACACATGACGCGGAAGCCGAAAACACACCACGGCTCACGAGGTATACCCAAATGAAGGAACAGAATTACGCCCACCACGCGAAACTCGAGCCGGTCTTCCATTTTGGAGTGCTGCCGGCGCTTCTGCTGACCCTGATCGGCTCAGGAGTCAACTTGTATCACTCCTGGGGCGACCACACGCGATTCTATAGCGCCGCCCTGCTGGTGGTGCTCACCTTCTGCGTGATTATGGCCGCGCTATTTGCCCGCATGTTCGCGCTGAAGGCGCAGGACCGCGCCATCCGCGCCGAGGAGAACTTCCGCCACTATCTGCTCACCGGCAAACCGCTGGATGCACGCCTTACCGTCCGCCAGATCATCGGCCTGCGCTTCGCCCCCGACGAGGAATTCCCCGCCCTGGCTGCCAAGGCCGCCGCTGACGGCTCGTCGGAGGACGACATCAAGAAGTCAGTGAAGAACTGGAAGGCCGACCACTACAGGGTTTGATCAAACGGCTGGTTCATATAACCCCGGCAGTTTGCGGCTCCGCAGAAGCAGGGATAGATAGGATCGCTTCCCGTGATCCAATAGTCGATCAGCAGTTCTTCGCCGGCCTCGATCCGGCGTCGCGAGATGAACCAGATCCGCCCGTTGCGGACTCTGGCGTAGAGGTTCGGATTACAGCTGTGGTTGACGAACTCTGCCCCGCTGCCCCCGATCGCCCCGTCGATCGCCTTGTTCAGACCTGCGAGGAAGACATAGATCTGCGGGCGCAGCCGCCGCCTCCAAGCTTCGTCATGATCGATCCGTTCGCCGGTGTACTCCATCACGCGCCTTCGAGCCGGGATGGGCCCACCGGCACAGATGCCCCAGCCGTGGATACTCGACGGGCGGGCCTCAAGGGGGAACATCGCACACTCACGCCTGATGTGCGGCACACGATCCGGCCCGGCCGGCATCACGACCTCCCGGACGAAAGCCGTGAGTTCCACCATCACCAGCCTGACTTGATTCCGCCAGGGTTCTTGAGTCCGGACGACTTGCCTGGAGGCCCGAAGCCCTGCTTGATACCGGCAGGTCCGGCTGCGTCCTTGAAACCGGCGGGCTGAACCCCACCGCCCTTGTAGCCTGGAGGCCCGAAGCCCTGCTTGACACCGGCAGGTCCATAGCCCTGCTTCGAACCCGCGGGTCCAAATCCCTGTTTGCTCCCCCAGTGGCCGGCGCCTTGTTTAGATCCGGCTCCTGATTTGGGGAAAGCTTGCGCGGCTGGCATGGGCTGGTTTGGATAGGGATCGAAGCGCTGAAGCCTGGCAAGGGTTTGCCCGCCGGGATCGACCCTGCCATCGGGGAACGGCATGAAGGTCCTCTGAAATCCACGGATCGCCGCGATGGTCTTGGGTCCGGCCACACCGTCAACGGCCAGTTCGGGCGAAGGCCCGCCCTGACCCGCCGGGACGCAGTTGAGCAGGTATTGAACCGTCATCACATCCTGCGGCGATCTGGACGCTCCAAAGCCGACAGGTATGCGAATGGTCTTTGGCATGACACCTCCCCGAAACTGTGCCCGTAGGTGAAGTTATTCTAAACGGCGGCCATGGGGATGTCAATTGTCGAACCGGTCCGGGCCGGGTGAGGGTGTCAAGGGGCAACCGGGTGGCTGCCCCTTGCGCGTAGGGTTATGCCACTTCGTAGCCGCGGAAGAACCACGACAGTTCAAAGGCGGCGGTTTCCGGGGCATCGGAGCCGTGCGAAGCGTTGCGGCCGATGTTGGTTCCGTACAACTTGCGCACCGTGCCTTCGGCGGCCTTCTCCGGATTGGTCGAGCCCATCACTTCGCGCCACTTGTTGATGGCGTCTTCGCGCTCGAGGGCCAGCAGGACTACGGGGCCTTCGGTCATAAAGTCGATCAGCTCGTCGAAGAAGCCCTTGCCCTTGTGCACGGCATAAAAGCCCTCGGCCACGGCGCGCGAGAGCGTCTCTTTGCGCATTGCGACGATGCGGAAGCCGTTGTTTTCGATGAGCGCCAGGATGTTGCCGGCGTTACCAGCCGCAACAGCGTCGGGTTTAATGATTGCGAATGTCTTTTCCATAGAGGTCTTTACGGTGATTACTTAAAGCTTAAGAGCAGCCTTGACGCGCTCGCCCATGTCGGCCGGAGTCGGACAGACGATGATGCCTGCTTCCTCCATGGCCTTGATCTTGTCCGACGCCTTGCCCGAACCGCCGGAGATGATGGCGCCGGCGTGGCCCATACGGCGTCCGGGAGGCGCGGTCTGGCCGGCGATGAAGCCGATGACCGGCTTGCGGACATGTTCTTTCACATACGCCGCGGCCATCTCCTCGGCGTTGCCGCCGATTTCGCCGATCATGACGATGGCTTCGGTCTTCGGATCTTCGTTGAACAGCCGGATGGAGTCGGTGTGGTTGGTGCCGATGATTGGGTCGCCGCCAATGCCGATGCACGTGGTCTGTCCGATGCCCAGCGCTGAAAGCTGGCCGACGGCTTCATAGGTGAGGGTTCCAGAGCGAGAAACCACGCCCACGGGACCAGGTTTGTGAATGTGGCCCGGCATGATGCCGATCTTGCACTCGCCAGGCGTGATGATGCCGGGGCAGTTGGGACCGATCAGGCGCGTGGCCGGCTTGGTCTGGAGAAACTGCCATGCCTTCACCATGTCCACCGCAGGGATTCCTTCGGTGATGCACACCACCAGCGCCAGGCCCGCGTCGGCGGCTTCCATCACCGCTTCGGCTGCAAATGCCGGCGGTACGAAAACCACGCTGGCGTTGGCGCCTGTGGCCTTCACCGCATCAGCCACGGTATTGAACACCGGCCGGCCCAGATGCGACGAGCCGCCCTTGCCAGGCACCACGCCGCCGACAACCTGTCCGCCGTAGGCGATCATTTGTTCGGAATGGAAGGTGGCCTCCCGGCCCGTGAATCCCTGCACCAGCAGGCGCGTGTCTTTGTTGACGAGGATGCTCATGACGTCGGATCCTTCCTTACGCGGCCAGCGCGACAACCTTCTCGGCCGCATCGCGCATACCCTGGGCGACCGTGAAGTTCAACCCGGAATCGGCCAGAATCTGGCGGCCGATCTCGACATTGGTCCCTTCCATGCGGATGACGATCGGGACCTTCACGTCGAGGGCGCGCGCCGCATCAACGACACCGGCGGCGAGCACGTCGCAGCGCAGGATGCCGCCGAAGATGTTGATCAGGATCGCCTTAACATTGGGGTCGGCGAGCAGGATGTGGAAGGCGTTGCCGATCTGATCCTTATTCGCACCGCCGCCGACATCGAGGAAGTTTGCCGGGCTGCCCCCGGCCCACTTGATGATGTCCATGGTGGCCATCGCCAGGCCGGCGCCGTTCACCATGCAGGCCACGTTGCCGTCGAGCTTGATGTAGTTCAGGCCGAATTTCGACGCCTCGACTTCCAACGGATCCTCTTCGCCCAGATCGCGCAGTTCGACCACATCCTTATGGCGGTACAGCGCGTTGTCGTCGAAGCTGATCTTGGCATCCAAGGCAACGATGCCGTTGCCGGCGGTCAGCACCAACGGGTTGACCTCGGCCAGAGAGCAGTCCATCTCCACCCAGGCCTTGGCCAGCGCCATGATGGTTTTCACCGCCGCGCTTATTGCTTCGTTCGGCAGCCCAAGACTGAAGGCTAGCTTGCGCGCCTGCCAACCCATCAGGCCGGTCCCGGGCGCGAACGCTTCCTTGAAAATCAGTTCCGGCGTCTTTGCCGCAACCTCTTCAATGTCCATGCCCCCGGCCGGCGAGGCCATCACGACGGGCAGGCCTGTTCCGCGATCGAGCACGATGCCGAGGTAGAGTTCCTTGACGATCGGCAGCGTCTCTTCGACCAGCAGTCTTTGAACGAGGCGGCCTTCGAGTCCGGTCTGGTGCGTGACCAGCGTCATGCCCAGGATCTTCTGCGCCGCTTCACGGGCTGCATCGCGGCCATCGGCGAGTTTCACGCCGCCGCCCTTGCCCCGTCCGCCGGCATGGATCTGGGCCTTCACAACCACTCTCCCGCCGAGGTCGCGTGCGATCTCCTCGGCTTCATCGACGGTAGAAGCCATGCGCCCGCGGGGCACAGGGACTCCATAACGCGCCAAGATCTCCTTGGCCTGGTACTCGTGAATTTTCATAGGAATACGGTACTCGCACTTGGCTCAGACTGAGCCAAGTTCCAATATAGCAAGTTCGTCGTCTGGCGCTTTCTGGATGCACAGTTCTCCCCGCCTGCGCGCCCGCCTCGCTTCAGTTCAATGCCGGACCTACTCTCTGTCCCTGTAACTGATGGTCACCGTTGTACCGCCGTTGGGCGAGGCGTCGGCAACCACGTTCCCGTTCCGCTTCACCACAACGCGCGAGATGTGCGAACTGGCGTCTGAATGCTCGAGGTCGTTCTCGGTCGCGCCCGATTTGAACGCATCCCAGTCGGTTTCGATCTTCAGGTTGCGGCCCGACGGGTTTGAGGTCACCACAATATCCATACCCTTGTATGTGACCCGGACCTCGCACTGCTGACCGGTGAACAGAACCGAAGTCGAGCCTCCGGCGAGTGTAACATCGACTCGGGCTACGCGCCGCCCGGCGTTGGGATGACGGCGGCGCCGGCTGGTCTCGGCGGCAAATTCCGCCCATCGCACGGCGGAACGCATCTTCAGGCTTCCATCTGTGATGATGATCGGCGTGTCTCGATCCTGCGCCGTGAGGCGGCTGGAGGCGGCCATCGTCAGCAGGGGGGCGGCGCTAGATAGAAACTGAGCGCGGCTGATATTTTTCACTTAGGTTGTCCTTTCACTTGAATGACTGCCGTCGCCGGCCTGCGGAACGAGGCAAGCAAGCCGGCCTCGATCTGGATGTCGGCCCGGCGGGTATAGGAGGCGAACTCCTGCCTGTCGAAACTTGACTCCACCTCGGCAAGAGCTGCCGACGCCTGGGAGGCGAATTCGGCCGCCTCCATCCTTCTTCCAGCCGCCAAGGCCGCACGTGCGGCCAGAGCCAGAATGCGCCATTGACGCTCCTTGTTGCGGGTGGCCGCATTCCTTGCGGCCGCCTCCGATGCCGCCGCGAGCGCCTCGGCCGGCTTTCCCGAAGCCAGCAGCGATGCCCCCTGCGCCGCCAGCGAAGCGGCAATCAGGTCAGGCATCCCCATGGCAGCAGCTTTCTGGACGGCGGAGACCGCGGATTGAACCGCCCGCCCGGCTTGCCCGGAGTGAGCCATCGCCTCGACCAGCAGTACTTCCGCCTCAGCCGCTACCGGCGAACCTTCGCCAGACTCCTCCACCACCCGGCCGGCATGTCCCGCCGCGGCGGCAAACTGGCGCTGGCTCAAAGCCATCCCGGCGCGGTGCAACGCCAGCGTGAGCGAGACCGCCTTGTTCGCCTTTGCCGCCTCCATGCCCTGTTCCACTTGCTTCAACAATCTCTCGGCCTCCTCGTAATGGCCGAGCGTCCACAGCGCCGAGGCGCAGTTCATCCGGTAGTAGGCCGCGCTCATGACACTGCCTGAACCGCCGGCCGACAGCGCCTCGCGGAATCGCGCCAGCGCCTCCGGCAGCCGTCCTTGCAACTGCCTCACCAGGCCCATGGCCTCCAGCGACAACGCCATCTGCTCGACGTCGCCCACCTCCAAGGACCTCCGGTGCTGTTCCTCGAAAGCCGCATAGGCGCCCTCGTAGTCGCCCAGTGACCGTCGCGCCCTGCCGGAGAGCAGCAACGCCTGCGATGTCTCTTTCCTGTAGCCGCCCTGCCTGTAGAAGGCTAACGCCTGCTCGATGTTCTTCTGGCCCTGGCTGAACCTGCGGTTCTGGATGTCGAGGCTGCCGAGTGACAACAACGCGCGAGCCTCGGTCCGCCTCGACTTGTTGCGCCGGGCCGTCGCCAGCGCTTCCCTGAAGTAGTTCTCAGCCTCGACCGGATCGCCCGAGGCGAAATAGGAGTTGCCAAGATCGATCAGGCCGCGTGCGGCCAGCGGCTCAAGCCCCTTCGCCCTGGCCAGTTCAATCGCCTGCGAAGCGTAGTCACGCGCGGTGACTGGCCCCTGCGTCCTGTGCATCAGCCCGCTCAACTGCAGCAGGATTGCGATCTCCTGCTGCGGGTGGCCGGCGGTTCTGGCGACCTCCAGCGCGGTGTCCAGCACTGCTTTCGATTCCCTGGCGTTGCCCAGGTTACCGAGCATCACGCCACGCTGGTAGTTCACCTCGGCCAGCCCCTCCATGTTGCCCAGGCTGCGGTAGAGCCCTTCGGCCCGCTGGAACGCCGCTCCGGCACGCACCTGGTCAAGGCGCCGCCGGTGGAGGATGCCCAAGCGCAGGAATGCGGCCGGGTATTGGGCCGACGAGCGCGCGGCTTGCTCATAGGCGGCGATAGCGCCGTTGATGTTCTCCGCCTTCTCAAGCGCGCGCCCGTAGTCGACCAATGCACTCGGCCGCTGCTCGGAAGGCACCGTGTCCCGAATCGAGGCGTATTGCTGTTCTGCACCTGCGAAATCGGCCGTCAGCGTCAGCCGGACCGCTTGCAGGTGGAGTTCCTCAAGCTTCGACAGCGCGCTCCTAGATCCTGACGGCACCGCTCTGAGTAACTCCTCCTTGGCTCTGTCCGGAGCATCGAGTTCGAAGTAGGTCTCGGCCAGCCGTATATGCGCGAGGGCGAACTTGGGATCGGATTCCACGGCCCGCTCCAGCGCCAGGCTCGCCGTATGATAGGTGCCGTCGCGCAGAGCTGAGGTGCCCTGGTCAAACCACCTCTGCGCCGACGGCGTCGGCTGGTGCGGGCTCGCCGCCCACGGCTGCCATACAGCCAGCGCGACAGCCGCCATCGCACCAAGACCCCACCGCAGAGCTGTCCGCGTCTTGAGCTTCTCCAACAGGCCGGACACGCTGTCGCCCGGAGCATCCACCGCCGCTTGCCAGGCGGCGGAATTCACCTTCGATCCGGACTGCAGCAACCTGAGATCGCTTTCAAGTTCGATCGCCGACGGATACCGGTCCTCGCGCCTCTTGGCCAGCGCTTTCAGGATGATGCTGTCCAATTGCGAAGGGAGCGCCGGCCGCAGCGCCGACGGCTTCGGCGGGTCTTCCAGTTGCAGGCGGCGGAAAGTGGTCGCAGGAGTCGGTCCCGAAAACGGCGCCTGGCCGGTGAACATCTCATACAGGACGGTGCCGAACGAGAAGACATCCGAGCGCGCATCGACGATTTCGCCCAGCGCCTGTTCCGGCGACATGTAGCTCAGCGTGCCGATGGCCACGCCAAGCTGGGTGAGCGGCGTGGTGGCCGTCACAGCCTGGTTTGATCCTTCATCACCGGCTTGCGCGGGCTTGGCGAGCCCGAAGTCGAGCACCTTGATCAAGCCGTCCTGGTTCACCATCACGTTGCCCGGCTTGACATCGCGGTGGACGATGCCTTCGCGGTGCGCCGCCGCCAGGGCCGATGCGGTCTGGATCGCGTAGGCCAGCATGGTGTCGATGTCCGGCACTCCACGTCGCAGCACCTCGGCCAGCGTCTCCCCCTGGATGTACTCCATGGCGATGAAATCGGCATCGCCATCAGTTCCGATTTCATAGATGGTGACGATATTCGGACTGTTCAGGGCCGAGGCCGATTGCGCCTCCCTGGTGAAGCGCTGCCTGGCCTCCGGGCTGGCCGCGAGTTCACTCGGGAGCAACTTCAACGCCACTTTGCGGTTCAGGCGCGAATCACGGGCCAGATGGACAACACCCATCCCTCCGGCGCCCAGTTGCCCGAGGATTTCGTAGTGCCCGACTGTGCGGTGATTCATGCCCAGTTAAGACTCTTGACCCTTCGCCTCTCCGGAGCCGCCCATCCCCGGCGGCACATGGCGGCGCTTGAGCGCCGTAGATTGTTGATTATGTAAGACTATAGCGCAGAATCCAGACCGCTCACACATTTTTGTACATTTTCGATCCGCCCGGTCTCCGGCCCCCCCTGTGCTAGCCTCATAGAAAGTCGGCCCTGCCTCACCCACCATGTCGCTACTGCCCTATCTGCACCGTGTCATGAACAAGGAATCGCTCAGCGCCGGCGATGCCCGCCTGGCTATGTCAGCGATCCTCGATGGACAGGCCTCAACGGCTCAGATCGCCGCCTTTGCCACGGCTCTCAGGATGAAGGGCGAAACGCCCGACGAACTGCTCGGCCTCGCCCTGGCCATGCGCGACAGCGCCGTCAAGGTCGAGCACGGCGTTACCGGCTCGCCGGTGCTGGACACCTGCGGCACGGGCGGCGACAACCAAGGCACTCTCAACGTCTCGACCATCGCCGCGTTTGTCGTCGCCGGAGCCGGCGTGCGCGTGGCCAAACACGGCAACCGTTCCATGTCGAGCCTCTGCGGCTCGGCTGATCTGCTCGAAGCGCTCGGCGCCAACATCGTCATGCGCCCCGAGGACATGGGCCGCGCGATCCGCGAAATTGGCTTCGGCTTCCTCTTCGCGCCCGCCCTCCACCCGGCGATGCGCCACGCCCAACCGGCCAGGGCAGAACTGAAAACCCGTACCGCTTTCAACCTCCTCGGCCCTCTCACCAACCCAGCCGGCGCCACCTGCCAAGTGGTCGGAGCGCCTTCTATCCAGGCGGCCGAACTGATGGCGGTTACTCTCTGCGGTCTCGGTCTGCGCTACGGATTTGTTGTGCATGGAGCCGACGGTCTCGACGAGTTCTCCACCACCGGCGACAGTCACGTGTTCGCCCTTGCCGGCGGCGCCATCGACCACCGCATCCTCTCACCCGCCGAGTTCGGCCTCCCAGTGGCCGCTCTGAGCGACCTGCGCTCCGGCGGCATCGACATCGCCAAGGCTATCGCGCTCGATGTGCTCAAAGGCAAGCCCGGCGCCTACCGCGACATCGTTGTTGCCAACGCCGCCCTCGGTCTGATGGCGGCTTCAGTTTCGAGCGATCCCAGGGAGGCCGCACAGGCGGCCGCGCACGCCATCGACAGCGGCGCCGCCCTGGCCAAGCTCATGAGTTTTATCGAGTTTTCGAAATCGGTAGCCTCACCCAATTGATCCGGGTGATGGCTGCTACTTGCCCGGGATGCCTGGATGGCCCGCGAGCAGCAGATACCGCGGTTCCTCGTCGGTCCTGAACGCAACCGCCGTCCGGATGGCATCGGCATCGAACTTCGCCAAACCGATCCCACCCAACCCCAGTGAAACCGCCTCCAGCAGGAAGTTCTGCGCGGCGTGGCCGCATTCGATCAGGATCAGTTTCTCCGCGTGGTCGCCAAACTCGCCCTGCATCCGTTTGTTCCAGGACACCAACAGCACCGCCGCCGGGCTCATCTTCACGCATTCCTGGCCCATCGCGGACTGGAAAAGCAGTCTTCGGCGATCGCCCTTCTGGACAAACGCCAGTTCGTTCGTGTCGGGTTCGAATCGGTAGATTCCGGGCGTCAGGCCCGACACCTGCGATGCGATCAGGTATGCCTTCAATGGATAAATGGCGCCAGCCGAGGGCGCGGTCCGCAGGCCTCCGACGCCGGTCACGCCTTGTGCCGCCCACAGCAGCCTCGAGACGTGCTCCAGGCTCAGTGGTTTGTCTTGATACTCCCGGATCGACCTTCGCCTGGTCAGCGCGCCACTCAGCGTCCCGGCCTCGCCGGTATCAGGCACGGCCAGGACAACACGGTTTCCGGGTTGCGGCACCCACACAGGGACGTTGGCTGACAGCGATGCCGGTTTGGTTCGTGATGACATTGACACGTTTCCGAAGATCCCTTCCCAGTACTGCCCTCCGAAGGAACGCTCGTTTTTGACTGATTCAGACTAACATATCAGACTTTCAGGTATCAAGCTCATTAATACAATCATGACTCGATCAGTACTGCGCTTCGATCGCCCTACCTGCTCCGTCCCCGCCCTCTCAGAACCTGCGTAGCAGCGCCGCGGCTTCATCCACCTGCCGCATATACTCGTCGAAACCGATTTCAACAGCCCCGAACCGCGTCAGATGGGGCGTGAGGTACTGCACTTCGAGCAGTGCGAATCCGCACTCCCTCAGCCTTTCCGCCAATTTCACCAGCGCCACCTTCGACATGTCCGTCACCCGGTGGAACATCGACTCGGCGAAAAATGCCCCGCCGATCTGGACCCCGTAAATCCCACCGGCAAGCTGCCCATCCACCCACACCTCAAGCGAGTGTGCATCACCATTCTTGTGAAGCTGCTGGTATACGCTCAGAATCCGGGCGTCGATCCACGTCTCGTCGCGGTCGGCGCAACCCATCATCACCTCGCGGAAGGCCGTATTGCAGGTGATCTCAAAACCGCCCTGCCGGATCCGGCGCGCCAGTGAACGCGGAACATGCACCCCGTCAAGCGGCACCACCGCCCGCACCCGCGGGCAATGCCAGGTGATGGCCCGCCTGCCGCCCATAGGGAAAACGCCTGCGCGGTAGGCTTCGAGCACGGTGCGCGCGTCCAAGTCCCGGCTGACGCCAACCAGGTCAGATTCCATGCCGATGGCCGGGGCGCCGGGTGCGTGACAGCATCAACTCCCCGTCACCTCTTTCACAAGGTTGAAGAATCCGCGCTTTCGCTCCGTGTTGATACCCCAGTTCACCGGCGGGCACTGGTAGCCGTCGCGGTAGTTGCTCTCGCCTGGATCGAAATACCCCCACGAGGCGTACTTGCTGATGGCGGCGATCATGTTGTTGTCCGGCTGGTCGAAGTCGAAGTGGTCGTCTTCGTTGAACAGGATCGGCATCGTGCGGTATCCTTCCACGGCCCTGGTCTGGTCCACCATCTGGCGGATGCGCGACGGCAGTTTCACGCCGTTGCCGTGAATCAGGAGGAAATCAGAAGTCTTCGCGACGTTCGGCTTTGGGATCGTATTGCCGCCGTAACTGACGCCGGTCAGAAAACGCCGCCCGTTGCGTGTCATCCCTTTCACGCGCTCGATCAGTTCGTGGATGCGCTCGGGCCTGAGGATGGGGTGGTCGTAGCGCGGCATGGTTTCGTTGGTGATCTCTATGAGGAGATTCCGGTAGCCCTGATCCATCAGCCAGCCCACGGCATTCTCGGCGCCCTTGATCACCGCCGCTTCGTCCTTCAACCGCTGGTCCTGGCCGAAGTAAAACAGGCCGACGATCGGAACCATGCCCAGCCGGTCGGCACGGTCCAGAATTGCCCTCATTCTCCGCAGGTATGGCGCGCGCAGTTTTCCGTCCGGATCAAACGCGTTGTTCTCCCACGGCTGCTCCTTCGAATAGCCTTGCGGGCTGCCACCCTGGAAATTCACCGTGAAACCGAGCAACCCGTGCTTGCGCCACTCGGGCATGGCCGCGATGAACTCTCGCGTATTGCGCTCCGGGTCCCACTTGCCGGTGTCCGGGTAATTCCAGCGGCTGCGCGTTTCTGGGTTGTGGTCGTCGAATGTGCCTTGAACCATCCGCGAGTTCATCAGCAGCCCTTCGATTTTCATCCTCCGCCATTCGCGCCCCGGGTAGGTCACTTTGCCGTTGATCAGAAACCGCTCGCCCTCGATCGCGATTTCCGTGCGGCCAGCGGCGGCCGCGGCCGTCGCGATCAGCGGCGCCGTGAGGAGCGCACGGCGGCTGATTCCGGTTCCGTTGCCGGCGTGTCTGTTCATCTAGGATCCACCTCGCTGGATTTGGAATTCCGACCAATAGTATATGACGCTGCCTGCCATAGTCAGGGGGAAAAGCGCCGCTCCACAAGGACTGCGTCCGGCGCTTCACCGGACCAGCGAATCGAGACGGCATCCCGCGCCGGATGAATCGCCCTACCGCCGCATCGAAAACAGCACCATCATCAGGACAGCGAGCAGTACGGCCAGAAGAGCAAGCACCGGCCACTTCAGCTTCGCCGCAGGCAGCCATCCAGGCGCCAGCGTCACGGTCCGGCTCGACGGTTCTACGGCCTCCACCGAATGGAGCGTCATGCTGCTTTGTTCAGGCGACAACGCGGTTTTGACTCGGCGCAGGTCCACAACCATCTCGCCCGCGTGCTGATATCGATCCTCGCGTGCCTTTGACATCGCTTTCACAGCGATCCCGCAAAGCTCGGGCGGCAGACGCGCGTCCGCGGCGCTGGCGTCGGGCGCGGCCTCGCGCAGGATTGCATTGATGGTTTTGCCGACGTTGCCCCGCGAAAATGGCCTCCGGCCCGTCAGCATATGGTAGAGCAGCACTCCCAACGCCCAGATGTCTGTCCGCCGGTCCACTTCGCCCGCCATTAACTGCTCAGGCGCCATGCAATTCACCGTGCCGATCACAGCGCCCGGCGTTGTCAGTCGCGAGCGCTTCTCGATGCGAGCGATGCCGAAGTCCGAGATTCTCGGTACACCGGTCTTCGTCAGAAGGATGTTTGCCGCCTTCACATCCCTGTGGATCACCCCATTCTGATGGGCGTAGTCCAGCCCTTCACCCACACCAATGGCAATGTCGAGGGCCTCACCCAGCTTGAGCCCTTTCTTGATCCGCGCCGAGAGCGGTTCGCCATCCACATAGCCCATGACGATAAAGGTCTGGCCTCCATGATCCTCAATTCCGTAGGTCGGGCAGATATTCTGGTGTTCCAGCGCCGCTCCGGCCTGCGCCTCGCGAAGGAAACGCTCGTTCAGACTTCGTTCCGCGTCGCCCTTGGAATGGAGGAACTTGAGAGCCACAATGCGGCGCAAGACCGTGTCCTCGGCGCGGTACACCTCACCCACGCCACCCTCACCAAGTTTTTCCAGCAGCCGGTAATGCGAAATCATTCGGCCCGAGGCCGATGGCGGCATGGGGATATGCTAACGGAAGTCGTCTTCCCGTTCAAGCCTTGCCAGCCGGACCCACCAGCAGGCGGCCGGATTATGGGACTTCGGGCCTGAACGGCCGATTCTGCTTCAAAACCCCTCACCGTTGGGTGTATACTTCAGCCGGCGTTCCGCTCGCCAGGTTCTTGCAGTGACGTTGCAACCGACTGGAGTTGAGGCAATGACCGCGATTCACTCTCAATGGGCTTGGCGCTCCGCAATCTTCGCCTCTGTGCTGGCGCTTGCGCTTCCCGCATCCTCACAACAGTTAACCCGCCAACAGATGGAGGAGTTTCTCCTTACCGCCAGAATTGTCCGGACGGTCAGCGCGCCAAAGGGTATCACCGGAGTGCTTCGGGCAACCATGACTTCGGCCGACGGCCAGATCACACATGACGCCGGCATCCAGCGCATCGACGAAAAGCAGGCCGAGTTCAGGGGCACCCGTGGCATCGAGATCAACTTCCGCGACACCTATAAATTCAACATCGCAGCATACAGACTTGGCCTTCTGCTCGGCCTGGAGATGATCCCGCCCACCGTCGAGAGGTCCTACTCCGGTTCCAAAGCCAGTTTCTGCTGGTGGCTGGACAACGTATTGATGGACGAAGGCGAACGGGTAAAGAAGAAGGTCAAGCCTCCCGACCAGAACGAATTCAACGCGCAGTACGCCATTGTCCAGGTCTTTGACCAACTCATCTATAACGTCGACAGGAACCGGGGCAACCTCCTCATCACGAAGGACTGGAAACTCTGGATGATCGACCATGGCCGCGCCTTCCGGTTGCACCACACGGTGCAGGATCCTAAGGCTCTGCGGATGTGTGAACGCGGGTTGTTGGGGAAGATGAGGGCGCTCGACGCACCCACACTCAAGAAGGAACTGGGTGGGTACGTGACCGGCATGGAGATCGAGGCGCTCCTCAAAAGGCGCGACAGGATTGTTGCCTTCTTTGACAAGGCCGGCCCTAAAGCCCTATACACCTACTCCACCGAAAGGTGATCACGATCAGATCAAGGTGTCAGGGAGGCCTCAATCTTGCTGATCATCTCAGTCAGCGGCGAGGGCGCGGGATCGAGCGCGGCCGCCTCCTTCAGGTAGGCCAGCAGTTCCGCCGTTCCGCCCTGCGGCAATGGCAGGCGCTTGCCGCGGTGGATTGCGCTCAGTGAATCTTTCTCGATCAGAACGCACGCCATGGCGCCGCCATAGGCCTTCGAAAGCCCCACATCGGCGGCGATCACCTTCCCTCCAAACCTGGGAATCACAGCGCCAGGCATCGGCGTATGGCCGATCACGATACGCCTGACGCCGTGCCGTGCAAGCACTGCGTCGACATGCTCGGCCAACTCCGTTTCATCCCCCGTGGCCAGCCCCCGGTACCAGAGCGGACCGTCTGCATCCATCACCGCTCCCCCGGAGAGCTTGCTGAAGTCCGTCAACTCATCCCTGACACGCCGGTTCAGCGTCTCCTGATCCTCGCCGGCGTACTTCGGCGAGATCCCCGCGTGGACGAACAGCGTGTCGCCGAGTCTCAGCACGGCGTCATGACCGACGATCCATTTGTAGAATTTGCCGCCTGGCCCGAAAGCGATTCGGTGCTCGAAGAAACCCTTGGGCCGCTCCGCATTCCACTTCTTCCTGTCCTCGCTGGAGAGTTTTACGTCTTTCGCTTTCGCCTCGGCCTCGAACATCTCCCAGGCCAGGGCTCTATACTCGCCGTCCCTGCTGGCAAACGCCTCGAACTCCTTCGCAATGACATAGCGCAGGTCGCCATAGATGTTCATGGCCTCGTGGTTGCCGATCAGAAGGTGGACCATGCCCTGGGCGCGGCGCGCCTGCTTCTCGAGGTCCATCAAGTACGCGATGATCTTCTTCGTGTCCGGGCCGCGGTCCGGGATGTCCCCGATTTGAACGAGATGAGTTCGTCCGCCCGACCACTTATTTCTGGCATCGATAACGCCGGCGCTGCGCAGTACGCCCGCGAACTGGCTGAAGTCACCGTGGACGTCGCCAACCACGACGATCCGGTCCGGCTGCAATGTCCGGTCCGGCTGTGCGGCCGCGCATGCGGCAACAACCACGCCTGCCAAAATCGCCCACCCGGCTTTGCGCCAGGAATTTCGCATCGCAGATCAATTCTAACAGCCGAGACGAGGATGAAGCCAAATACCGCGTGGGGGATTCCGGCCATAAATGACTGTTCGGGATACGGAGACCACCCCAAATGTGGTACCCAAACTAGAAAGGAGTACCTAGTGAGTACATCGGTCTATGTTGATCAGGTCTTCGATACCGTCAAGAGGCGCAATTCCGGTGAGCCAGAGTTCCTGCAGGCTGTCGCGGAGGTGTTGCGCTCGGTGACGCCTGTGCTGGAGCGGCATCCGGAATACGTCGAAGCCCGCATCCTCGACCGCCTCGTCGAACCCGAACGCGTTGTCATGTTCCGCGTCCCCTGGCAGGACGACCAGGGCCGGTTCCAGGTCAACCGCGGATTCCGCATTCAGTTTTCGAGCGCCATTGGTCCATACAAGGGCGGCATCCGCTTCCATCCGACCGTGTACCTTGGCATCCTCAAGTTCCTAGCCTTCGAGCAGGTGTTCAAGAACTCCCTCACCACACTGCCCATGGGAGGCGGCAAAGGCGGCTCCGACTTCGACCCCAAGGGCAAGTCCGACGGCGAAGTCATGCGCTTCTGCCAGAGTTTCATGACCGAACTTCTCCGCCACATCGGATCCGACACAGACGTTCCGGCCGGCGACATCGGCGTCGGCGGCCGCGAGGTCGGCTTTATGTTCGGCCAGTACAAACGCATTCGCAATGAGTTCACCGGTGTGCTCACCGGCAAAGGGCTCGCCTATGGCGGATCACTCATCCGCCCGGAAGCCACCGGCTACGGCTGCGTCTACTTCTGCGAGCAGATGCTCTTGACCCGTGGGGAGGACTTCTCGGGCAAGACCTGCCTGGTTTCCGGTTCCGGCAATGTCGCCCAATACACCGTCGAGAAGTTGAACGAACTCGGAGCGAAGTGCCTCACTCTCTCCGACTCCGACGGCACTATCTACGACAAGGACGGCATCGATTCCGAAAAGCTCGCCTGGGTAATGGATCTGAAAAACGCCCGCCGCGGCCGCATCAGCGAGTACGCCGATCAATTCAAGTCCGCCCAGTATTTCCACGGCCTCCGGCCCTGGCACATCCCCGCCCAGTGCGCCTTCCCCAGCGCCACGCAAAACGAACTCAACGGCGACGACGCCCGCCAACTGGTCGCCAACGGTTGCTATGTCGTCGGCGAGGGCGCCAACATGCCCACCACGCCCGATGGCGTCGAGTGCTTCCGCGAAGCCCAGATCCTCTACGGTCCAGGCAAGGCCGCCAATGCCGGCGGCGTCGCCACTTCGGGGCTGGAAATGGCGCAAAACTCAATGCGGCTCTCCTGGAGCCGGCAGGAGGTGGATGACCGGCTCAAAGTCATCATGACCTCCATCCACAACGTCGCCTTCGAAACAGCCCGCGAATACGGCGCTCCGGGCGACTATGTCACCGGCGCCAACATCGCCGGCTTTGTCAAAGTGGCCGACGCCATGCTCGCGCAGGGGCTCGTTTGACGCCCTCTGCCTTATCGCGCCGGTGAATCAATGGCCGGCGCGCCATTCATCTTTCAGGCGGCAGGGGCTTCCACTCCCCGCCGTCTGATTAATAATGCGAACCAGGATCGACTCTGTCCGTCAAGCCTTGGCCCGATTAATCTAGAATGCAAGTACCCAAGGCCCGTGAACGCGTGATGAAGCCTTCGGACCTCCGCGATCAACTCCGCTACGCCTACGATCCGCAGTTCCGCGGCCTCCATCACCTAATGGCCCGGCGCATCCGCACTATCCTCATGGTGTCGAACCCATATGAATCCTTCAGTCTTTCACGCGACTACTCGCTAACCCAGGACATCTACGGCGCCTCTCAGTTGCTCCATCTCCAGAACGTGCCGCAGATCGTTACCGCCCTGTCTGGACAGGAGGGTCTCGGCATCCTCGAACACGAACACTTCGACCTCGTCCTGGTTTCTGGCAACCTCCCCGATATGGACACGCCCGAGTTTGGACGACGGGTCAAATCCGCCCGGCCGGGCCTGCCGGTCGTCATGGTGGTCTTCGACGGCTCGTGGTTCGACCAGGCCTATCACGGCGGAGAACCCGAAGGCATCGATTGGATTTTCTCCTGGCGCGGCAGCGCCAACGTCCTGCTGTCGATCATGAAGCTGGTCGAGGACAGCCAGAATATCGACCGCGATTTGAGCATCGCCTCCATCGGCGCCATCCTGGTCATCGAGGACTCCGTCGAACATTATTCCGTCATCCTGCCGCATCTCTATTCGATGCTCATGCAGCGAACCTTTAAAATGGTGCCCGACGGCATCAACGAGAGCGACCGCCAGGTCCGTACTCGCGTCCGCCCCAAGATCCTGCTCGCCCGCACCTTCGGCTGGGCCTCCCAGCTCTTCGACAAGTACGAAAACTCTCTGGTCGGCATCATCTCCGACCTGCACACTTTCCACGAAGACCGCATCGATGCCTCTACCGGCATCCGCTTCCTCCGCCAGGTCGCCGAACGCGCCCCAGGCGTCCCCATCCTGGTCCATTCCTCCGACCCCGACAGCGCCGATGTCGCCGAAAACGTCGGCGCCCGCTGTCTGAACAAACGTGGGTCCAACATGCGCGCCGGACTGGAGCAGTTCATCCTTGAGGACATCGGCCTGGGCGACTTCATCTTCCGTACACCCGACGGCACTCGCATCACCCGAGCTTCCAACCTCTGGGAGCTGGAAAAAGCCATCGAGTCGGTTTCATTCGAATCCCTCGTCTACCACGTCGAACGCTGCGACTTCTCTCAATGGTTCCGTGCCCGCGGCGAAACCACCCTGGCCTCCGTGCTGCGTCCCATACGCGTCTCTGACTTCGCCTCGGTGGGCTCGCTCCGCGACTATCTGGTGAATGCCGTCTCCATCGCCAGGAAGGAGAAATACCGGGGCGCCATCGCCGACTTCCGCCCACCCGAGTTCGATCCCGAATACCCGTTCCTCGTGCTCGGCCGCGGTTCGCTCGGTGGCAAGGGCCGCGGCCTGGCCTTCGTCTTTCGCCAGTTGAGCCAGTGGACCAGCGACGACCGCATCGAAGGGATTCGTGTCCGCCTGCCCCACACGCTGGTCATCGGCGCCGAAGAGTCAGACGCTTTCATGGCCGCCAACAAGATCGATGGCACGGCCCTCGGCGCACTGAGCGACCAGCAGATCAGTCTCGCATTCGCATCGAGACAGTTCGACCGACGGTTGAACGAATGCCTGGATCTCTATGTCCGCAAAATGAATGTCCCGCTCGCCGTCCGCTCATCCGGCCTGCTGGAAGACTCCCACCGCCAGCCTCTAGCCGGCCTCTATTCCACCTATATGCTGCCGAACAACCATCCCGATCCCTCTGTCCGGCTCCAGCAACTCGCTACGGCGGTGAAACTTGTCTTCGCCTCCGCCTACCTTTCGCGGCCGCGCAAGTACCTCGAAGCCATCGGCCACGATCTCACCGAGGCCCGCATGGCCGTCATCGTCCAGGAGGTTGCCGGACGCAGGTATGGCAACCACTTCTATCCGGCCATCTCCGGCGTTGCCCAGTCTCACAACTACTACCCCGTCTTCCAGATGAAGCCCGAAGACGGCGTGGCCACCATAGCGCTCGGCCTCGGCAAGCAAGTGGTGGAAGGCGGCGACGCCGTCCGTTTCTGCCCGCGCTACCCGCAGGTGCTGCCTCAGTTCCGTTCGCCGGCCGAGGTCATGCGCGTGGCCCAGCGCCAGTTCTTCGCCCTCGACCTCGCCCGCACTGAAGTCGACCTGCTCGGCGGCACCGATGCCACCCTGTCCCGCCTACCGCTCTCGCAGGCCGAAACCGACGGCACGCTCGCTTTGGCCGGCAGCGTCGTGGACCTCGAAGAGGACCGTATCTACGACGGCATCGGCCGCCGCGGCAGCCGCGTAGTCACCTTCGCCCGCATCCTCAAGCACAACGCGTTCCCCCTTTGCGAGATCCTGAACCACCTATTCGAAGCATGCCGCCGAGACCTCGGCTTCGCCGTTGAAATCGAATTCGCCATCGATCTGGATTCGGCCAAGACCTGTGAGCCCGAGTTTCACTTCCTCCAGATGCGGCCGCTGGTCGCCGCGCGTGAACGCTGCGATATCCTGCTCGAAGAGATCGAACCGGCGAAGATCGTCTGCCGCTCGCAGCGAGTCCTGGGCAACGGCAGCGTGGATGGGATCAGGGACATCGTCTACATCGACGCCGCCTCTTTCGACCGCGCCACCAGCACCGACACCGCCAGCGTCATCTCGGAAGTGAACGAGAGGCTGGTCCGCGAACGCCGCCCTTACATCCTCATCGGACCTGGCCGGTGGGGCTCCTTCGACCCCTGGATCGGCATCCCAGTCGCCTGGCACCAGATTTCGTTCGCCCGCGTCATCGTCGAGGTGCCGGCCAGGGATCTGCCGATGGAGCCGTCCCAGGGCACGCATTTCTTTCACAATATGACCTCAGCGGGCATCGGCTACTTTTCCCTCTGCGGAGACACTCCGACCGAGTTTGTGCGCTGGGACCTGATTCGATCGCTGCCGGGCAGACAATATGCCCAAGGTGTGCGCCACCTGCGCCTACCGCAATCGCTCACCATCCGCATGGATGGACAGAACCAGCAAGGCGTCATCGCCTTGCCGTGATGCGGTTCCACCACCACCGCCGGGCGGAACCTGGCACGGCCAGGACTGAATAAGTGCAGCTTGAGTGATCGGTTCGCGGGGTGCTGGAGGAGGGCGAAAAGTCGTGGTGAGCCCGGAAGGAATCGAACCTTCAACCTAC
>JACZJQ010000210.1 GCA_014860455.1 Bryobacteraceae bacterium | reverse complement strand
TGAAGCCCCGGTGAACGGCGGCCGTAACTATAACGGTCCTAAGGTAGCGAAATTCCTTGTCGGGTAAGTTCCGACCTGCACGAATGGCGTAACGATCCTGCGACTGTCGTAACAACCTGCCCGGCGAACTTGTGGTCCCGGTGAAGACGCCGGGTGCCCGCCACTAGACGGAAAGACCCCGTGCACCTTTACTGCACCTTAGCAATGAATTATGGGGCAGTCTGCGCAGCATAGGTGGGAGGCTTTGAGACCGGACTCTCGGGTTCGGTGGAGCCAACGTTGAGATACCACCCTGATTGTTCTGTGATTCTAACCTACCTCCGTAATCCGGAGGAGGGACATTGCTAGGCGGGTAGTTTGACTGGGGCGGTCGCCTCCTAAACTGTAACGGAGGCGCGCGAAGCTTAGTTCAGGCGGTTTGGAAATCCGCCGTCGAGTGCAATGGCATAAACTAGGTTGACTGCGAGACCTACAAGTCAAGCAGGAGCGAAAGCTGGCCATAGTGATCCGGTGGTTCTGTATGGAAGGGCCATCGCTCAACGGATAAAAGGTACGCCGGGGATAACAGGCTGATCGGAGTCAAGAGTTCACATCGACGCTCCGGTTTGGCACCTCGATGTCGGCTCATCGCATCCTGGGGGTGTAGAAGCTCCCAAGGGTTAGGCTGTTCGCCTATTAAAGCGGTACGTGAGCTGGGTTCAGAACGTCGCGAGACAGTTCGGTCCCTATCTGTGGTGGGCGTAGGAGATTTGAGAGGGCTTGTCCGTAGTACGAGAGGACCCGGATGAACGAACCTCTTGTGTTCCAGTTGTCACGCCAGTGGCACAGCTGGGTAGCGAAGTTCGGTTAGGATAAGCGCTGAAAGCATATAAGCGCGAAACCTTCCTCAAGATGAGATCTCCCAACCGAAAGGTAAGAAGGGCCCTGGAAGACGACCAGGTTGATAGGCCGGATGTGTAAGTGCAGCAATGTATTCAGCTTACCGGTACTAATAGCCCGTTCGGCTTGACCATAAAATTAACTCCTCACACGGAGCTCCCGCCTTTGGCCTCATAGCGAGGCAGTTAGCATGATGTAGTGGCCCGTCAATATTTAGTCCTGAAAGCTCAGACAGCTTTTGGGTGACCGTAGCGAGAGGGTTCCACCCGTTCCCATCCCGAACACGGAAGTTAAGCCTCTCAGCCCCGATGGTACTGCGTGCGCAAGTGCGTGGGAGAGTAGGACGTTGCCCGATTAATAAAAAGCCCCGGAGAAATCCGGGGCTTTTCTTTTTTGTGCTTGCCCAACCTGCACGTGGTAGTCCAGGAACTTTTCTCATCACCCTTGTGTCTATACCCCCGACGGCCGACCACGGGAGGTTCTATGCTGTGTTGTCCCCTGTTGCTGCTGATGAGC
Source organism: Bryobacteraceae bacterium (assembly GCA_014860455.1). Classification (GTDB taxonomy): domain Bacteria; phylum Acidobacteriota; class Terriglobia; order Bryobacterales; family Bryobacteraceae; genus PNKE01. The sequence goes on along the minus strand of JACZJQ010000210.1, from coordinate 53,344 downwards.
GGCCACGTGTTCCAGCCGCCCGCGGCCGATGCGCCTGATCCGAAGGAAAAGGCACGCCAATTCCTTGAATCAGCATCCGGAATGATCGCGGCGGCGCCGCCTGAGTCGCAGGCGCCGGCGTTGTTCCAACTGGCCACTGTCGAGAAGGCCGCGAATAAGGTCAAGGCCATCGAACACCTTGAGCAAGCCTTCGCCGCTGCCGCGGTCCTGCCAAGCCGGAAGGACAACCGACTCAAAGAGCAGACGCAGGCCCTCATCGTCCGCGAACTCGCCATCAACGACCTCGACCTGGCCATCGAGAAGATCGCCTCCATGGACATCACCCCGCCGGACGAGATCGATCCGCGTGCCGAGGCGATCGAGCAAATCGTGGCCGGACTCGTGCGCGAGAAGAAACTCGATGAAGCTTCTGCCGTCATGGACCGTTTCGCCTCCACCGGAGCTTACAGCTTTGGCGGCGCTAGGGCGCTGCTCACCGCCATGTCGCCGGACGACGACCGCCGGGCGCTGCTCTTCGGGCAGGTGGTTTCGGCCTTCAGCCGGCGACCTGATATCAGGCCAATGGAGCTATTCGTTCGGGAGTTCAGCCCCCGGCGCGAAAGGCCGATGCCGAAATCGTTGTTCGACACGGCGATTCGTGCGATGGTCGATGCCGCGCTGGACAACAAAGGGATTGTCGAGCCCTCGACACTTACCATCACCACCGACAAAGCCACGATTTCGCTGAACGACCCGCAGGACAGTGTGCTCTGGCGGTTGATCGACCTGGCCGTACTCGTCGACCAGGACCTGGTGAGGAAAGCAATCCGCGATCGTCCCTCGCTCACCAATCTGGTTGAACTCTTTCCGGCGGGAATGACATCGATGGCGAAGGGTGACGCGGTGATGACCGCGGGCACGCTGGTGGGTGACGGCCCGAACTCCCGAGAGGCGCAGGAGAAACAGCAACGCCTCATCGTCGAAACGGCCCGCTTTCAGGAAGTGATGAAGTATTACCGCAAGGATCCCGCGAAAGCTCTCGAAGCCTCTCGCGGCATCCCGACCCCCGTTCTCCGGGTCCGCGCCATCACCACAGTGGCCCGCAATGTGGACGAAACCGAGCCAGCCGCCGCCAAAGCGACGATTGAAAAGTGCATTGCCGCGCTTGAAGAGATGAAACCGCCGGAAACCAGGGCCAGCGGCTGGTCAGGCATCGCCATGGCCGCGGGCAAGATCAAGGACAAGGAGCTCGCCACCAGGGCGTTGCTCAAGGGTCTCGACGACATCAAAGCCCAGTACGCCGCCGACGCCGACCCCGATAATCCCAACGGTGCGCCACGGCCTATGTGGCCCTCGTCAGTCTCTTACCGCAATCTGTTCTATCAGGCTGCGAAGATCCTCGGGACCGAAACCGAGAACTTTCTCGAGAAAGTGCAGGATCCGGAGATTCAAGCGCTTGCACGAATCGAGATGGCCGGCGCGTGGCTCGGCGTGCAGCAGGCTCAGATTCCCATCCGTACGTTAAAGAAACAGAAGTGAGTGAGGCTTACCGCGACTCGCGGAACGGCTTGCCAGCCCGGTAGAGTTTCAGGCGCGATGCGAGATCGGCCAGGAACTGCTTGTCGGGGTGAGTGTTGACCAGCGCCATAGCCTTTTCTACTGACGCGATGGCTTCGGTGAAGCGGCCCGATTCGGCGTAGGCCGCGCCGAGGACGTCGAGGGCGATCGGATCGGCGGATTTGGTTAGCGCAACGGCTCGCCTGGCGAAGTCGAGGGCTTCGTTGCCGCTGCGGACATTGGGGTCCGGACAGGTCGCCAGAATCCATGCCAGATTCGACAACACCTGGGAGCGGGTGCCGTCGATTTTGAGAGCGACTTGCAAATGGGACACCGCGTCAGCGTGGCGTCCGTTTATCAAAAGCGCGCCGGCGAGATTCGAGTGCGCTTCGAGGGACAACGGGTCCAACTCGATGGCCCGCTGCCAAAGGCGGATCGCCTCGGCGGCGTCACCCTTGCGAAAAACAATTAACGCAAGATTGTCGTGGGCGCTCGAGGTGTCGGGATCCGATGCGATGGCCTGACGCAGGGTCAACTCGGCCTCTTCGAAACGGCCCTGGCGCATGAGGAGTCCGCCGAGATTGTTGAGGGCCTTGCCGTCTCTGGGTTCGAGTTCGAGCGCTTTGAGCCAGGCGGCGATGGCCTCTTCGACGCGGCCCTTTTCGGTGAGTTCGTAGGCCAGATCGTAGAGGCGGTAAAACTCCACCGCCGGTGTGTCGATCTTCTCCATGCCACCTTTGCGGATGTTGACGAACTCCGGGATGTTGACGGCACGGTTGGCGGCCGTGGCGCCTTCGATCAGGATGGCGGGGGTGTCGTTGCCGTGTTCGTCGATGTGGGTGAGGAACATTTGCGTGTACGGCGATTCGCTCTTTGACGCGAAGACCATCCAGCGGCCGTTGGGCGAAAAGCTGTGCCAGGAATTCATCAGCGGCGTGTTGGCGCGCATCAGCCTCGGCTCGCCGCCTCCGGCCGGGACGATCCACAACTTGCCGTCGGGCCGCATCAACTGGCCGTTCCGGGCCTGCACAAAAACAACCCACTTGCCATCAGGCGAAACTCGCGGGAAGGAGTTGCTCATGCCGTTTCGGGAGGCTCCGCGCACAGGCTCGGCCTCGCCGCCGCGGCCTTCGTTGAACGGGATGCGGTAGATGTCGTACTTGATCTGCGGCTCGTTCGGGTCGTTGGCGTAGGTTGCGCCGGGCTTGCCTTGCGGGTAGGCGTCCATCGACTTTGCGCGGACGAAGTAGAGCCATTTGCCGTCGGGACTCCAGGTGGCGTTCGATTGGACGAACGCGGGATCGTCAGCGCCTGGCAGCGGGCGTATCTGGCCGTCGCGGCGGTCGTACCAGGCGATGATGCCGCGGGTCGGATAGAAGACCTGCAGAAAACGATAGTCGGTGAAGTTGGCGACGTAGTATTGGACCTGCGTGGCGGTGACAACATAGCGGCCATCGGGGGAGATCTGCGACATGAAACCGATCCGCTTGTCGCGCTCCATCTGGCCGCGAAACTTCTTCCAACTCATCATGTCCTCGGTGCGGATTGTCATGCGCGGCTGGACAGGCACGACGGCATACAGGCCCTTGTCGTTGTGCGGACCGTCCATGTCGAGGCCGAACGTCTTGCCGTCATTTGAAAATGAATGGCAATTGGCGCAGGTGTGCAGACCCTCCATCATCACCTTGCTGCCGGGATCGTCGACATACTTCAATCGCCATGCGAGATAGGGCAGCAGCTTCGGAGAAAGGGGCTTGATCACGCCGGGCTGGAGCTCCGACGGCATCAGCGGGACATCGCGATAGAAGATGGGCGCTCCGACCGGGTCTTCTGATGTCGTGAGCGTCATGCGCCCTCGGGAAACGGGTTTGCCGTTTGCGTAGCCGGTTACCGTGAGGGTTGCCGGCTGTTCGATCGACGACCGCTTGATCGTCTCCCAGACCTCGGGCGCGGGCGTCCAGATGCGGGCTTCGGCTTGCTCGGCCGTGAGCTCGGGCAGCTTGTTGGTGTTTGAGATACAGCGTGGATCGATCTCGCCTATCTTCATGCGCTCGCCCGTGGCCTGCAAATGGATTGCCGTGGCGCCGGAGGAAAACCCGATGTCGATGGTCCAGGAAGTGGCCGAGGGGACGGGGTCGCGCCAGCGGAATGTGGGCGCGGCGAAATCGGGCGGGAAGACGGATTCGTTTCGGGGGTAGTCGATCGAAATTTGAGCAAGCGCAGGCGGCTCAGGCGCGGCGGCCCATAGGCCGGCGAACAGCGCGGCCGCGGCAATCGCGCCCGCGGTGAAGACAAAGGCTCCAGGCCGATTCATGGTCGTGTCTTGCCCCTCGTTCCAAGATACACGCTCTCTTCGTTCACTTGTGCCGGCTTCGCCCGGCCAGCCGGTGTCAGTGTGAATGGAACCCGGTCTTGGCGTAGAAGCCGGAGGCGCTTACAGGCGGAGGAGGTTGACTGCGGGTGAGGAGTTGAAACGGCGACCTTCGGGCGATGAGCTACAGATCTGCCAGACTGCTCCATTCCGCACTTGGGCTGTGGCAATTGGCGGGCATGGATGCGCCGCCGCCGGCTTGTGTAAACCAATCTGCGATCCGGCTCTCTTAGGTGCGATCAGGTGATCGGGCGGGCTTTGCGGGTCCGTTCGAGGTCCTGCTGCAACTGGCGCGCCACCTTGTCGGCCACGTCGGCGCTGGCGGAGCGGAACTTGGCGCCCTGACTTTCCTGGGTGGTGGACCAGATGACATCGCCGTCGCGATTGACCAGGCGAACCGAGGCCGAGGCCTCGTGTTTGCGTTCCTGGATGCGCATCTGCTCGTTTTCGCCGATGGAACCCTGGAGGCCGATGGAATCGCGTCCGGAGCGCGACGATGACGAACCGCGGCCGAGCGAGAGACCGGCGCGGGCGTTGATGGAATCGCCGGACTGGAAGACTTCAGTGAAGACTAGGTCCTCGCCGGATCCGCGCAGGATAGCGTCAGCCCGGTCAGGGGATTCGGTGAGCACGAAGACGCGGAGGCGCTGGACGCTGGCGATAATCATGTCGCGGAGTTGAGCGGCTGATTCGCCGCCGCCGAATTTCTCGACGTAGACTCGTTGAACAGTTGGAAGCTGCAATTCAAGTGCTTCCGGCTCGTTGGCGCTTGCCGTCGCCACGAGCAGAGAGAGGGCCAAAATGTGGGGGATCATCCTTTTCCTGCTCTTCTCGCTTCCTCATCCTGGAAGGTCACTTTCCTTCCGCTTCTTGCCTCAAGAGATACCAGGACGGTGCGGACAGCTTTCTTGTCCACGCGAAGCACAAGGGCCTCCAACCGGCCATCTTCCCCTTCAAATCCAATGCTGACGAAGTGCGCCCGCTTCTTGCTCAATACGAACAAGGGCGAGAGCAGGAATGCCTCGAGAACCCGCCGGTCGACCTTCTGGCCGTATTCGATCTGGTGAATACGGTCGAAGGGAATCCGGACAGTGGCGTCCTTCGTTTTGAAAATAAAAGAGATAGGGTCAGTCGTAAGGATCGTGCCTCCGGTGTTGGGAGCGATGGTGGGGAGCGTGCCGCCGAGGTATTCGGCTTCGAAGCCGAAACCCGCGGCAGCGGCGCATCCGCCGACGACGGCGAGCATCAATATAAGTGCCCAAGATCGCATGGTTCACACCAACCGGACTGGTACGTCTATGAGTACATCCTAAAGGAGAGTCGTCGGTTTTCAACAGGGAATTTACGGTCTAACTCTCTTTAAATATGCAGCCCGGCGTTCCGATACGGATTAGGGGGACTCTAATCCCTCAATCGGGCCCAACCGGGGTTGGCTCTTCGCCGGGCCTTCCCCATGTGTCCGGAAGTGGCGGCCGGCGAAAGTGAATGAACCGCAAGGTTTTGCAATGACTGACATAATTCTCAATAAATGTTTTATGGGCACTGGAAGCTGAGCCGTGACTTCCAATCAGAGCCGCCGTTTGCCCGCCTCTCTGGGTGGGAGCGTGCGTGGAGGCGGAATCCGGCCGGGGAGGCCGTCTAGCATTAGCTGCGCTTGAAATGGAATACAGCAGGGGAATATAACCTTTGCGAGATAGGGTATATAAACATTAAATATGGTCAATAACGTAGACTTCGTGCAGCCCGAAGCGACTGCGCGGCCCGACGAGCAGCGGCAGGGGGTGATCATCAGCCCGGATACGCGCCGGGAGGACCGGATTCCGCCCGGGCAGAGCCGGACTCGGAAGTGGCCGGTGCTGGATGCGGCGGGGACGCCGCCGATCGACATGGCGAAGTGGCGTCTGGAGGTGCATGGGCTGGTTGAGCGGGAGGTCTCGCTGGACTGGGATGCATTCAACCAGTTGCCGCGGGTGGAGGTTTTTGCCGATTTTCACTGCGTGACGCGCTGGTCGCGGCTGGGCAACGTGTGGACCGGGGTGAGGACGCGCGACCTGGCCGAGCTTTGCGGCGTGAAGCCGGAGGCGCAGTTCGTTCTGGCCCACTGCTACGACTACGGTTTCACCACGAACATCCCGCTGGAGGTGTTTCTGAGCGATGACGCCCTGGTGGCGACGCATCATGACGGCGAGCCGCTGACGCCGGACCACGGCGCGCCGGCACGGCTGATCATCCCGCGGCTCTACGCCTGGAAGAGCGCCAAATGGCTGGGGGGCTTGGAGTTCATCGACCGCGACAGGGCCGGTTTCTGGGAGCGCAACGGGTATCATATGAATGGAGATCCCTGGAAGGAGCAACGGTTTGGGGCCTGGGGCTGAAACGAATAGGACGGGCGGGCGCAAGTGGCGCCGGCGATCTTGGATCGGCGGCATCGGACTCAGTTTGGCCGGGGTGGGGGCGACAATGGCCTACCGGACAGCGCCGTCGTTCTGGAATCAGTACTTCGACGAACTGGGCCGCGACATCGAACCGGCTCCCCGCAAGTTGCCTGTCGAGACCTGGAAAGACCAGGGCCTCTATGCCGGCTGGCTGGGCCATTCGACGATCCTGCTGCGGCTGGACGGCTACACCATTCTGACCGACCCGGTCTTCAGCGAAAGGGTGGGACTGTCGCTTGGGCCGCTGACGCTGGGCCTGAAACGCCTTGTCGAACCGGCGCTGCAGATCAAACAGTTGCCGAAGATCGACCTGGTCCTGCTATCCCACGCCCACATGGATCATTTCGATCTGCCGAGCTTGAAGGCCCTTGAGGCGCGGCGGCCGCCAGTGATCACGGCGCGCGGGACCTCCGATCTGCTGAACGTAGGCGGGTATCGGTCGGTGAAAGAGATTGGTTGGGGCGAGCGGATCGCGGCCGGTCCGGCGACGATCGAAGGCATCCGGGTGAACCACTGGGGGGCGCGGGTCCGGACCGACACTTGGCGCGGCTACAACGGCTACGTGATCCGGTGCGGGCGCTGGAAAGTGGTCTTTGCCGGCGACACGGCCTGGACCGAGGACTTCAAAGACATCGCCGGAGCGCACCTGGCCATCATGCCCGTGGGCGCCTACAACCCCTGGATCCGGGCGCATTGTTCCCCGGAAGAGGCCTGGACGATGGCCAACCACGCCGGCGCCGATTACGTCGCTCCGGTGCACCACCGGACATTCACGCTGAGCCGTGAACCGCTGGAGGAACCGATGGAACGGCTGCTGGCGGCCGCAGGCGCATCGACGGACCGGGTCGGCTGGCAGGATATCGGCGATCAGTTCAACTTAAGCTGACCGTCTCTCAGAGCGGCAGTATCTCCTCGCGGTCGGGATCGTAGCGCAGGCGGCGTTTCTGGACGTAGCTGATGTTGCCCAGATGCGATGCGGCGGCAGAGCGGTGGCCGATGTAGACGTCGCCGTTGGGCAATTTGCGGGTGCGGCAGCAGTCGAGGAAGTTTTCGACGTGGTCGATGGTCTGGTCGCGGGGGCTTTGGACGACGGTGGGGGTGGCGCCACGGCCGGCAGGAGTGAATTCGTAACGGCCGCGGGTGATCCAAAGCTTGCCCGCCGTGCCGCAGATTTCGACGCCGGCGCCGGTGACGCCAGGAGCGAGGGTGCCTTCGAATGTCGCTGTCCAGCCGGTGGGGTACTCAAGCAGGACGTTGACGGTGTCGGGTGCGGTGCGACCGTCTTTATAGTGATAGACACCGCCGGCGGCGACGCCGGAGATGGGGTTGTCCTCGCCGATCATCATGTGGACGACGTCGATCCAGTGGGTAAAGAGATCAGTCACCTGGCCGCCGCCGAAATCGAGGTAGGCGCGGAAATTCCAGAACTGTTGCGGGTCGTAGTCGCGCCATTTCACCGGGCCGAGGAAACGGGCCCAGTCGAGGTTTGAGGGCAGGGTGGCCATGCGCGGCGGCGCCTTCATGAGGTGTGCGCCGTTGCCGTGCCACCAGGTGCGGGCGAGGGTGATTTTGCCGAGTTTGCCGGCCTTGACGATCTCTTCGCGGGCCTGGATGTAGTGCTGGCCGGAGCGCTGCTGCATGCCGACCTGGCAGATGCGGTTGTTGACGCGGGCGGCGCGGACGATGCGCGGGCCTTCCTCGATGGTGAGGGTGAGCGGCTTTTCGACGTAGACGTCCTTGCCGGCGTTGAGGGCGTCGATGGCGATTTCCGTATGCCAGTGGTCGGGGGTGGCGATCAGGACGGCGTCGGCGGTTTTGCCTTCGAGCAGTTTGCGGTGGTCGGCAAAACCTTTGGCTCCGGGGGCGGCGGTCTGGGCCTGGTCGATGCGTTCGGAGAAGACGTCGCAGACGGCGGTGACGTTCACCTGATTGGTCTTGATGAAGGTGCCCATGACGCCGCGCCCACGGCCGCCGGCGCCGATGAGACCGAGGTTGATTTTGTCGTTCGCACCAAGGATGCGGGCGTAGGAGGAGGCAGTCCAGGCAATCGCCGCCTGGGAGGAGCGTCTGAGCAGGTCGCGCCGGTTCATGGCGCAAATTCTATCACTTCGGCGGGAGCAGGGCCGGGTTTGCTGCCTTAGCCTCGGAGACGCTTCAGGTATTCGAGGCTCTTGCGGATCTGGGGCAAGGCCGGAACCGCTTCTTCCTCGAGGAAGAAATGGCGTACGCCGTGCTGCTGGCCGGCGATGAGCGCGGGTTCAACCTTGACGATGCCGGTGCCAAGCGGGACGCTTTCCTCTTCGAGAACATCGGCAGGCGAGCCGCCGAGCTTGGTGCCTTTGCGGATGTCCTTGATGTGCATGAGGGGGAAGCGGCCGGGGTAGCGGGCGAGCATGGCGACGGGGTCCTGGAAGCCGTAGACGATCCAGAAGATGTCCATCTCGTAGGCGACATGTTCGGGATCGGTGAGTTTGAGGAGCGTGTCGAAGCGGGTGCCGTCGGGCGAGGGGTCGAACTCAGTGCCGTGGGTGTGGTAGCAGAGGTGGAGGCCCTGCTTGGAGAGAACGCGGCCCCAAGCGTTGAGGGCAGCGGCGGCGGGTGGGACGTCGGCCTCGGCGAGGTGCTTGGCGCTATGGGGGATGGTGCTGCAGACGACATAGCTGGCGCCGATGGCGCCGGCGCGGACGCCGACGGCGGCGGCATCCTTATTCAGGTCGTCCCAGGACGCGCCCATGGAGACGGCCTGCAGGCCGTTGGCGCGGAGCAGATGCAGGTAGTCGGAAGGAGTGCGGCCGTAGAGATCGCCGGCCTCGACTTTGCGGAAGCCGAGTTTCGAGATCAGGGCCAGGGTGCCGGGCAGGTCTTTTGCGGCCTCGTTGCGGAGGCTGTAGATGTTGATGCCGACTTCGGCGTTGAATGCGGGCTTGGCGAAGGCCGGGGCCAGGGTGGCGGCGGCGGCGAGGAAGTTGCGACGGTTCATCAGGCCTCCAGTTTCCAGGGGTGTCGGTATTCGCGGCGCAGCAGCGGGCGGGCCGAGGTCTGCTTGACGGTCTGGGCCTGCTGGTCCCAATCGAGACGCATGCCGGCCTGGATGGAGAGGTTGCCGAGGATCGACGTGATCGACGATTTGACGCAGGTTTCGATGTCGCTGTTGGGGCGCTTGCGGGTGCGGACGCAGTCGAGGAAGTTGACCCAGTGGAGAGGGTGGGGGTCGGCGATGCGTTTCATCTCGAAGGGTTTCAGATCGGAGCCATCTTCGGGGGTGATGCGCATGACGGCGCGGTCGACGTAGAGGGTGCCACGGGTGCCGTGGAAATTGATGCCCATGAGGCGGCTCTTACCGAGTTCGGTGTTGTTGGAGCGATGCTCCCAGGAGCCGATGAGGCCGGGGTATTCGAAGGTGGCCTGCATGGTGTCGGGGGTTTCGCTGTTGTCTTCAAGCCAGTACTTGCCGCCGAGGGCGACAACGGCGCCGGGCATGGCATCGCCAAGGGCCATTTGGACGATGTCGATCATGTGGATGCCGGAATCGGTGACGATGCCGCCGGCGTAGTCCCAGAAGAAGCGGAAGTAGGAGTAGGTGTCTTTGTAGACGCCGAAGCGGTTGGGGTTGAAGGGGCGCTGGCGCGCGGGGCCTTGCCAGAGATCCCAGTCGAGGCCGGGCGGCGGGGCCTGTTCGGCAGGGTTGCCGATACCCTTTTTGGGTTGGTTGTTGTAGATCCAACTGCGGGCAAAGGCGATCTTGCCGAGTTCGCCGGAAGCGACGATTTCGCAGGCCTTCTGGAAGTGCGCGCCGGAGCGCTGCCAGGTGCCGGCCTGGACGACGCGGTTGTACTTGCGGGCGGCTTCGAGCATGACGCGGCCTTCGTCGACGGCGACGCAGGCGGGCTTTTCGACATAGACGTCCTTGCCGGCCTTGCAGCCCTCGACGGTGATGTAGGGGTGCCAGTGATCGGGGGTGGAGATACAGATGGCGTCGATGGACTTGTCGGCCAGGATCTGGCGGAAGTCGCGGACTTCCTTTGGCTGATGGCCGGCGCGGCGGGCGATGGCTGCGGCGCGCTCGAGGTTGGGCTGGAAGACGTCGCAGACCGCGGCGATGGCGACGCCGGGTTGTCCGGCGGCGACGCCGAGGTTTTCAGAACCCATCACGCCGGTGCCGATGAAGGCCATCGAGATCTTGTCGTTCGCCGAATAAGCGCGGGGCGCAAGGGCCGAGACGGCGGCAGCGCCGGCGCCGGATTTCAGGAAAGTGCGGCGGGCCAGAGGGCTGGTTGGCATGACGGGATCGTACCGCACATGCGGGGGATTGTGAAACCCCCAGATAAGTAGCTTTTAATCAGTTCGTTAGCGGCACTGCTTACTAACCCGAAAGCGGGTTTGGCGCAGAGTCTTACCGGCGGCCGAAGGCGAGGGCGAGTTCGACGAAGGTGCGGACGGGGAGTCCGGATGGTCCTTTGGCCAGGAATGGCTTGCCTTCTTCGAGCCAGGCCGTGCCGGCGATATCGAGATGGGCCCAGGGCTTGGATTCGGCGAAGGCTTCGAGGAATTTGGCGGCAGTGACGGCGCCACCCCAACGGCCGCCGATGTTGGGCAGGTCGGCGGCAGGGGATTTCAGATAGTCGTTGTAATCGTCGTCGAGGGGCAGTTGCCAGAAGTTTTCGCCGGCAGTTTTGGCGGCGGCGAGGATCGACTCCTTCAACTCGTCGTTGTTGACGAACAGGCCTGCGTGGATGTGGCCGAGGGCGACGACGACGGCGCCGGTGAGGGTGGCTGCATCGACCAGATGGGTGGCGCCGCAGTGGCGGATGGCGTAGGTGAGTGCGTCGGCGAGGATGAGGCGGCCTTCGGCATCGGTGTTGAGCACTTCGACGGTCTTGCCGCTGAGGGTGCGGACGATGTCGCCGGGCCGCTGGGCGTTGTTCGAAACCATGTTTTCGACGCAGGGCGCAAAGGCGGAGACGCGCACAGCGGGTTTCAATTGGGCGATGGCGATCATCGCGCCCAGCACCGAGGCAGCGCCGGCCATGTCGTACTTCATTTTCTCCATGCCGTCGGCGGGTTTGATGGAGACGCCGCCGGTGTCGAAGGTGACGCCTTTGCCGACCAGGGCGAGGTGGACGGAGGCGTCGGCGGGAGTTTCGGGGGTGTATTCGAGGTGGATCAGGCAGGGGGGCTGAATGGAGCCCTGGGCGACGCCGAGCAGGGCGCCGCAGCCGAGCTGGCGGAGGCGGGGTTCGTCGAGGATGTCGAGCTTGAGGCCGTGTTCGGCGGCGATGGCGCGGGCGTGCTCGGCTAACTTCGGCGGGGTCATCAGGTTGGAGGGCTCGTTCACCAGGTTGCGGGTGAAGTTCTGCGCCGTGGCCATGATCTGGCCCTTCTGGAAGGCCGCTTCGATCTCAGGGGTGATCTCGGGGACGCTCACCAGGACCGTGTCGATGTGCTTTTCGCGGAGCTTTTCGTCGGTCTTGAGGCGATCGGTCTCGAAGTCGGCGAGCAGGGCGCCGCAGGCGAGGGCTTCGGCGAGCCCCTCATCGAGGCCCACGTCGAACGCGAAAGCGACAGTGCGGTGCTTAAGCGGTTTGAGCGCGCGGATAGCAGCCCCAGCGATTTTGCGCATCAGGACGGGCTTCATGTCCAGGTGTTCGCCCGCGCCACAGACGAGCAGGCGGCGGGCGGCCGTGCCGGCGGGACGGTGGACGAGCATGGTTTCGAGCGGCTTGGGGTCGAATTCGCCGGCGGCGATGGCCTCACTGATGAGCGATGCCGTGCCGGCGGGAAGTTCCGGGACGGTCGAGTTGTCCTTGAAGCAGATGGCGACTAGAGAGTCGGCCTGGATTTCAGAGGCAGGGGTGGTGATGAGCTTGAGTTCCATGTCAGTCGTCTTCGTTTAGTCGTATTCGTTTAATCGTCTTGGGACCGGGTGTTGCGGGCGTGCATGGCGCGCTTGGCTTCGAGATTCTGCTCCCGTTCGGCGATGGAGTCGCGCTTGTCATGCGTCTTCTTGCCCTTACAGAGGCCGACCTCGCATTTGAGCCAGCCGTTTTTTAGATACATCTTCAAAGGGATGAGCGTCAGACCTTTTTCGACCGTCTTGCCTGTGAGCTTGCGGATCTCGGCTTTGCGCATCAGCAACTTACGCTTCTTGGTCGGCTCGTGGTTCCAGATGTTGCCGTGCGAGTAGGGCGAGAAATGGGCGTTCTTGAGCCAGACCTCGCCCTGCACGATTTCGGCATAGGCGTCGCGGAGCTGGACCTTGCCCTCGCGGGCCGATTTGATCTCGGTGCCGGTGAGGACGATGCCGGTCTCGAAGCGGTCGAGGATGAAGTACTCGTGAAAGGCCTTCCGGTTCTCGGTGACCATCTTCGAGCCGCCGTCTTTCTTATCTGCGCTCATAGGAATCGAATCCGGGTTTCCACGCCTGGACGATGCGCATCGTCAGGAGTTTAGAGCGGACTCCGCGCTTGGTTTGGCGCAGCCGCATGTTCCGAGTGTAGCACGCATGATACGCAATAGTCACTCTAAAGCATTGATCTGGAACAGGTTAACGATCCTCATCGTGGCCGTTTCGTTGATCGCGACCACCGCCTGGGCCGGCAACAAGAAAGGCGACCGCTTTCTTGAGGACGGCCGCAAAGTGGAGGCGCTGAAGAAATGGGACGAAGCGCTGGAGTTGTATGAGAAGGCGCTGCAACAGGATCCGATGGATTCGTCGTATCAGATGGCCGTCCACAGGGTGCGCTTCCAGGCCGGGCAGATGCATGTGGATCGCGGCCAGAAACTGCGCAAGGAGGGCAAGCTGGAAGAGGCGTTGGAAGAGTTCCGCCGGGCCTTTGCCATCGATCCGGCTTCGTCGATCTCGGAGACCGAGCTGCGGCGGACCTACCAGATGATCCAGCGGGAGAAGAACAAGCGGGAGGGCAAGCCCGAAGACAACGCCGAGTTGCGTGGACTGACGCCGGCGCAGTCGGCCAGGCGGGATGCCGAGGAACGGGCGGCGTCGATGCAGAGCGCGCCGGAGTTGAGGCCGCTGACCGGCAGTGTCAGGAACCTGAAGATGGCGAACCAGCCGGTGAAGGTTCTCTATGAGACGCTCGGCAAGCTGACCGGGGTGAATGTACTGTTTGACGGCGAGTTCACCGACTCGCCGAAGCGCCATTCCATGGATCTGAATAACTCGACGCTTGAGCAGGCGCTGGACTACGTCGCTATCCTCACCAAGACCTATTGGAAGCCGCTGTCGGACAACGCCATCTTCGTCACCAACGACAACGCCACCAAGCGCCGGGACTATGAAGAGCACGTAACGCGGGTTTTCTACCTGCAGAACATCACCAGCCCGCAGGAGTTGCAGGAAGCAATGACGGCGATGAGGACGGTGACTGACGTGCGCAAGGTGTTTCCGTTCAACTCGCAGAGCGCGCTGGTAGTGAGGGGAACGGCGGATCAGATCGCGCTGGCCGAGAAGATTCTGATGGACATCGACAAGCCGAAGCCGGAGGTCGTCGTGGACGTGCTGGTGATGGAAGCCAGCCGCAGCCGGACGCGGGATTGGGCGTTGACGCCGATCATGGGCGGCGGGCCGGGCATTTCTCTGCCGGTATCGCCGGCCAAAGGCAGTGAATCGCTGGGGCTGAACCAGTTGGGCTCGATCCGCAGCAGCGACTGGACGGTAACGCTGCCGAGCGGGCAGTTGACGGCGATTCTCTCGCGCGGCTACGCCAAGGTCTTGCAGGCTCCGCAGGTGCGGGCCACCGACGGGCAGAAGGCGGCGCTGAGGCTGGGCGATAGATATCCGTATGCGACTGGCTCGTTTCAATCGGGCCTGGGCGTGGGCGGCGCGGGCGTGAGTCCGCTGGTTTCGACGCAGTTCAACTTCGCCGAGGTGGGCGTGAATGTGGACGTGACGCCGCGCATCCATGGTTCGGAAGAGATCTCGATGCAGATCGAGCTTGAGATTTCGTCCATTAAGGAACGCATCAACGTCGGCGGCCTGGAACAGCCGGTAATCGGGCAGCGGAAGGTGTCGCACATCATCCGCATCCGCGAAGGCGAGGCGACGATGATCGGCGGACTGATGCAGGCATCCGAACGGGTGACGCGGACAGGGATTCCAGGGCTGATGCATATTCCGGTGATTGGGCGGTGGCTGTCGTCGGAAAAGGTGGAGACTAACGACGCCGACCTGCTGGTGGTGCTGGTTCCGCATATCGTGCGCGCGCCGGAGATTTCGCCCGAGAACCTGAGGGGCGTGGCCACGGGTACCGATACGATCTGGAGGGTGAAGTACCGAAGCAAGGAAGAGGCAGCCGATCCGGCTCCGGCGCCTGCAAAGCCGCAGGCCCCGGCAGAGCCTGCCGCGCAACCGGCGGCATCGCCGAAGTTGCCCGCGGGCAACCCGTTTGAAACGCCGGCGGCCAACGACCCGGCAGCCGGAGCGCCGCCGGCGCCGCCGGCCGAGACAGCGCCGTCACAGCCGGTACCGCCCATCGCCGGACTGCCTTCCGGCATTCCGGGACTGGCGCGTCCGGGCGCAGGCGAAGCAGGTCCGCGGGTGTTGATGACGGCATCGACGACTCAGCCGGCGGCCAATTCGCTGGTGACGGTGAATGTCAACGTGGAGACGGTGGAAGATCTGTTTGCCGCGCCAATGAAGATCGGCTACAACGGCAAGGTGCTGAAGCTGATGGATGTCCGGCGCGGGGCGTTTCTGGCGCAGGACGGAGCGCAGGTGACGTTTGAAAAGACGGTCACCGAAGATCCCGGCGGGGCCATCGTTTCACTGAACCGGGTGGCCGGCGCGGGCGGCGTCTCGGGCTCGGGCACGCTGGTGACTCTGCTGTTCCAAGCCATCGCGCCGGGCACAACCGAGGTAACTCTCAACGAACTGACACTGCGCGACGCGAAGTTGCAGACCATCTCTGCGCCGCCCAAGCCGATCACCATCAACGTGAAGTGAGGTCATGCGCAGGCGAGGACAACGCGGAATAACGCTCGTCGAAATGATTGTGGCGTTCACCATCCTGACGCTGCTGACGGCGCTGTCGGTGCCGTTGGCGCGCTACAAGGTGCGCCGCGAGCATGAGCGCGAACTGCGCTACTCGCTAAGGGAACTGCGGACGGCCATCGACAAGTACAAGGACGCCTGCGACCAGGGGTTGCTCGGCCCGCCGAAGATCGGCACCGACTGCTATCCCGAAACAATTGAAATCCTCGTGGAAGGCGTCAAAATGGCCAACGACGCCACGGGCAAAAAAATCCGCTTCCTGCGCCGCATCCCGCGCGATCCGTTCACGGGCATGCGCGAATGGGGCATGCGGGCGACACAGGACGATCCGCAATCGATCGCCTGGGGCGGGCAAAACGTCTTCGACGTCTTCTCAAAGACCATGGAAAGGGCCGGAGATGGCACACCGTACTCGGACTGGTAGACGCAGCTTCGGCTTCACGATGATCGAGCTGATGATCGTCATGGCGGTGATCAGCATCCTGGTGGCCGTGGCCGTGCCGATGTACCAGAAGTCAGTGGTCCGGGCCAAGGAGAGCGTGCTGAGGCAAAACCTGTTCACGCTGCGGACGGTGATCGACGAATACACCTACGACAAGGCCAAGGCGCCGCAGTCGTTGCAGGACCTGGTGTCGGCGGGCTACCTGCGCCAGATTCCAGTCGACCCGATGACGGGCGAGTCCGACTGGATGATCGAGATGGAAGACGCGGTGACGTCGGTGAACCAGACCGAGCCGGGAATCTACGACGTGAGGTCGAAGTCGGACAAATCGTCGCTTGAGGGTACGCCTTACGCCGAGTGGTGAGCCTTACTTTCTGCGCAGCTCAGCGGGCACGCGCGTCGAGTCGTGCGCCCGAACCTTGAAAGCCCAGGACAGCGGGACCGACGCCGGCGGATAGCAGAGTTTGTCGTCGCAGGCCTGGTAGCGGAACTCGCCCGTGACCGCCACTTTCCCGTCCACGGCCGCCGCCATGATCTCTTTCTGCTGGACAAAGGTGATGTCCTGTTTGATCAGGAAGGTCCCTTCATAGACGGGGACTGTCTCTTTGATGGCCTTCAGGTGGAGTGTCCTGGATTTCGGGAAGGCGGGCTCGTGAATGGTCAGCAAGGCAGGATTCGCCTCGATCCCAAGGCGAATCGGAATGTAGCTGCCTCCGACGCCGGGCGCATAGACGTGCATCTTCTTTGGCAGGACCACCTCCAGCAGCAGTTCGGTCCGCGCACCGCCCCAGGCGGAGGAGTCGGCCGCCCGCCAGCGCAGGGTCAAATGCTTCGTCTTGGCCACGTTCCAACCGTCTTTCGCATGAGGTGCGATTGAGAGCAGGACCGTACCCGCTGAATAGCGCTGTCGATAGTCCTTTTCGAAGAAGCGCGCCTTCACGGTTCCGCCGGGGGCGATAATAAAGCTCGCCGGCCACGGGACGCCGAAGAACGGAGTTCCCTTGGGGACCGTTTCGTTCAGCAGACCAAATGCCCTGATGACGCTGGAATCGGGATCCGACAGCATCGGATAGGTGATCTTCACCCTGCCGGCAAAGTTCGACAGCACCTGCTGGCTGTCATAGCTCAATGAGGCCACGTTGATGCCCTGGCGGGCGAATTCAGCCTTCTTTTCTTCCAGCTCGACCAGCTGGGTCTTGCACCATGGTCACCAGTCCGCCGAGCGGACGAAGAGAAGATACAGACCCTTCGGCCCCATCAGCGATTCCAGGTTCTGCGTTTTGCCGACTTGGTCCGGCGCCTGGAAAGCCGGTACTCTTGCGCCTACTGGCGGGCCTGGGTCCTGCTGCGCGGACACGGCCGCGAGCGAGAGAAAAATCGGGATCATCCCCAGTCTCATGATTAGAATTAGAATATCTTCCTAACCCATGACACGGCGTAACTTTTTCGCTTCCAGTTTCGCGGCGGGGATCTCCCAGCTCCGCGCCGCGGCGCCAGGGCTGATGCTCGGCTATGACACTTACTCGATCCGGGCGTGGGATTGGAAAGCGCCACGCCATCTTGAGTTCGCCGCGGAGCTCAAGCTGGACGCGATCCAGATTTCGTCGCTGGGCGATTTCGAGTCGCTCGAAGCGCCGTATCTGGCTAAGATCCGCGACCAGGCGCGCGCGGCCAATATCGTGATCGACGCCGGCACGGGCTGTATCTGCCCGTCGGCGCGGGCGTACCGGTCGAAGGAAGATCCGGCGGCGCACCTGCGGCGGGCGCTGGAAGCCGCCAAGGCCGTCGGCGCGCGCACGCTGCGCTGCTATCTTGGCGACTCGGCCGACCGCTACGACGCAACGCCGATCGAGCAGCACATGGAGGACACGATCAAGGTGTTCCGTGCGGCCAGGGGCGCGGCAGAGGCGACAGGCGTGAAGATCGCCATCGAGAACCACTCGGGCGATTTGCAGGCCTGGGAGGTGCGGACGATTATCGAAGAGGCCGGCAAGTCGTACGTGGGCGCGTGCCTGGATACGGGCAACCCGATCTGGTGCGTCGAGCACCCGGAAACCACGATGGACGTACTGGGTCCTGTGACCGTGACGACGCATGTCCGCGACACGGCGCTGTTTGCGCATCCGAGCGGCTGCGCGGCGCATTGGACGGCGCTGGGCGACGGGTCGATCAATTTCAAACGGATCGTCGAGCAGCACATGAAACTGTGTCCGGCGGCGCCGATGCATCTGGAGATCATCACTGGAAGGCCGCCGCGGATCGTGCCCTATCTCGAAGAGAGCTTCTGGAAAGGCTTCCCGAAGGCGCGGGCATCGGAGTTCGCGCGGTTCGTCGCGCTGGTGAAGCAGGGTTCGCCGTTGATGAAGCCGATGATCATAGCCGACGCCGCGGGGATGAAGACGCCGGAGTACACGGCGGCGCTGAAGGTGCAGCAGAAGCTCGATCTCGAACGGTCGCTGGAGTACGCCAAAAAGAGCCTGGGCGCGGGCGTGAACTGGAGAGGCTAGATTGCTGTCCGACATCGCGATAGTCGAGGTTCCGGCGCGGACGGTTCTCATGCTGGCCGCGACGACGACGATGGAATCGCTCGGCGACGCACTTTCCAGGCTGTTCCCGGAACTGTGCGTAAGGGCGGCTGGGCTTGGGTTGACGCCGGTGGGCGCTCCGTTCACGCGGTACGGGGCGACGCAGGCGGATGGTTCGATGGAGATTGAAGCCTGCCTGACGGTGGAGGGGGACGTGGATTGTGCCGGCGGTGAGTGCCTTCAACTCGGCGCCTGCCGGGCGGCGATGGTCTCGCATTTCGGCGACTACTCGACGCTGGGCGATGCCCACTTCGCGCTGGGCGAATTCGTCCGGCGGGAGCGACTGGAAACCGCCGGGCTGTGCTGGGAGGAATACGTGACCGACCCGGGCGCGGAGCCGGATCCGGCGAAGTGGGAGACACGGGTTTACTGGCCGGTGAAGTAGCGCCGCTTCAGGCTGGTTCGTCGATCAGCTCCTGGATGGCGGCGCCGAGCAGGATGTCGGAGACATGGCCCATGCGCTGCATGCGGCGGGTCCCGTTGCGGCCGACCAGGACAAGGGTAGGCGTGCCTTGCATTGAGTAACGGGCGAAGGTCTCGGGCTGCCAGCTTTCGCCGTCGGCGTCCATGGCGACGGGGAATTTCAGGTTGTGCTCATCAAGGAACTGCCGCAGCGCCTCTTTGTCCGAACGCGATGATGATTCGAACGGGCAGTGCAGTCCGATGACAGCGAGATCGGCGCGATCGAACGACTCCCAAAGCTCGCGCGCCTGCGGCAGCGACAACTGGATGCAACCTTCGCACTTACGCTGGAAAGCGAAGATGGCGACCACGCGGCCGCGAAGCGTTTCGAGGCTGAGCGGTTCGGCCGTGTTCAGCCATGCGCTGGCGGCGATTTCGGGCGCGGGCATCTCTCGCTTTTGGGCCACGTCCCATCTTATGCTGGGAGTCCGGAGGACTTCATGACCACCACCATCCGCCCCCTGATTCTCGTCCTGCTCTGTGCCGCGCTGGCGCCCGCACAGGAGTTGATGAACTCCGTGGTCTGGATGCAGCGAGCCATCGAGTATCGCGCCGCAACGACGCAGACCTACCGCTCGGCCGAGCAGGCGATGCTGAAGGCCCTGGCGACGCAGAACTGGACCGCGGCGATCGAACAATCGGGCGATTTTGCCTCGAAACCGCCGGCCGTGGTGTTGGATCTGGATGAAACGGTTCTCGACAACTCGCCCTATCAGGCGCGGCAGATCGTTGACGGGACGGCGTTCGACGGCGCCTCCTGGTCGGCGTGGGTGGCCGAGGCGAAGGCGGAGTTGCTTCCGGGAGCGGCTGATTTCCTGAACGCGGCGGCGTTCCACGGCGTGAGGAGAATCTATGTTTCGAACCGCGTCTGCACGGCGGCCGAGACCGACCCCACGGTCATCGTCCTGCGCCGCCACGGACTGCTGGGCCGCAACGACACGCTGATGTGCAAGGCGTCGAATGAGGACACGTCGGACAAATCGCCGCGGCGATACCGGGCCAGCGCCGGCCACCGCATCCTGCTGCTGATCGGCGACGACATCGGCGACTTCTTCACCGTCGCCCGCGACGCCATGGCGCGCGACGAAGCTCTGGTGCGCTACCAGCGCTGGTTCGGCGACCGCTGGTTCATCCTGCCCAACCCGGCGTATGGTTCGTGGGAACGGCTGTATCCCGACACGGCGTCGAAGAAGGGCGCCCTACGGCTGGACCGTTAGGCGATGGATTGTCAGGCGATGGCTGAAGGATTGAGCAGGCGCGAGTGGCTGGCCTCAGCGGCGGTGGCCGTGCAGCCTGTGGCGGGCTGGATCGAGTCCATCGAACAGACACAATTCTGGAGCAACCTCGACGGGCGCGGCGTGACGTGGTTTCATCCGCGGATCTGCCGGCTGGCTTCGGGCCAGCTTCTGATGACCGTGCAGACGATCTCGGGGTCGGATGTCTACGGGCATGTCCACTGGTCGGTTTCAGATGACGGCGGGCGCGGGTGGTCGAAGCCGGATCCGATTCCGGGCATGGGCCGGCGCAGCGTCGACGGCGGACTGGAAGAGGGCTACTGCGACACTGTGCCGGAGTTCCACCCGCCGACCGGAACCGTGATCGCCATGGCGCACAACGTCTACTACAAGGACAACCGTCTGGCGCGTCCAAGCGAGCAGCGCTGGCCGGTCTACACGGTGCGCGGCCCCCATGGGCGGTGGTCGGCGGTGCGAAGGCTTGAATGGAGCCATCCGGAAGCGACGGCGATGTATACGTCGGGCTGTTCGCAGCGGGTGACACTGCCGACCGGCGACATCCTCGTGCCCATCAGCATGGGTCCGGCGGGGAGGATGGACCGGGGCGTCTGCACTCTGATGTGTTCGTTTGACGGCGTGAAGCTGGCGCCGAGGCGGCACGGCAACATCCTGCGCTTCTCGGCAGGGCGCGGATTGCTGGAACCGTCGCTGGCGGCGCTGGACGGCGTTTTCTACATGACGATCCGGGCCGAGAACGGGCAGGGCTTCGTCACCAGGTCGAAGGACGGGCTGGAATGGGAGACGATGCGCGCCTGGGCGTGGGACGACGGCGGCGCGATTGAGATGTCGACGACCCAGCAGCGCTGGCTTGTGCACAGCGACGGGCTGTGGCTGGTCTACACGCGCAAGGACGCGTCGAACACGAGCGTAATGCGGTGGCGGGCGCCGCTGTTCATGGCGCGTGTGGACGAAAAGCGGATGTGCCTGGTGCGCGCAAGCGAGCGGATCGCCATCCCTCTGGAGGGAGACGGGATCAACGATGGCAAGGGCGTCGAGCACCTGGGCAACTTCCATACCAATCCGGTGAGCCGGGCCGAGTCGATGATTTCGGTCGGGACGATGATCACGGCCAGGGGATATGCCGGGACGGTGCGTCTGGCGAGGGTCCGGTGGGCGAGGCCAAATCGTTTGATTTGAGCGGGTTATACTACGACCAAACGAACTCCACGAAGGGGTTTGTGGAAGTACCCAACATGAAGTCTGTCTACACCTGCCATCGCACCCAGGGCCAGCCCGACTGGGAGAAAGCGCCGCGTTCGCCGCGATTCGTCGATATGGTCTCCGGCGAGCCGGCGTGGTTTGACACTCGGGCGGCGATGCTCTGGGACGACGAGAACCTCTATGTGAAGTTCTGGGGCGAGTCGCCTTGCATCGAAGCCCGGAAGACCGAACGCGACTCGCTGGTGTTCCTGGAAAGCGACTTCGAACTGTTCATCGATGGCGGCGATGCGTATTACGAGTTTGAGATCAACGCCGCGAACACGGTCTATGAGGTCTTTTTCATCTGGAAGGACGCCTATGGGAAGTTCGATCAGGAGGAGTTCAGCCTGACGCGGCGCGATGCTCTGTCGTTTGGCGGCGACGCCGACCGATCGGGCGGGACATTCTGGCGGGGCACACATCCGCGCGGGACGCGATGGGCGTTTCTGGACTACGATTTCGCGGGGCTGGCGACTTCGGTCGATGTGGATGGTCATTTGAACGACCGCATGAAGCTATCGCGCGGCTGGACGGCCGAGGCGTGGTTTCCGTGGGCCGGGATGAAGCATCTGGCCGCGGGACGGGCGCTGCCGCCGGCCGATGGCGACATCTGGCGGTTCTTTTTCGGGCGGTTCGAGAAGTTGCATGCGGGCGGCAGGGAGGTGGAGCCACATCCGGCATGGTGCTGGACCCCGCATGGCGTCTATGACACGCATCAGCCCGATTGCTGGACACCGGTTGTCTTCAGCGCCGGGGAAGCCGAATAGGATCAACGTGAGGGCAGCAGATGGGATCGAATCACAACGGCGCCGGGCGTTGGGGCCTGACGCGGGAAGAAGTGAAACAGTACAAGGCGATGCGGACGCCTGAGGGTGTTCAGCGGTTTCTGGACCAGAAGATTCAGTACGACCTGGAACCGGATGGGCCGCAATGCCGGTCACCGAGATTGACGCTTGAGGCCGGCGTGGCGCATTGCATGGGCGGGGCGCTGCTGGCGGCCGCGGCGTTGCGGGTGCTGGGCCATGAGCCGCTGATCCTCGACCTGGAATCGGTGCGCGACGACGACCACGTGCTGGCTCTGTTCCGGTCGAAGGAGGGGCTGTGGGGCTCGGTGGCGAAGTCGAACTATGCCGGACTGCGGTTTCGCGCGCCGGTCTACCGGACGCTGCGCGAACTGGTGATGAGCTACTTCGAGAACTATTACAACCTGAGCGGAGAGCGGACGCTGCGGGCCTATTCGACGCGCCCGGTGAATCTGAAACGCTTCGATTCGATGGAATGGATGACGACGACAGAGGCGCTGTGGGCGATTCCCGAATACCTGGTCGAGGTGGCGCACACGCGACTGCTGCCGCCCTCGGCCGAGCGGCGGTTGACGCGGCTTGATGAGCGCAGTATCGCCGCCGGCAAGACCGGGATGCGCTGAAGGGTGCGGGGCGCCGATGGTAATCTGGCAGTAGAGTTCTCAAACTTTCCGCCGCCCCCAGACGTCATTCATTTAAGACAGCCATGATCCGCACGATTTTGTATCTCTCAGCCGCCTTGTTGCCCCTTTTCGCCCAGGCCCCGGCGCCGGGCAGCGTGGAGGAGGCCGTCGCAAGCCGGGCGGCCGAATTCTACAAGCTCCAGATGGAGGGCAAATTCCGGGCCGCCGAAAAACTGGTCTGCGAATCCAGCCAGGAGGCGTACTACCTGAGCGAGAAGAAGAAGTGGCTGAGCGCCGAGGTGGCCGATGTCAAGATGGCCGAGGGCGGCCAGAAGGCCACGGTGGCCATCGTGCTTGGGTCGACCGTGATGACGCCCATGGGGAATTTGCAGGTGAAGTCGCGACTTCCGTCGGAGTGGCGGCTGGAAGCGGGCGCGTGGTGCAATCACATGCCTGAATCTGAACCGGGACCGAAGGAGACGCCGTTCGGCAAGTTCTCGGCGGGTCCGGGTCTGCCAGGAACCTCGGCGGGTCCGCCGGACATGAAAATGGTGGACAAGTCGTTCGTGATGAACGCCGTGAGGGTGTCGCGCAAGTCGCTTCGCGTGAAGGGGTATGCGGCGTCGGGCGATCAGACGGAGGTGGAGAACGCATTGCAGGGACCGGTGGATCTCAAACTGGTTTCGCCGCGCGTCCAGGGCTTGCAGGTGACTCTGTCAAAGACCACATTGAACGCCACCGAAAAGGCGGTACTGAAGGTGGACTACAAGCCGGAGAACGACACTCTGAAGCCAAGCCAGGCCATCATCATTCAGGTGACCCCGACGGGCCAGCGGATCGAGATCCCCCTGCATTTCGATGTGCAGAAGGAAGTCCTCGACCAGATGCCCGAGGGCTTGCGGCCCAAACAGCAATAAACCGGCTGGTTTGGCACTGGGTTTGCTTTGGCCTTGCGCAGGAGTTCGCGAGCCATGACAACGACCAGTGCCAGCGGAACGTCGCTGGGCGAGTTTCTCGAAAGTGCCCGGCAGCCCGGGCGGAGTTCTGCGTTCGCAGAGCAAGCCGAACGATTTCAACAGTTTATTGATGAGTCGATGGCCGCCGGACCGGATGCGCTGGCAGCTTGGCCCAGCGCGAAGGCGGCGAGGCTCGGCGTGTTTGGCGGTTCCACGGTGGTACATTCCTACGAACAGTTGACCCAGATTGGAACGGGCGAGGACGCGGCGGCGGCGGATGTGAACGCGTCGAGGGAAGCAGTGGACAGCATTCAACTGGCCGACCGGAGTCTGGCGAGACTCAGGGAGGCGATGGCGGCGGAGGGACTGGACCCGGAGTCGGTGCAGATCTCATTTGAGAGGCGGGATGTCGGAACCTTCGACGGTACGAATGTGCTGGAGTTGCTCCAGGTGGAGACTGCCGACGGCAAATGGGCCGAGTTCTCGGCGCAGTTGACCGAGGAAAGTCCAGAAGTAACGGTGTGCGTCATCCGCCACATGATTGAAGGGACGGGCGGCTGGGGAGCAGAGACGGCGGTGAGTTAGCGTCCGCCGATTTTGAGTAGGCGCGAGGCGTATTCGGCGGCGGCGTCGAGGTGTTGGCGGCCGTCGTCCCAGCGTTGGGACTCAATGGCTTTGAGCGCCATGTTCATTGACAGGTCCATGCGGACCAGCATCTGTTCGGTATCGGGATGGATGGCGAGTCCGCGTCCCTGGACGGAGAGACGGATGGCCTCGGTGGACGACCGGGCGGTGTAAACACTGGCGGCGACGCTGGTGTAGCGTTCTTCGAGCGTGCGGTAGATTTTGGCCGATTCGGGCGACAGCGAGAGCGGATCGACCTTCGGGAACGGCGGCATCTGGGCGAGCGGGCCAGATGGCGCGTTGGTGGACGGGCGCAGCGGCATGCCACCCCATTCGTTTTGTGACTGGCTTTCTTGAGGTTGAACGCCGATGTTGATCCAACCAGGCATGGATCCGCCGAGGGCGCGGATGCGTCCGCCGAGGAAGCCCATATCGCCGCCCTGGCCGCCGTAGCGGGAGTAGAGCAGGTAAGCGTTGCGGTAGCCGAGCAGAGCGCCGGAGGGATCGGCCGCGCGGCCCGGATCCGGCGAGTCCAGGGCCATGGCCATGCGCTGCCAGGCGCCGGCGGCGGCGATGCCGACCGATGGGTCGAGCTGTGGGTTGGCCTGCACGCCGGTGAGGAAGTTCGACGCCCGGCCGATCAGCAGACGGTGCTGGGGACCGATTTGGCCGCCCTGGCCGAGTTCGGACTGCAAGGCCCGGGTGAGGGTTCCGATGTCGGCGGCCGCCACCTGGCTCTGCCGGGATTCGAACCGGTCGAGGAGGCTGGAAGCAGACTGGGATTGCGCGAGGCAAACGGGGGCGAAGAGCAATACGGCCAGGATCGAACGCATAACTTTCCTCCTTCCGGACGAGTTGATCTCCGGACTACTGCAAGACCTTCTTGGCGAGCATCTTCGGCTCGGGCGGCGCAACGCCGTTGTAGGCGCCGATGGCGACCTTCTCGCGGACTTCGGTAATCAGGAGCTGGCCGACGCGTTCAAGGTCGAAGTCGATCACCTCTTTGGTTGTGGGGTCGAGGATCTCGCGTCGAACGCGGTAGACCTCAAAGCGGTCGCATTTGGAGACGCCGTTCACCTCGCCGGCGGCGAGGTAGATGCGGTCGCCGCTCACGTCGGCGATGCGGGCCTCAACCTCGAGTGTACGCTTGGAGACGCTGGAGGCCTGCGCGTTGGCCGACGCCGCCACCTTGTCGATGCACTCGGTGGTGGCCTCGCCGACGATGGTGGCTGCGAAATTGGTGCTGGTCAAGTCGGTGGAACCGAACCCTCCGCCGCGGGAGCCGGCCCCGGCGATGGCCAGCGAGCTGCTTTTGCGCTTGGACTCGCCGCGGGACTCGCCTTGGTCGATGACCTCGCTGGTTTCGGCATCCACCAGCCGGTAGCTGACCGCCACCACCGCGGTGCCCTCGCCGACGCCGATGCGGGTGCGGCCCAGGACGCGAGGAGCGTAGCCGCCGAGATCGACGCCTTTACGCTTGTCGTCGCGGCCGAAGATGGTGATTGTTCCCATCAGGATGGCGTCAGCGCCGATAATGCGGCCGATACGCGCATTGGGCGCCTGGCGGGCGCGGTTGCTCGCACCCAGGTCCTGCTCGGCCATGAGTTTGCCCAGATTGCGGCGTTCCACTACGCGGTACTGCCCCGACTCGGCAATGCGTTTCATCAGCAGCGCCTGAATGCCTTTGCCGAGATCGACGTTCGTGCCAAAAATTGCTTGAGCTGAGGACTTCACCGTGCCGTAGTCGAATTCGTCGATGGCCAGAACGCGCTTGGCAGAGGATGTGGCGGGCGTGCATGGGATGGCGGAGAGGTCGGAGTTCCAGTTCGGGCTGACAGCGGTGGCTGCGGAAGAGGCAACTGGAGCCGTGAGGGCCGGAACCGTCCCGCCGCCGCCGGACAGGGCGACGATGACGGCGTCGGAAGCGCCGATTTGCCTGAGGGCGATCAGATCGTCTGGCGTCGCCTTCAGCGCCGGGCCGAAGGAATTGATCTGGTTCACGATGGCCTGATCGGGCAGCTTCATCTGAACCATCTTCTTGATCTGGTCGAGCGGCCTCACGACGGCCTTCTTCGCAGCCGCCTTCTTCGCCGGGGCGGAACTCTTGGGCGGCGCCTGGCCAAGGGTGACGAAACTGAAGAGCGTGAGCAATGCGGTGAATGTTCGGGGCGTCATAGAGTGCTTCTCCATTTGATTTCTCATCGGCCGCCGGCCTTCAGGATGCGGCCGGCGAAGGCCTCGGCGCGGTCGAGCGAGTCGGACGCATTGGCGAAACTGCCGCCGTTCATATCACCCTGCGCCATATCGAAGAACATCTTCATCTGCTGGTGGGCGGAAGTGATCTCTGAATTCGGGCTCAGGCCGCGGGACGAAAGGTCTTTCTGCATCTGTTCGAAGATCGAATTCGCCTGGCGGACCCGGCCGGCGATGCGGAGCAGCTTTTCGCGCAGTTCCGGCGGCGGGGCCTGCTGCACGGGCAGGGCCTGGACCTGGGGCCGCGTGGGTTCCGATTGCGGCGAGGCGGTCTGCCTGACTGTGGCGCGCTGAACGGCGGCCTGTGCGGCGGCCGAAGCGGAATGGGCAGCGGCTGATGCCGAACCGGCCGGACTGGTGGGTTGCTGGTTGGAAGCAACGGGCGGCTGGGCTTGCACGGGCTGGATCCCGGCGGCCTGAGATGGGAGTTCCTCCTGAACCTGCGGCTGCGCTGCGGGCTGAGTCGGGGCGGGTTCGGATTTCACCACGTTTGATGCGGGCGTTTCGGCAGGTTTGCCGGCGCCGGGCCGCAGCGCAAACCAGGCGGCGCCGGCCAGCATCGCGAAGACCGCCACGGCGGCGGCCGCGGCCATCGGCTTGTTTCGCCGCGCCCATTTCGCCAGCCGCTCATGAGGCGGGGTGGACCGGGCGTTGATGGGGCGGCCGTCGAGATAGCGCTGGATGTCGGCGGCAAGTTCGGCCGCGCTCGCATAGCGGTTGGCGGGATTGCGTTGCAGCGCCTTGAGGACAATGTGGTCGAGGTCGCCTCGGATCCGGGCGCGGAGTTGGGGGACGGTCTCGGGCGTGCGCTGGATGTCCTCGCGGATGTTGGTGGACGGCGCGGTGAGGTCGTGAGGGCCGGGCAGTTTTCCGGCCAGCATGACATACAGGATGACGCCAAGCGAGTAGATGTCTGAAGCGCGGGTGCAGGGCTCGCCAGTGTATTGCTCCGGGCTGGCGTAGTTGGGCGTCAGGAATCGCATCTGCGGCGAGGTGACGTCGGCCTGGGCAGGGCCGGTCATCTTGGCGATGCCGAAGTCGAGCAGCTTCACTGTCGGGCCGGAAGCGACGAGAATGTTGGACGGCTTCAGGTCGCGGTGGATGACCAGATTCTCGTGCAGGTACTGGACCGCCGCGCAGACCTGCAGGAACAGCTTGACGCGTTCGCCGACGGTGAGCCGGTTGTCGTCGCAGTAGCGGTCCAGTGGCGCGCCTTCGACGAACTCCATGACGTAATAGGGCGCTCCGTTGGGGGCGTCGCCGCCGTCGAGGATGCGGGCGATGTTGGGGTGTTCAAGACCTGCAAGGACCTGGCGTTCCTGGCGGAAGCGGTCGGCGAACAGGGCGGCGTTCTGGTCGGGGATCAACAGCTTAAGAGCGACATTCTTGCGGAAAGCGCCGTCGTCGCGTACGGCGAGGAAGACGACGCCCATGCCGCCACGGCCGAGTTCTCGGACGATGCGGTAGGGCCCGAGCCGGATGGAGGATTGCTGTTGAGCCTGAGGCTGCGCTGGAGCGGCGGCGCTGGATGCAGCCTGGGTGGCGGCAGCGTTGAGATACGCCTCGACTTCAGCCTGAAGCTGCGCGTCACCGCCGCATGCGCCAGCCAGGTACTGCTCTCGCGCGGGCGATGACAACACCACGGCGGCGCTGAAAATGGCTCGTATCCGTTGAGAGCGGTCAGCGTCCATGCAATCCCCCGATTTGCGCACGGAGTTATCCGGCGCCTCATCTTCTATATGAGGCTACCGCACGGAGAAGTCAATTAGTGGGGTATCTTACTCCTCTTTGGGCGCGGGAGCTTCCTTGACCGCCTGTTCGAACAGCAGGCTCAGCGTCTTTTCGGTCCGGATGCGCGATGCGAGACGGCCCAGCGCGCCATCCTTTTCCATCTTCAGGCGGACGGCGGCGACGGGTTCGCGCTGCTGGCGGGCGATGCGGTTGACCTCGCCATCGAGTTCATCCTGGGTGGTGTGAATCGACTCGGTGTCGGCCACTTTCTCGAGGATCAGCGAAGCGCGGACATCGCGGCGGGCCTTGTCGCTTTGGGTCTCCTTGATCTTTTCCCAATCCAGGCGAATCTTGGAGACGTCCATGCCCTGAGCGGCGAAGTTGCGAAGCTGATTCTCGATGTTGATCTCGACCTGGCGCTCGACGAAGACTTCGGGCACCGGGAAGTCGTGGGCGTCCACCAGTTTGTCGATCAGGGCGTTCTTGGCCTCGGTCTGGGCGACGTACTCGCGCTCGCGGAAGATGGCCTTGCGGACCTCTTCGCGGACTTCGTCCAGCGTCTGAAAATCGCCCAGGTCCTTGGCGAAATCGTCGTTGAGTTCGGGCAGTTCCTTGATGCGGATGGTCTTCAGTTCGATGCGGAAGCGGACGGTCTTGCCGGCCAGTCGTTCGGCGGCGTAGTCTTCCGGGTAGGTGACTTCGGCTTCGCGGACATCGCCCGGCATGGCGCCGCGCAAAACCTCGGAGAACTCCTTGATGGTCTCCTTGCCGCCGATCTCGATATTGATGTCGTCCTGCTTCATCGGCTGGCCCTCGATACCGGAGATGGATTCGAGTGAGACCAGGCAATGGTCGCCGTCGGCGGCTTCGCGGGGATCGACGTTGACCAGTTCGGAGCGCGATTCGCGGATTTCGTTCAGGCGCTCGTCGATGTCGGCATCGGTGACGGCCGGTTCCGCATAGGCGATGGTGAGGCCGCGGTACTCGCCGAGGTCGAATTCGGGCGACACCTCGAATTCGGCCTTGAAATGGGCCGACTCGCCTTCATGTAAGTGCAGGTCCTTGACCTCGGGCTGCGAGACCATCCGCAGGCCTGCCTTCTCGCAGGCCTCGTCGATGAACTTCGGGATGAGGTTCTCGAGAACCTCGCGCTGGATCTCGGCGCGGTAAAGGGATTTCACGTGGCCGCGCGGAGCCTTGCCCGGACGGAAGCCCTTCAACTGGACCTTTTGCTGGACTTTGTCGAGGACAACTTCAGTCTCCGCGGCGACGGCATCGGCCGGGATCGTGATGTCGAGCGAGTGCTTGCAGCCTTCAATATGAGCCAAGGGAATAAACCTCCAGGAGGGCGGCGCCGCGCGGACACATAGCAGGTACGTGCGGCCTGAGGCCCCAATTAACCAGTGTCGCACGGCGGGGGCCGCCGGTGCGCGGCGCGGTCAGCGTGAGTACTTCAGCAGCCGGCTAGAGCCTGACCGCGTTCTGGCGGACATATTCGTCCACTTTCGAAGGCGATGGGCCGATGTAGTGGTAGGGCTCGGCGTAGGCGAGTCCGAAGCGCTTGCCGGTTTCGGCGTCGCGGCCGAGAACAAACTGGCGGGTGTATTCGCGGTTGGCGGTTTCGTCGCTGTCGCCGAGAAGGGGCAGGCGCAGGCCCTGATCGCGGAGGCGGCGGCGGAGTTGCGCGCCGGTGGATCCGGCAGGCCCCTGGGCGACGTTGAGCGTGTTGATGGCGATCTTGCGGTCCATGTAAGGGCCGATGTCGACGACGCGGTTGACCAGTTGAGGCCCGCGGGCGAAGTAGTATTTCTCGCCGACGGAATGGGGCCGGAGACCGGCGTCGAGTTGCTCCGGATAGTCCTTGGCCATGCCGGCCATCCAGCAGGCGGCCTCGACGGCGCTGGCGGTGACATAGTGGTCGGGGTTTTCTTCGTAGTGGCCACAGGGGTCGTAGCTGATGACGGTATCGATCTTGAGAAGGCGGATGAGGAAAATCAGGCGGACACGGAGTTCCAGGGGCGAGACCGAATCGAGCATGTGGTTGCGATAGTAGAGGTCGTAGCACTTCTTGAGCCCGAAGGCCCTGGTGACGGCGAGATTGTCGCGCTCGTTGGCCAGGACGCCTTCGCCGACGGTGCCGGGCCCGGTGTGATCGTCGTTGGTGGTCCGGATCATGTAGCCGGTGTAGCCCTCGTCGATCAGTTTCAGGACCAGGCCGCCGGCGAACAGCGGGAGGTCGTCGGCATGTGGCTGGATGGCGGCCAGGACCTTGCCGGCGTGCGGTTTGCCGGGCGAGGCGCGCTCGATATGGACAACGGAACCAGCGAACGGCCCGTCGGCCGCTGCGCTGAGGGCGGGCAATCCGGCGGCGCCGGCGGCCACGCGGGTGAGGAACTCGCTGCGTTTCATGGGGATCAGCCTCCTGTCAGGGGGCATGATACATCCTGCGGGGAACCGGAGCGAGCCGGACTGCCGCTCAGCGAACGAGCGACTTCAGGGCATCGACGTTGCGCTGGTCGTCGCCGGGGTTGTCGATGGGGGTTTCGAGGATAAACGCCTTCGATTTGAGCAGGCGATGGTTGAGGATGCGGCGGAAACCGTCGAGGCCGATTTTGCCCTCGCCGATGTTGGCGTGGCGGTCGAGGCGGGAACCGAGATCGCCCTTCGAGTCGTTGGTGTGGATGACGGGGACCAGGTCGAGCGAGAGGATCAATTCGACCGAGGCAAGCGTGGCGTCGAGGCCCTTCTTCGTGGAGACGTCGAAGCCGGAGGCGTAGAGGTGGCAGGTGTCCAGGCAGAAGCCGATAGGGAAGGCTAGGCGAGGCTGGGCGAGATCGCGGATGGCTTTCAGATTCTCAAAGGTGCGGCCGATGGTGGAGCCGGCGCCGGCAGTGTTCTCGAGCAGAAGCTGAAAACGGGCGGGCATGGCGAGGCCGGCCGAGGCTTCTTCCAGAGCCGCCGCGAGGTTGGAGATGCCCTCTTCGAGGGTCTGGTCCTTGTGGGAGCCGGGATGCATGACGAGGAAGTCGGCGTCGAGGATCGCGGCGCGTTCGAGTTCGGCGCGGAATGCGGCGATCGATTTGGGGCGGATCACGGGGTCAGCCGAGGCGAGGTTGATGAGGTAGGAGTCGTGGATGACGACGGGGCGGAGATCGTATTCAGAGACGGCCTGGCGGAAATCTGCGGCATCGGCGGCCGAAGGCGGAGTCGCCCGCCACATACGCGGCGATGCCGAGAAGATCTGGAAGCAGTTGGCTCCGAGTTCGATGGCCTTGCGTGCGGCATGGACGGGTTTGGGCGAACTGGAGGTGTGGATACCGATGCGCAATGTGTACACCTTTCCTGGATGGGGCGATGAGAAGCTGCTTCAGAAAGGGAGAGGGGCGATTCCAAAGAACCGCCCCTCGCCACGTTGGTCATGTTCGACCCTGTGCTTTGAACTGTAGGGTCCCCTTCTCGTCGGGGCGAACACCAGTATACCGCACTGTCGAGCGCCGGCAGCGTTCACTGCAATAGCGCACGCCGTACCAGTCCCGCGCCCACTTCTTCCGACATGTGAACTGCCGTCCGAAGTCGGCACAGGATCTATCCGGGAGATACGGTTTCCTGACCCCGCGCATCAGCACCTCGGCAGATTCCGGTGTGCGGGGCCGGGATGGACAATCGCGTTAACCGATCCTGGTCGCCACGGACTTGGCCTGGACGAACCAGAACAGATAGTCCGGTCCGCCGGCTTTGGAGTCGGTGCCGGACATGTTGAAACCGCCAAAGGGATGGGCACCGACCATCGCGCCGGTGCACTTGCGGTTGATGTACAGGTTACCGACGTGGAAGCGATCGGCAGCGGCCGCGAGCTTGGCCGGGTTGGCCGAATAGATGGCGCCGGTGAGGCCGTACTCGCTGTTGTTGGCCAGTTCGATGGCGTGTTCGAAATCGCGGGCGCGCGTGACGGCGAGCACGGGTCCGAAGACCTCCTCCTGGAAGAGGCGGGATTCGGGACCGATTTCGTCGATCACCGTGGGTTCGAGATAGAACCCATCGCCGGGGGCCTTACCGCCGCCGGCGACGAGTTTGCCATCCTTTTTGCCGATTTCGATGTAATCGAGGATCGACTGGCGGGACCTCTCGTTGATGACCGGGCCCATCTGGTAGGCCGGATCGTCCGCCGGACCCACCTTGATCGCTTCCACCTTCGGCAACAGCTTTTCCATGAAGGCGTCATGGACCGAATCGGCGACAATGGCGCGCGAGCAGGCCGAGCACTTCTGGCCCTGATACCCGAACGCCGAGGCGCAGACGCCCGTGGCCGCGGCTTCCAGATCGGCCTCGTCGTCGACGATGATGGCGTCCTTGCCGCCCATTTCGGCGACAACGCGTTTGATCCAGATCTGGCCGGGCGAGGTCTTCGATGCGCGTTCATTGATGCGCAGGCCGATCTCGCGCGAGCCGGTGAAACTGATGAAGCGGATGCGCGGATGGTCCACCATCAGGTCGCCGACTTCGCCCCCGCCGGCCGGTAGCATGGTGTAGCTTTCGGCCGGGAATCCGGCTTCTTCCAGCACCTCACCGAACTTGGCGGCGATGGTCGGGGTGTCGCTGGAGGGCTTCACGACGACGGTGTTGCCGGAAACCAGCGCGGCCACCGTCATACCGGCCATAATGGCCAGCGGGAAGTTCCAGGGCGGAATGACCAGGCCCACGCCGAGCGCGATGTAGCGCAGTTCATTGCGTTCGCCGGGCAGTTGAACGATGGGCTCGGGTGATGCCATGCGTTCAGCGAGCAAGGCGTAGTAGGAACAGAAGTCGATGGCTTCACTGACGTCGGCCTCGGCCTCGATCCAGGTCTTGCCCGATTCATAGACAAGCCAGGCGTTGAATTCGAACTTGCGCCGTTGAATGATGGCCGCCGCCCGGCGGAGCGCATCGATGCGCTCCTGCCAGGGCTTGGCGGCCCATACGGGGAAGTAGCGATCCGCGGTTTCGATGGCTTTGAGGGCCAGTTCAGGCGTCGCCTTGTGGTGCGCCCCCACAACCTGGTCCGGTTGCGACGGGTTCACCGACTTCAGCAGGTTCCCGGTCTGGAACCGTTCGCCGCCGATGCGGAGGTCGTACTCCTTGCCGAACTCGGCGCGCACCTGGGCCAGGGCCTGGCGCATGGCGGCCGCGTTATCGGGTTGGGAGAAGTCCGCGTACGGCTCGTTCTTAAAGTCGCATAGGCGGGCCGTCATCAGCCTTCCACCATCTTTTTGCCTCGTTCGAAGAGGTCTGCTGCGTCATCGGCGATTTTGCGGCCCTTTTCGTACAGGCCCTTGCTGCGGTCCAGGACATCCCGTCCCGCCTCATTGACGTAGTCGCGGCTCTTGGCGGCAGTGCGGCCGATGCGGCGGCGCGTCACCTCACCCGTAGCGGGCGCAAAGAGCAGGGCGATGGTCGCGCCGACAGCGGCGCCGGCGACAAACCAGAGTGCTTTGCTGCTGTAATCTTCTTCCATGGAAAAAAGCCTCCTTAAGCGTTATTCTATCGGAGCCGGACGCCGATGGCCTCGTTTTTCCTTTGCGATCCGGACGAGGAGCGTGTCATGAGCGACGAGATGAATCATCACGATGCCGAAGAGCTGGTCCCTATGACAGACGGCGAGCTGGTGCTCGCCATGCCCGAGATGGAGGCGATCAACCTGCAGAGCCTGCTGGCGGCCAATGGAATCGATGCAGTCCTCTGCGGGACCGCCACGATGCCGAATCTGCCTTTTGAAGTCCACGTCCCGGCTTCTCTGCTGGACGAAGCGGCGCGGATCTACCACGAAGCAAGGTTGTCAGGCGCCGAGGCGGCGGATGCGGCTGAGGCCCAAGGCGAGGCAGCGGGCGACATGGCGCCCGCCGAGTGACGGAATGAACTGATTCAGAACGGCTCCAGCAGGCCCGATCGTCCGGCCGTCCAGCGTAGCGCGCCCGGCGACAGATGCCTGCCGTCGCTGCTCACCCAGACCAGCCCGTCGCGGTCGGTCCGCAGGATCAGCGAACGGCGCTGCCTGAGCGCGTCCACGACTTTCTCACTCGGCAGCCGCATCCAGTCACTGCCCGCGGCACTGATCAGGCAGACCGCGGGGCTGACGGCATCCAGGAATTCCGGCGCATTGCTGCGCGCGCTGCCGTGGTGCGGGACCTTGAGAACATCGGCTCGCAGCCGCGCCCCGCCATCCACCAGGCGGCGCTCGACGAGCTTCTCGATGTCGCCTGGCAGCAGAAGGACATGCCGGCCGTAGCTCACCCGGAGCACCAGCGAGTCGTTGTTCGAATGCCCTTTCGCGCCGGGTTCGTCCAACGGCGCAAGCGCTTCAAAACCGGCGCCTCCGGCGTGGATGGTCTCCCCGCGGCGGATGAACCGGATGCGCGTGCCCGACGCGCGGGTCCAGGACTCGACATCCTTACGTTGTGACTCGGGGATCGACCCAACCCACAATTCCGCCGGCCGGAAGTTGCGCAGTACGGCTTCCAGTCCTCCGGCATGGTCGGAATGGAAGTGGCTGATGACGACCGCATCCAGCCGCTTGATGCCGCGCTGCCAGAGGTAAGGCGAGACGACATCCTCGCCCGGATCGAGCCGCGTCCGGCGGACACCGGCGGGACCGGCGAATCCGGCCGTATCAACCAGCATCGACCGTCCATCGGGCAGGACCAGATGCAGGCTCTCGGCCTGGCCCGTGTCGATGGCGGCGAGTTCGAGATGGCCGGGCGTGGTCCGCGGCCTGAACGGGTGGACGGCGACGGCGGCGAGGATGGCCAGATTGGCGGCGAACGCAGCCATGCGCCAGCGTCGTGCCACCAGTGCGATGCCCAGTGCGGCGGTGCTGGCGGCGAAGGCCAGGGCCAGCCACAACGGCGGGTCAGGCATGCGCCAATGCGGTTCCCAGACGCCGTGCCAGGCGACGATCCTGGACCCGAACTCCAGCAACCCCGCGGCGAGTTGCGCCGCCCAGCCCCAGCCGGTGAGAACGGCCAGGAACCCGACAGGGATCGCCAGGGTGATCACCGGCGTGGCCAGGACATTGGCCGACAGGCCCGTCACCGACAACCGGTGGAAGTAAAGCACCATCGGCAGGGCCAGCGCCAGTTGGATGGCGGCCGAGACGATGAACATGGTCAGCACGAAGAGCCCGGTCCCCAGAGCCCGCCCGATCCACAGCCGCCACCGCGCCTCGGCCCAGCCGGTCAATCCGGCGGCGGTCTGGCTGATCAGACGCAATTCGAGCATCCAGATCTCATCACGGCGTTGATAGACCCGGCCATCCCTGTCCCGGCAGGCCGCCGCCGCGCGCACCGCCGGCATGACATAGTCCTCCAGCCAGGGCGTGGCTACGGCGCCGATGGCCGCCACGGCCATGAACGACAACTGGAAACCGGCCTCGGCCACCTGCCACGGCTCCCAGACCACAAAGATCACCGCCACCGTGGCCAGGATGTGAAGCAGCGACACACGGCGGCAGTGCCAGCGGGCAATGGCTGCCAGAGTGAAGCCGGCGGCCGTGCGGGTGACCGGCGGATCGCCTCCCGCGACCAGGGCGTAACTCCACGCGGTCAGGCAACTCAACATGAGCACGGTGGTCTCGCCATACCTGAACCGCCGCAGGTAGAGCAGGAAGATGCCGGCGACGAAGGCCACATGGCTGCCCGAGATCACCAGCGCGTGGTATGTGCCTGTCCTGCGGAAGCCCTCCACCCAGGCGCGGCGGATCTCGCTCGACTCGCCCAGCAACAGCCCCTTCATCATCGCCTTGTGATAGTCGTCGGCAGCATACAGCTTGTCGATCTTCTTCAAGGCCGACGCACGCACCCGCTGCACGGCCCCGGCGAACCGTCCTCCGCAGCTGCCGGGCAGCCGCTCGATCGATGTCTTCGGCGCCAGGCGGGCCTGCCAGTAGATGCCACGTGCGGCCAGCCATGCGGCGTAGTCGAAGCTGCCGGGGTTGGCGAAGCTGCGCGGAACCCGCGGCGCCGCCCGGAATCGGATTCGTTCGCCATACTCCAGCCGCTCATTGAATCTGCCCTGCGACAGGTTCATCCGCATGCCATCGGCGATCTCCACCGTCACCCGCTGCGCACCGTCGAATCCCTCGGTCGGACCCGTCACGCACCCCTCAAACGATGAAACTTCGTTCACTCGAAATGGGACGTTCGCCGTCGCGGCGGGCCGCCTCGACGTCGCGTATCCCGCTCCGCCCGCGGCACATGCCAACGAGAAACAGGCCAGCGCCCAACCCGGTTTCCGCCGCCACGCCTGCACTGCGCCAAGAGCCGCAAACACCGCCGCCGCGATTGCGGACTCCCCTGCCGCCATGCCCAATGCGTGCCCGTAGGCGGCGCCCAGCACGAAGGCACACGACGGCCCTAGCAGCGCATATCTCATGGCTTACGCAGTTAGAGTGCGCGCACGGCCGCCTTTCTCTCACTCGAAATTGGAGCCGGTCAGACTTCCTCCGCACCCGGCGGCTTCTTGTGCTTCGGCGGCTTCTGCCGCTTCGGGGTGAAGGCCTGCGACGGGGGCGGCGAACCCAGGATGATCCTGGCATGGCGCTTGGCCTTCTGCGATTTCTCATGGTCTGCCTGCGCCTGTTCGGCCTTGGTTGGCCCGGCGGGCTTCGACGGCACTCGCTTGACGCCCATTTTGTGTGGTTCCTACAATAGAGAGGACTACTAAAGGAGGCCCTGTGCGGTCAATCGGCATCCCCGAGTTATTGATTATCCTGGCGGTCGCTGTGCTGCTGTTCGGCGGCAAGAAGATCCCGGAAGTGGCCAAGGGCCTCGGCGAGGGTATCAAGAACTTCAAGAACGCGTTGAAGGAAGAGAAGAAGGACAAGGAAAAGGAAGAAGAGAAGAAAGACGCTTAACTCGTCTTCCCAGCAGACATCTCTGACGCCCGCAAAGCAGGAACCCCGCCGGATTCAGCCCCGGCGGGGTTTTCTGCATCTTGTGGCGGACTAAGCCTACTTCTTCTTCGGCGGAACGATGGAGTCCTTCAACGCCTTCGCCAGCGTCAACTTCACGACCTTCTTGGCCGGGATCTTGATCGTCGCGCCCGTCGCCGGATTGCGGCCCTGACGAGCCTTGCGCTCCACCTTCTTCAGCCGGCCGATGCCCGGAATGACAAACAGCCCGTTCTTCTTCGTTTCGCGGATGGCCAGATCGACCAGCTTGTCGAGCACAGCCTTCGCCTGCTTGTTGCTGAGTTCGCAGGACGCCGCCAGTTCCTTCACGATTTGAGTCTGCGTGAGTTTCTTCGCTTCAGCCATTTAATGCCTCCTCGTGAGTTGCGACTGCGAGTGTCTCGCCCTTTCGCCGGTACGCTCGCACCGGGCGGCTCGGACAGGGAACCTTCGCCTTCGAAACAAAAACCATCTGATTTGTTCAGACGGTCCCGTTCGCTCAAATGATACGGCGATTCCGAGGCGCTTGTAAAGGGGGTTGTCATCGAAAATGCCAATAAAACAGCCATTTCAAGGCCTCCAAGGCTCTGAAACCCCATCCAGGGGCGCTTTTCAGGCCCCACGAAGCACTTCGGCCAGCGTTTCCGCGTCCACGTTCCCGCCCGAAACCACCACGCCAACACGCCCGGCGGGGCCTGTCAGCTTGCCGTTGAGCACCGCCGCAGCGCCCACCGCGCCGCTGGGCTCGACCACCATCTTGGTCCGGCTCATCAGGTACCAGACCGCTTCTTTGATCTCGTCCTCGCTCACAAGAAGCACATCTTCCACCAGACTTTGGATGATGGGGAAGTTATGTACGCCGGGCTTGGTCGTGCGCAGCCCGTCGGCGATGGTCGCAGGCGGTGCGATGCCGATGCGTTCGCCCGCCTTGAGCGATAGCCAGTAGTCGTTCGCCAGCTCCGGCTCGACTCCAAAGACGCGAATGCCCGCATTGAAGGCCTTCGCCGCCACCGCGCATCCGGCCAGCAGCCCGCCGCCGCCCAGACAGACGACCAGCGCATCGAGATCCGGGACCTCTTCCATCAATTCCAGCGCCGCGGTGCCCTGACCCGCAATGATGCGCGGATGATCGAACGGCGGCGCCAGCACCGCCCCGGTCTCTTCCGAGATCCGTCGCCCGATGGCCTCGCGGTCTTCCTTCAGCCGGTCGTAGATCACGATCTCCGCGCCATGCGAACGCGTCGCCTCCAGCTTCGACTTCGGCGCGTCATTCGGCATCACCAGCGTCGCCTTGATCCCCACCGCCTTGGCCGCGATCGCCACCGCCTGCGCGTGGTTGCCGGACGAAAACGCCACCACGCCGCGCGACTTCTCTTCATCCGTCATCGAGAAGATGAAGTTCGATGCGCCGCGAATCTTGAACGCGCCGCCGCGCTGCCGGTTTTCGCACTTGAAAAACAACCTCCGGCCCGTGCGCCGGTTGACGCTGCCCGATTCAAGCACCGGCGTCCGCTTGGCGATGCCCTTGATCCGTTCCGCCGCCGCGCGGATATCCTCAATCGTCACCTGGCTCATCTTCAGTACCCCGCTTTCTTGTCGGCCACAGCGGCCAGCGGCTCGCCTTTCTCCCAGCGTTCAAAGTTGGCGATGAAGAACGACATCGCTTCGTCGAGCCACGTCGCCGTGTGGTCGGCCGAATGCGGCGACAGCAGGACATTGTCGAGCGAATACAACGGATGCTGCTCCGGCAGCGGCTCCTGATCAAACACATCCAGCACGGCGCCGCGAATCCGCTTCGCGCTGAGCGCGCCAATCAGCGCCGGTTCGTCGATCACCGGGCCCCGGCCCAGATTGATGATCACGGCGGTGGATTTCATCAGCCCGAGTTCGCGCCAGCCGATGAGGCCCCGCGTCTCGGGCGTCAGCGGCGCCGCGGCCAGCAGGTAGTCCGAACCTGCGATCAACTCGTCCAACTCCGCCGGGGCGAACTGCCTGTCAACAACCTCATCACCGGCTGACTTGCCCGGATTGCGCCTCAGCGCATGGATCTTCATCCCGAACGCCTTGGCCCGCACAGCCGCGGCGCGGCCGATTTCGCCGTAGCCCACAATGCCCAGCACCCGGCCGTGCAGTTCTTCCACGTCAAACTGCTCCCACCGTCCCTCGCCCTGCTGCCTGACCAGCCGCCTGAGATCCTTGGCGAAGAACAGCATCCCGGCCACGGCAAACTCGCCCAGCGAGCGCGCAAACACGCCTCGCGAACACGTCAGCGGGATCTCTGATTCAACCAGCTCAGGAAACAGCAACCCGTCCAACCCGGCCGCCAGCGCGTGGATCCATTTCAGCCGCCCGAAGCGTGGCCAAAGCTCCTGCAAAGTGGCCCGGGCCGTGCCGCTGCAAAGCACAATGTCGGCGTGCGGTGCGGCGTCGATGTGCGCTTCAGCGGCCAGGCCGACAGTAATGCGCGCCGAGTCGGGCAGCCGCTCCAGTTGCGCCAGGCTGCGGTCTGCCGGGTTGGCGATGACGACAATGGTCAGTTCACTCATCTCCACCAGGATAGTCTTCTCCCGGCGGCGCTCAGGGACGAGCCGGCGGCGACGATTATTTCTGCTTCGCTATCACCAGGTCCTTGATCTTGTCGTAAGTGGCCTGGGGCACGATCTGTTTGGTCACCAGTTCGTTCTTGCCCTTGTAGGGACGGCCCTTGACGATCTTCGCCGCATAGGCGTCGCCGATGCCGGGCAGAGTCTTCAACACGTCCACCGCGGCCGAGTTCAGATCGATCAACTGGACCGATTTCTGGGCTGCGGGCGGCGGCGTCTTTTTCGGGGGCGGAGCCGCAAAGGCGGCGAGACAGAGCGCAATTGCGCAGACGAGCACGAGGATCCTCATGAGATGGGATGGTAGCACGATGTCCGGCTTGGAATAGCGATACAATCGCAGGCGATGCGACCCTCAGTAAAACTCGCCCTCTGCCTTGCGGCACTCGCCATGTGCGTCTGGATTTCGGCCGGCAGCCGGCCTGCGGATATCCCATTCCAGAAAGTGACACTCGACCTTGGCGCCTCCGAAACCGCCGCCGTCGCCGATCTCAACCGCGACGGCAAGATGGACATCATCGCCGGCGAGAACTGGTATGCCGGTCCCAATTGGACGCCGTACAAGTTCCGCGAACTCGGCTACTCGAACAGCTACGTCGACAATTTCAGTGACCTCACGATGGACGTCGACGGCGACGGACTCACCGATGTCGTCAGTTGCAGTTGGTTCTCCCGCCGACTGGCTTGGTGGAAGAATCCCGGCCGCGCCGGCGCATGGTTAGAAGGGGCCATCGAGACCGGTGCGCCCAGCGAGTTCTGCTTCCTCGTCGACATGGACAACGACGGCCAGGCGCGCGAAGTGCTGCCGCAGTTCGGCAACGCCAAGCAGCCGGCGGCCTGGTATGAGTACCGCGGCGGCAAATGGCAGCGCAACGTAGTGCATCCGGCCAGCTTCGGCCACGGCATCGGCGCCGGCGACCTGAACGGCGACAAGCGCAGCGACATCCTGACCGCTAAAGGCTGGCTCGAAGCGCCCGCCGATCCGCGTTCAACCAATTGGACCTACCACCCCGATTGGGACTTCCCCGAGCACCTCGGCTTCATGTTCGTCCTGGATGTGAACGGCGACGGCAAGGCCGATATACTGACGACCAACGCCCACGACTACGGCATCTTCTGGCTCGAGCGCGACGCCTCGGGCAAATGGGTGAAGCGCATGATCGACGATTCCTGGTCGCAGGCCCACGCCGTGACGCTCCACGATTTCGACAAGGACGGCTTCCCCGAGATCCTCACCGGCAAGCGATACATGGCCCACAACGGCAAGGATCCCGGCGAGCGCGAACCGCTCGGCGTCTATATCTATAAGCGCATCCTCGGCGAGAAGGGCCAAGTGCAGTGGTCGAGGCACGTAGTGGACTATTCCACCCGTACCGGCGGGGGTATGCAGATGCCGGCCGCCGACCTGAACGGCGATGGCGTCATGGATTTCGTCGCGCCGGGCAAGTCCGGGACGTTTATCTTCCTCGGAGTGAAGAAGTAACGGAAACAAGCTAAAGGCGGCCGCGGCGACAGCCGATGAAAGGGTGTGATCAGGCCGCACCGGCTCCAGCCGGCCGGCCCCGTGACCCGTCTGCGGTCACGGAGGTGGACGAACGCCGCCGCCGCATTCGCCAGCATCATCGCATTCCTTTGCTCCTCAGCAGCGCTGCTTGGACAGACCTTGCCGCGTGTGCTGGACGCCCCAATAGCGTTCGTCGAGAGCGGCGATGGCCGGGGATGGCTGTCGGCGGCAGGTTCGTTCGGCCTGGATGTGCTGCCAGACAGGATTCGGGTCCGGCAGGGGGCTCTGGATTTCGAGATCCAATACGTGGGAGGCCGCAGAGATGCCAGGGTGGTTCCAGACGGTGGGCAACCGGTCCCGATTCATAGCTTTACTGGTGGTTCAGCGTTGCGGCACAGCACGTCGGACGGATGGCCGTCGGTCAGGATCAAGGGGCTGTACGAGGGGATCGACCTGATTGTCCGGACCCGCGGCGGACGATTGAAGACGGATTACATCGTCGCGCCAAGCGCTGACCCGTCAGTGATTCGCGTTCGATACCAGGGGGCCAGCAAGATAGAGATCACCGCCGCCGGGGATCTGATCGCCAATCTGTCTGGCGGTGAATGGCGGGAGGACCGCCCGGTGGCATGGCAGGGCGGCGGCGAGCCTGTGGAGGCTGGTTTCGCGGTCCACGCGGACGGTACGGTGGGTTTCGCCCTGGGGCAGTACGACCGGACGCGGGAACTGATTATCGATCCAACGCTCACCATGAGCACTCTGTTTGGCGGCTTGGGAACATCACAGGCCACGGCGGTGAAGGTGGACGGCATCGGCGACGTCTATGCCGCCGGCTACACCGATGCCGCCAATTTCCCAAATGTGTCGCAGGTGCGGTCTCGATCGGCGGGCGTCGAGGCTTGGATCGTTAAGGTCAGGCCGTCGGAGAGCCGGATCCTCTGGGCCACTTGCCTTGGCGGATCTGGTGACGACCGGGCGCTGGCCTTGGCCTTGGATCCCTATGGCGGCGTTTATGTGGCCGGCCAGACCACTTCGCCCGACTTCCCCGCTGTTTCGTCTGCCCAAGCGCATCTGGCGGGCGGGCGGGACGCCTTTCTGCTCAAACTGACCACGGCGGGCAGCGGGATAGTCTTCTCGACGTTTTACGGCGGAACCAGCGTGGAGTCCGGCGTGGCCCTGGCCGCCTACAGCGGCGGCGTATGGATGGCCGGCGAGACGATGTCGTCTGACCTACCCCTGTCCGGGGCCGCGCAATCGCAACTCAAGGGTGTCCAGGACGGCTTCCTGGCGCGGTTCCAGAGTACGGGCGCGATGCTGGGCTCGACCTATTTTGGCGGGTCGGGCGAAGAGATGGTTCGGGCGCTGGCAATTGACGGATCAGGCCGGCCTCTGGTCGCAGGGTCCACGGAATCGGCCGATCTGGAATTGCCCGTGGGGGTCTTCCAGCGCACGCCCGCAGGCGGTCGCGACGCCTTCGTTTTGCGCTTCAACGCAACGGCCAGCGCACTCGATTCGGGCACGTTGCTCGGCGGGACCTCCGGGTCACTGGCGACAGCGGAAACAGCGACGGCGCTCGCCGTGGATTCCACGGGCGGGACTCTCATCGCCGGATATACGCCGTCGGCGGACTTTCCCGTGGCCGCAGCCTGGCAGGCGGCCAAGGCCGGCGACACCGATGCCTTCCTGGCGCGGATTTCACCGGACTTCACCGCGCTCACCTGGTCCACATTCGCCGGCGGGCTGAACCGCGACACTATCGACGGCCTTGCGCTGGACTCGGCCGGCCGCATCTACGCCGCTGGCAAGACGATGTCCGCCA
This sequence comes from Bryobacteraceae bacterium, assembly GCA_014860455.1. Classification (GTDB taxonomy): domain Bacteria; phylum Acidobacteriota; class Terriglobia; order Bryobacterales; family Bryobacteraceae; genus PNKE01. Next base: position 10,178 of record JACZJQ010000210.1, on the reverse strand, counting down.
ATTTCCCGGTCACGGCCCCGATTCAGGCCAACTCTGGTGGGAATCTGGATGCCTTTCTGATGAGGATTCCCGCTGGTGGCGGCGCGCCGGACTTCTCGTCGTTTCTCGGGGGAACCGGCGGAGATGGGGCGATGGCCGTTGATGTTTCGGCGGCGCTCACGGTTTGGGCGGCGGGCGTGGCGGGCGCATTGGACTTCCCCCAGGTGGCGCCGGTGGTCACGGTGACCGAACCTGGCATCCATGCGTTCCTGGCCGGAGTCTCGTTTGCCACGGCCACAGCGCCCGCTGTGGTTTCGATCTCTCCTGCATCGGGTTCGGGCCTGTCGCAGGTGTTCACGCTGCGTCTTTCAGACGCCTCCGGCGGCGGCTATATCGCGTCGGCGCAGGTGCTGATCAACACAGCCCTGTCGGGCCAGCGTGCATGCCTGATCAGCTACGACCGCAGTTCGAACCGGATCGCGCTCAATCCCGACCCCGGAGGGCTATGGACGGCCGGAGCGCCCGGCGAGTCCTCGACGCTCTCCAACCGCCAGTGCGAGTTGCGACTGGCCGGCAGCACTGTCGCCATCAACGGAGTGTATCTCGACCTTGTGCTCGACCTTGCGTTCAGAAGCGCATTCGCCGGCGCGAAGCTGACCCACGCCAAAGCGGTGAACGGCAGCGGCCTTTCAACCGGATGGGTGCAGCCGGGCTCATGGACGGTGACCGGGGCAGCCAACGCAGCGCCCTCGGCGATGTCGGCCAGCCCAGCCAATGGGGGCGGAACCAGGCAGGTCTTCACGCTTCAGTTCACCGATCCGGATGGCGGCGGCGATTTCGAGGAGGCCGGCTTCAGCGCCGGACACGCCCCGGCTGCGCCCAACGCCTGCACACTCGCCTTCGACAAGTCGGCAAACCGCATCCTGCTGGCCTCAGATGACGGCAACTCGTGGTCTTCCGCCATGCCAGGAGCCTCCGCCACCCTCCAGAACACCCAATGCACTCTGCGGCTGCCGGGGTCGACTTTCTCCATCAGCGGCACGGTCTGGACCGTTCGCGCGGACCTTGAATTCAACGCCTCCTCGACCGGGACCAAGAGCCTGTTCCTGCGAGCGTCGGATTCATCGGGCAACGGGTCCGGATGGTCGCCGGCCGGCAGTTTCAAGGTGGCTGGCCAGGCCGGATCGCCACCTGGGTTCTCGCAGTTCCTGCCTGCAAACGGGTCCGGCGGCGGGGCGCTCTTCGAAGCTTCCTTTTGGGACGCCGACGGGTCAACCGACATCGAGATGGTGACGGTTCTGTTCAACTCTTCCCATCAGGCCGCAGGCGGTTGCATGGTGATGGCGGACCGGCGCTATGGCTACCTCTATCTGGCATCGGATTCGGGCAACACTTGGGGTTCGGCGGCGGTGGGGACATCCACCATCCTCCAGAACAGCCAGTGTGCGCTGCGAGTGGCTTCGAGCACGTTCGCCTATTCCGGCGTCACGTTAAAAGTGAGGCTGGATATCGCCTTTAAGTCGCCATTTCTCGGCTCGAAGACGATCTGGAGCCAAGCGGTCGACCAATCAGGGCGGTCCTCTCCGCCGATGATCTGGACATCGACCTACTCGGTGACGTCAGCACAAGCGGCGCTGGCAGGCGAAAGCAAACAGAAACCCCATCCTCGCCGCGAGGGCTCAGATGGGGTCTCGATCTTTGGCGCGTTTGTTAGGCGTGCCGGGCCGGGCAGATTCCTCTACAGCTAATCCCAAGGAACGGGAGGCGGAACCGGACCGATGCCGTTGATGTCGTCCCAGGGATTGGGAGGCGGAACCGGACCAATCCCATTGATGTCGTCCCAGGGATTGGGAGGCGGAACCGGACCAATCCCATTGATGTCGTCCCAGGGATTGGGAGGCGGAACCGGGCCAATCCCATTGATGTCGTCCCAGGGATTGGGAGGCGGAACCGGGCCAATCCCATTGATGTCGTCCCAAGGATTGGGAGGCGGAACCGGGCCAATCCCATTGATGTCGTCCCAAGGATTGGGAGGCGGAACCGGACCGATCGGCGCCGCAGAAACTGCGATCGCAAAAAAGACAACGGCCACGCCAAGCGTAAACAGAACCCGTAGGGTTGGCATAGGGCAAACCTGCTATAAAGGGACACGGTTAACCGTGCCGACCCCGCTACTAAGGGGTTACCCCTATGCTAAAAAACTATTAGACCAGGACCATCTAGGATAAATCCGTAGTACTAAAGTACAACATCAGTTTGTCTTATCTAAGCTGTTCACCCTAAAGGAAGAAGGCAGACCAGTACTAGGCTATTCGCGTGGACTGACGAAGGACGCAGGATTGGCGGGATCGGCGCCCGGAAGGCCGCCGCGGGTCTTTGATCGTTTTCCCGGCCAGTCCAGGCGCATGTCGTTGCAGACCTCTTCCAACATATCGAGCGCACAGAGACGCTGCTCGAGCGCGAAGGCAGTCAGAAGCAGGTTGTCGCAGATGGCGTTGATCACGCGCGGAATGCCCTGGCTGCGCTGGTGCACTTCGCGCAGCAGTTCCTCCGGGAAGACGGTCTGGGATGCCATGCCCGCCTTGGACAGGCGGCTGTGGATATACTCGATGGTCTCCTGAAGCTGGAACGACGACAGGTTGCAGCGCAGCACGATGCGTTGCTTGAGTTGGCGCAGGTTGGGCGCATCGAGTTTCCGGTCAAGTTCAGGCTGCCCGGCGAGGATAATCTGCAGGAGTTTACCCATCTTTGGGTTTTCGAGGTTGCCGAGGAGTCGGATCTCTTCCAGGACATCCCATTCGAGGTTATGCGCCTCATCGACAATGAGAACAGTGGTTCGGCCCTGCTGTCCCTGCTCGATCAGCAGCGCGTTGAGCGCGAACAACACCTCGGTCTTCGACTTGTGCGAGCAGTTCAGGCCCAAGTCGTAGGCGATCATCTCGAAGAACTGGTCGGTCGTGATCCTGGAGTTGAAGATGAAAGCGAACTCGATGTACTGCGAATCCAGGTAGTCGCGGAGGCATTCGAGCATGGTGGTCTTTCCCGTGCCGACCTCGCCCGTGAGAACGATGAAGCCCTTCCGGCTGTGGACACCATAGATGAGGTTGGCCAGCGCCTCCTCGTGCTGCGGGCTGCGGTAGAAGAAAGACGGGTCCGGGCTGAGATTGAATGGGCTTTCCCTGAAGCCGAAAAAGGCGTTGTACATAGACCTGCCGAGACTGTCCGCGAACTCAGGACGTCGCGTCCCTCCTTGGCGGAGCTTCCGCCAATGGGTTCATGATAGCATGGCGATCCGGGCGGACCCGCCGGATGAGAACCATGCCTCGGCCTGGTCCGGTCCAGGACTATTGGACGAAATCGATCCGCCCCCACCCGGGCAGGCAGACCGGCTGGCTGCCGGAGAAGACAAACCGGCGAGTCTTCGGGAATGGGAGTCCGGTGGCGATTTGGCGGCCATAAACCGGCGAATCGCGCAGCACCGACCGCGCCTCCTCGGGTTCCACGCCAAGCAAAGCCGACTTAGTCAGATATCCGGTTCCCCATCCGGCGCAAACCAGCGCTGAACAGCCCGCTTCGCGGACCTTGGCGAGTTCGGCCCGCAACGAGTCGATCGACGAAATCACGGCCTGCAATCCAGCCGCCTCGGCATAGGCGCGCTGGTAGGCAAGCAACCGGTCGGCGGCGAAGTTGGCCGCCTCGGCGAACTGCGTCGCGCCGGAGGCATCCTTCCACCGCAACGACTGGAGCACGGCAGGGTTGGACAATGACGCCTGTTCTGACCAGCCGCCTTCAAAGACCGTTCCGGGCGGAGCCATCTCGGCGAACGTGGGCGTCGATTCGGCCACGCGGCGGGCATCGACCGAGCCCCTGGATCCGCATTTCCATCCGAGCTCCAACCCCTTGCCGCGGACCATCAGCGTCGAAGTGCGCGTTAGATAGACGCGGGTCAGCGCAGCCGGCAGCTCGACGGAATCGGCCAGGCACAGCGGACGTGTGCGGCTGGAACCGGCATCGCCCACCGAGACCTGTTCCAACAGGCGCGCGGCGCTGCGTGTGGCCATATGGTTGACGTTGCTCTGGACCTGCTTCACGTTTGTCCGCGAAACGATCATTGCCGTTCGAAGCGCGCCTTTCAGGACGCTTGCCGGCAGGTACAGTGTCGCTTTTGGCGTAGTGGCGAATGTCGGGATGAAAAGGTCTTCGGGACGGGCGCGGTCGAAAGCGGCGGCCAGCGATGCGTCGTCTAGGGGAATGCGGCGCAGCGCGAAGTTCTGCGCATAGCCGCCCCAGGACGCGAAATCGAGCTTCTCGGCGCGGCGGATCTGGGCCAGATATGAGTCCAGCCGCGGACCGCGCGACAGCAGCCGGAAGATGCGTTTCTGGTCCAGGACGTTGATCTGGTCCTTCCACACCATGTAGTCGATTGGCGCCAGGCGGCCGCCGTCGCCGGCCAGCACGGGGGTCAGGCAAGTGAAGCGGTAACGGTTCATTGAGCCACCTGCCACGGGATGGAAAGCGATACGGCGAAGCCCGGCCGCAGGACGGGATGGCTGGCGGAGTCGGGCGTCACATCCAGGCACCGGCCCATCGGCGCTGATGGCGCCACCAGGACCGAGCCTTCGCGAACCAGCCGGGTGGATCTCTTCAATACGCCGCCCGAACGGCCCGATCGTTCAATCAACTGATAGTGACCCGCCGACCAGTCCACCTGATCTGAAGCCGCCGGATTGAACAAAGAGAGTGTCCACCATGCGCCCTTGGAGCCTGGTTGAGAGACAGCGATTCCAGGCAACAGCATCTCTTCCAGCACTCCGGGCTGGATGAGCGGCGGCCGGCTTCGCCCGAAACCTGCCGAACGCAGGCCGCCGATGCCGGTGTCGGCGAGTACCCGCAGAGCCTGCTCGATCTTCGGCGCCCAGATCGCGTAGGCCGTGGGATTATCAAACGCCACGGCGAACCACAGCCCCGAGCCGGGGGCGAACTGGAGACAGGCAACAGTGCGCGGCAGAACCGCCGCCGGGTTCAGACGGTCGACAGCCGCGAAACTGCGGTGCAGGATGCGGAACGGGCCGGTGGTGGCTCGCGTACCGACAGGAACAAGACAGCCGCTGTGGGCGTCGACAAACCAGTCGTCTTCCTTAAGCTGAGTCCCCTTGAGCAGGTCCCTGACCGCGCCCGCGGGAATCAGCGTCGCACCCTTCCATCGTTGGCGGCCGGATGCCGAAGGCGGCGGCCAGATGCCGGCCGGCGGCGGAACATAAAGCGCGGTGCGCTGGAACGGGAATGCGGAAGTAATCCGGCAGGCGGGAGCGCCATAGGCTGGGGCGGCGGCGGCGAGCCACTCCTCCAGCATGCCCAATTGCCCCATGGCCTCGCAGATGGCTCCGAAAAGCGCATCGTTGTGCAGCAGCGGAGCCGCCTGTTCGTGCGAACCCGAATCGGGTCCGATGCGCCAGGGGGTAACCGGGCGGAGCCGGACGATGATGGCCGGTGTATACATGGGTCGCGGGAACTAAGCCAATTTATCAGCGAAATCGGATGCCAGCACGGCGGCCTGCAGATCAGGCGTCGCGGCCGCGGCTTCAACCACTGCCTGTTCGGCTTCACCGGCGGCGTAATAGCCGCGGCTGCGCCAGTTCACCGACCAGTTGGCAAACCGGACCCTGCCGCTGCCGCGCGAGCCGCCTCCACCGAGTGCATCGTCCTCAAGCAAACGGAGGCCTTCGACGAGTTTGGCCACCAGTTCGCGGTCCTCGGCGCAGAGGATATCCACGACGAAGCGCACCTTAAATTTGGCCCCGGCCGGGACGCGCTCAAGCGTACGGGCGTTGGCCTGGCAGGTGATACGGTCGATGGCGTTCTCGCTCTTCACCTCGGTCAGTTCGTCATCCAGGTTTTCTCGCATCTGCTGGGTGATGGAATCCAGATCGAGCGGCGAATCATAGACGGTCAACCGCGCCGGTGTGGCGGTCGCGGTGTCCAGGTGGTCGCCCGAGGCGCGGTCCATGCGGCCGGGATTGCGGCCGAACAGCAGGCAGATCTCGTCTCCGGCATCGTCGGTCTGGTGGATGCGGACCTCCTGCCCGCGACGGCGGGAGAGGAAGACCAGTTCCGAAGGCGAGATGGCGCCCGAGGCGTGCTCGAGCAGCGAACGCAGTTTGCCACGGATGGAGCTGCCTGGGACGTAGGGGCGGCCGAAAGCGTCCTTGACGACGGGGTTATCGGCGCCGCCGAGGTCGAGCGAGCCTTTGCCGGCCCCGATGTGGAGTCCGGACTCGCAGATCATTTCGCCATCCAGCAGGAGTTTCCCGATGAGGCCAAGTTTGGTGGCGGCGGTATGTGAGCTCATAAATCCTCGGTCGTGGACAGATTCCTTATTCGTTATAGGCGACGATGGCTTCAAACAGGTCGCGGAAGCGCTCGTAGGCGCGCGGATCGTTCTTGCGGGTGACCTGGAGCAGCAGACGTTCCAGCGGGTCGAGGCTGCGCAACTGGTGGCGGGCGATGGTGTAAGCCAGCCGGGCGCGGAGCATGACGAACTGGTGCTGGCGGTCGGCCTCGGCGGCACGGCATGCGCGGCGTACGGCGCTGAACAGCCGCCGGACCTGGCTGCGGGTGCCGGCATCCATCTCACGGATGCGGCTGACCACGGCGTGGGCCTGATTGTCGAGATACAGGCTGTCGGCCATCAGCTTTTCGATATCGATCTCGACGGGCAGGTCGGGACGGCCCATCGGACGTCCATGATCACGGCCGCCGGGACGGCTATCGCGGCCACGGCCGCGGTCGTCGCGGCGCTCGCCGCCTTCACGGCGCTCTGCGCCCCTGGGCCTGTCGCCCCGATCGGGACGGTCCGCCGCCTTATCATTCTTACCTTCGGGACGCGGGGGGCGATCGCCGCGCGGCTTGCCTTCGCCCGGTTTGCGCGGCGGACGGGCTTCGCCGGCGGGCCGGCCCTGGTTCTGGCGCGGCGCGGATTCATCGGGCGCCGGAGCAGATTCGGAGGGGGATTCGGCGGCCGGGGCCGGTTCGGCGGGTGATTCGGCGGCCGGGGCAGCCTCGGGTTCGGGCGCGGGTTCTGAAACCTGCTCGACGGCTGCTGGTTCCGGCACGGCTTCAGCCGGGACGGCGGGGGCTGTTTCGGCGGGGATCTGTTCGTTTTCGAATTCGCTCATCTCGGTACCTCTGGGGGCCATTCCGGCTTCGAACCGGGGCGGCTCAGGTCTCCATCGACAGCCGCGCCCATTCCAGGGCGACGCGGCCGGAGGGTTTCAGCCTCAACTGCGCCTGGTTGCGCTGCACAAACTCGGCAATCAGCCGGTCGCGAGCTTTCAGGTAGTCGCGGCGGTTATCCGGTCCTTCCAACATCCTATTCAAACGGTTGTGCAGCCGCCAGGGGCGCGACTGCCGCTCGGCCCGGACCTTGGACTGCCTGGCCGGCAGTACACGGTCGCTTTCGCGGTAAAACCCAGCCAGTTCGCCCAGGTACGAAGCAGAACAGCCGAACTGATCGACCAGACGGACCATGGCGTCCTTGGTCTCGGCCGCCTCGGCCATCTGTTTCCAGTCCAGCGCCCTGCCGAACAGGGCGATGCCGTCGTTGCGCGTGGACTTGGCGATCTCAAGCTGGCGTCCCGCCTCTGCGTAAACCACGGCGGGCGACGCCCCGGCGGGCGCAAGCGAGAGACCCATCGAGAGGGTCTTGCCCTCCGGACCGGCCATGTCCTTCAGAAATTCCTCGGCGGTCTGTTTGAACAACCGCTCCATCTCGCGGGCAAAGGGGATCAGGGCGTCCCATGAGCCGGCGATCGCAAATTCATCGCCGCCCGTATAGAGGATGGTCACCTTCTGCCAGAACTCTGCCTGCGCACAAAGCACCTGCACTTCGCCGGCGAAGAAGTTCCGGAAGAACAGCGAGCATTCCAGAGACTCGTCGATCGTCTGTGCCCGGCGCAGGCGGGCGGAGAACTGATCCACGTCGGCGCGGAGGATCCCCCACAGCTTGCGGCCCTTCGCACGCGACGCCAGCACCGCCGTGCCGGCCTGATCGTTGCCTGTCTTTGCTTTGCCGGGCGCGGCGTGGCGGGCCAGAGGGAGTTCGGAATCGGCTGGCGAGAGCAGCAACGGCTGGCTCAGGTCGAAGCGGACCGAGATCGAAGCCGGGATGCCGCGATAGAGATCGGCGAAGGGATCGTCCACGCCTGCCGGCTGAGGCGTGAACGGATCAAACAGACCCTCCGGCTCGACGGCGTCGACACCGCGCCAGCGGTTCAGTTGTTCGCTGAGGCGCTTGCGGATATCTGACCAGTCGCCGAGGTTCTCCGTGGCTGCCCACGCCAGCCGTAGGGTGCGGTTGGAGACCAGGGCCAAGGCGCGGGTCGTCGCGGCCAGGTAATTGTGCGCTTCCGGAACGCTTTCCGTCGTCAGCATCACCAGGAACTGTCCGCCGCCGGCCGAGCCGAGCAACTGATGGGACAACTGGAGATGGTCGAGCAGGGCGCGCGGGATGGCGTCAGTCAGGATGCTGGCATAGAGGCAGCGTCCGGCCAGGGAGTCCAAGTCCCCCGCGGCCGTAGCGGTGAACGCTTCGATACCCAACAACTTGGCTTGAAGAAAGACCTGCACGCGACTAAGCCTCAGGCGAGAATCAACCCTGAATTTAGCACACGCGCCATCGTGTGCGCCTCAACCACGGGAGAAAGAAAGTGGAAGCCGCCTGCGTGGGTGCGATCCGCATCCGGCAGGCGCCTCTGTTCTTGCCTCGGCTGACGCGGTTCTGAGAGACTACCGGCGTGGAGGAGGGCCGGTGACAGTCCCGACAGATCCAGCCGCGAAACGGTGGCCGGCTTTCCTATTCGCCATCCTGGCTGTGGCTCTGGCGGTCCGGCTGTTTCTCTACATCGGCTACCAGGGCGCCGACGACCGCAACTACGTCGCCTACGCCATCAACTTCGCGCTCGGCGGCGACATCATCGCCAAGGAACTTGCCGATCCGTGGATCGCCCGCATCGGGGCGTGGATGCCGATGGGGCTGCTGATCAAGGCGTTCGGACTGCATGAGTGGGTCCTGACGGCCTATTCGCTGGCCTGCTCGGCGGCCGGGATCGCCCTGGCGGTGCTGGCGCTGCGGCAGTTGTTCGACACCCGCCTGGCGCTGACGGCCGCTGCGCTGCTGGCCGTCTACCCGAACGACGTCTTCTACGCGACCAGGGCATTCGGAGACGAGGCGCTCGGGTTCTGGTGCGCACTGGCTTTTCTGCTCTACCTGATCGCGGAACGCCGGCAGTCATGGCGTCTGTTTCTGCTCACGGGCCTGGCCCTGGGCGGGGCCTACCTGACCAAGGAAACCGCCGTGCTTCTGGGCGCGCCGATTGCGATCCTCTGGTGGATGAAGCGGTCGCCGCCGCCGCGGATGCTGGTCTGGCTGGCGGTCGGGTTCCTGGCCGTGCTGGCGCTGGAACTCTCCGTCTGGCAATCGTTGACCGGAGATCCGTTCTATCGCTGGAAGGCGGCCACCGGTATTCGCGATGCGCTGTTTCCCGTGAAAGAGTACAAGTCGCTGTTCGACTACATTCCCGGACCACTGCCGAACGAGATCTTCCGATCGAGCAACAGCCTGGTAGAAGCGGCGCTGATGTTCATGACCAACGAGGAGTTCGGCTTTCTGTTCTACTTTGTCTTTCCGATCTCGGTCTGGGCCATTGTCCGCCGCCAGGCTGCCGCGCTGCCGCTGGCTCTGCTTGTGATCTGCCTCACGCTGCTCCAGCTTTTCTTCCCGCTGCAGTTTCCCACCTATACGCTGAACCGCGATCCCCGCTACTACACGCCGCTATCGATCGCCGCGCTGGCCCTGCTGGTCTGGTGGACAATGCGGCTCAAGCCCCGGACCCGCGCCGCGGTGCTGGGCTTCGTGGTGGCGACCTGGATCCCCTGCCTCTACATCGGCTACATCAGCTCCGACATGTCGCTGCAACGCGAAGTGGCCCGGTTTGTCCGCCACGAAGCGGACCGCACCGTCTGGATGACCAACCGCATGGCGGCCGACGCCATCGTGCTCGGGGAAAACGCCGCCGGCCTTCCCGTCGGCGTGCACTGGATCGGCGCCACCCCGCCGGCCGACAGCACTAAATTGGCCAACAGCCCCATCCGCGCTATGCGGCCCACGACCCCGGCGGTGCGCGACGCTGGCGGGATTCAAG
>JACZJQ010000209.1 GCA_014860455.1 Bryobacteraceae bacterium | reverse complement strand
GAAGTTAACGCCCCAGCGCTGGATGCCCTTTTTGTAGCGAATGCTGGTGAACGGGATGGAGATCTCGAGTTCGTAGCGGTCGGGGTAGGACTTCACGGCCGACGTCCATTTGTTGTCCCAGCTCAAGTTGGCGCGGCCGCCGTCGTAGAGCAGGCCATCCCATTGGGCGCCCTCGGCATTCACGCCGAAGGTGAAGCCGTTGGTCTGGTCGTCGAACGTATCGAGGAAGAAGATGAAGTTGTCGTTGGCGCCGAAGGCCCAGTCGCGGCGCAGCGATTCAACCATGTAGGGACCGGGGACGTCGCCGTGGTAGCAGATGGCGCTGAGGTAGACGTTGTGGTCGTCGTAGGCCATGCGGACATCGGTCCGGACCTTGGCGCGGCCGGTATCCATGGGAAGGACCATCCAGAAATCGGTTGCGACTTCAGCCGACCGCCAGGCCGGCTCACTGGCGCTGCCGTCGATGACAATCGGTGACGTGGCGCGGCTGATGCGGAGTTGGTAGGACTCGTTCTTCTTCTGGGCGAGCGCGGGCCAGGCGCAGGCGCACAGGCATGCCAGCAGGGCGGCCGCTTGAAGCGCCTGCCGGGCGATGCGGTTGAGAGACAGTTGTCGAGTGATGCCGCCAAGGGATGGCGAGGTTGCAGAGTGATCCATTACGCCGATCTAAACTTCCACCTTCGAGAGAGCGGCCCGGGCCGCATTCAAGTGCTACCAATACTGTCTCTCAAAGTAGGGGTGCGGCGCTGATGGGGCGGTCGCGGCTACTCCCCGGCGCTGAAGTACGCGCAGTCCGGGTGGTGGAAGACCAGGGCGCTGACTGAGGCTTCGGGTTCCATCATCATGCCTTCGGTGAGCGTGACGCCGATCTCTTCGGGCCGCAGCAGGGCGAACAGGCCTTGCTGGTCGTCGAGGTTCGGGCAGGCCGGGTAGCCGAACGAATAGCGCTTGCCGCGGTAGCGCGAAGTGAAGCGCTCCTGCATGGTCATGGTGGGCGGATCGGGGCAGCCCCAGTCCTCGCGCAGGCGGCGGTGGAGCCATTCGGCGCAGGCCTCGGCGGACTCGATCGCCAGCGCCTGGATGGCGTGGGCCTTGAAGAACTCGCCCTTGTTCTTGGCGTCTTCGGCGCGTTCGCGAACGCCCTCTCCGGCGGTGACGACAAACAGCGCCATCTGGTCGCGTCGGCCTGTGTCATCGGCGTCCAGGATGTAGTCACTCAGGCAAAGCCCGTCGTCTTTCAACTGGCGGCCGAAGCTGAACGCATGGGCGGGCTCGGCGCTGCCGGCATTGAACAGGCGGATGGAGTTGCCGTCGCGCTCGGCTTCGAAGAACTGCCAGACGGCGCGGACCTTCATCCACGCCATCGATTCGCGCTTCACCTCTTCGACGTCATGGAACAGTCCCAACGCCTTCGGGTCGCGCTCGTGAATCGCCTTTTCGAAATTGCCCTTGTAGCCGAGATGCCGTCCGTAGAGCATGAACGGATTGATGTAGCTCCAGACCTCGGCCAGATCCGGCACAAGCCTCGCACGGCGGTCGCCGTAGGGCAGGGCAGGGATGGCGATATCGGTGCGGACCTTCGGGCTGCGCGCGGTGGACAGGTTCGGAGTTGCGGGCGTTTCAGCGGCGGGCGCTTCGACCGTGGTGGTGGCGATGTTGGCGGAGAGCAGGGCGTCGCGCTCAGCCGGGTCAGTGATGGCGTTCATCAGGCGCAGGCCGGTCATGGCGTCCTTGGCGTAAAGGGTCGCCGACCCATAGGCCGGGGCGATCTTGTTGCGCGTGAACTTCTCAGACAGCGCTGCGCCGCCGACGAGCAGCGGGATATCGACGCCGGCATCTTTGAGATCCTCGCCGGTGATCACCATCTGCTGGGCGCTTTTCACGAGGAGGCCTGAGAGACCGACGGCGTCGGGCTTGTGCTTCAGGCAGGCCTTGATGATCTCTTCGGGCGGGATCTTGATGCCGAGATTCACCACCTCGTAGCCGTTGTTCGCCAGGATGATCTCGACCAGATTTTTGCCGATGTCGTGAACGTCGCCCTTCACCGTCGCCAGCACGATCTTGCCGCGCCGCGAGCCTTCTGACTTCTCCATGAAGCCTTCCAGATGCGCCACGGCGGCCTTCATCGCCTCGGCCGATTGCAACACTTCGGCGACGATCAGTTCGTTGTTGTTGAACAGCCGGCCGACCTCGGCCATGCCCGCCATCAGCGGTCCGTTGATGATGTCGAGCGGGCGCACGCCTTCGGCGAGTTTCAGATCAAGGTCGGGGATCAGCCCGTCCTTGGTGCCTTCGATGATGTAGCGGCCCAGGCGTTCGTCCAGCGGCAGGTCGGCGGCCTTCTGCTTCTCGCGCCCCGTCGCGCCGCGGAAGTGCTCGGCGATGGCGGCGATATTGTGCTGGTTGACGGCGGCGCGCTCTTCCTTCGACTGTTCGCGCCAGTCTTCCGAAACGCCGGGGAAGACGTCCGGCGAGGGCGTGTTGAACAGCAGGTGCTCGGCCAGGCGGCGTTCGTGTTCGGGGATGGAAGCGAAGCGTTCGAGTTTCTCGGCGTTGACGATGGCGAGGTCCAGGCCCGCCTTCGTTGCGTAATAAAGGAAGACCGAATTCACCACCTCGCGCGCAGCCGCGGGCAGGCCGAAGCTGACGTTCGAGACGCCGAGGATGGTCTTGACGTGGGGGATCTGCTCCTTCACCAGGCGAACTGCCTCGATGGTCTCCACGGCGCCGCCGATGTAGTTTTCGTCGCCCGTGGCGCAGGGAAACACCAGCGGATCGATGACGAGATCCTCGGGCTTCATACCGTATTTCGAGGTCAGCAGTTCGACGCTGCGCTGGGCGACGGCGAGTTTGCGTTCGCGCGTGAAGGCCTGGGCCTGGAGCGGATCCTCGTCGATGGTGCCGACCACAAGCGCGGCGCCATAGGAACGGGCGATGGGGCAGATCAGCTCGAACTTTTCTTCGCCGTCTTCGAGGTTGACGGAGTTGATGATCGCCTTGCCCTGGCAGTAGGTGAGCGAGAGTTCGACGGCCTTGGGATCGGTGGTGTCCACCATGATCGGGGCCTTGATCTTCTGGATCAGCTTGTCGTAGAACAGCGGGATGTCGGTGGTTTCGTCGCGGTCGCTCGACTGAAGGCAGACATCGACAATGTGCGCGCCGTTGCGCACCTGGCGCCGGGCGATCTCGCTGGCCTCTTCCCACCTCTCGTCAGCCACCATGTTCTTGAACAGGCGGGAGCCGATGACGTTGGTGCGCTCGCCCACGAGCAGCGGGCGGTTCGAGTCTTCGGCTTCGACCAGATCGATGCCGGAGAAATACGTCCGGTGCGACGGTGCGGGCCGGCGGCGCGGCGCCTTGCCGTCGACCATCTGCGCGATGGCGCGGATATGATCGGGCGTGGTCCCGCAGCAGCCGCCGACGACATTCAGCCAGCCGTGGTCGGCAAACTTTTCAAGTTGCCGGGCGAGCGACGCGGGCGTCTCTTCGTAACGGCCCTCCTCGTTGGGCAGGCCGGCGTTGGGATAGC
>JACZJQ010000208.1 GCA_014860455.1 Bryobacteraceae bacterium | reverse complement strand
CGCAGGCGAAGTTGCTATCCAGCAGTGGTTTCACGCTGACCGGAACAAGTCGATCGTTGACAGCCTCCGAAGTGACGCCGAACACGGAAATGCACGCTACGCGCAAGATTTTCTCGCCTTCGATGGCAATGCTCAGACCGTGCGCCTTATCACTAAGCTTCAGGTGCTGGCTGACGAGTTTGGCCTCAATCTCACGTGCGGGACCCTCGCAGCCGCGACGAAGTATATAGCGACATCGGACAACATCTCTGACGCGCCTCATCAGATGAGTAAGCTCGGAGTGTTTGCGTCAGAGGCTGATCTCATTCAGGAGGTAAGGGCGGAAGTCGGCTTGGAGGGATACGCAAGACATCCAGTGACCTTCGTGGTGGAGGCCTGCGATGATATCGTGTATTCCTCCGTCGATCTCGAAGATGGCATCAAGAAGGGTGTGATTTCGTGGGACCAACTGGTCGATGAACTGACTGCTGAAGTCGGCGACTCGTCTCCAATTCTCACCGCGGTGAAGAACCGGGTCAGCCGACAGCTGGGATGCCACAAACCGGTTGATCACATCGACCAGGACGCCTTTGCGCAGGCATTTCGCATCCAGTCGATCGGTCGGGTGGTCCCGGCTGTCCGGGCTGTCTTTGGGCGCAGGTTCAACGAAATTGACATGGGAACGTATGGGGGTGAGCTTTTAGCCGACGACGAATGTGAGGCCAAAGCTTACGTCGAGGCTTGTAAGAAGATTGCTCGAAAATCGGTGTATGCATGCAAAGACGTGTTGAGGTTGGAGCTCATGGGCAGGAAGATCATCCATGACCTCATGGACGTCTTCTGGGAGGGCGCGAGAATCGGATCAGTGAAGGCGAAAGCCAAGGACTACCCAGGAAAGTCGTACCGACTGATCTCGTCGAATTATCGCCACGTGTTTGAGCAGCAGCTTGCGGAGAGCAAGGGTGCCGAGGCCGAGACTTATCACAGACTGCAACTTGTTGTGGATTACGTCGCTGGTATGACCGACACATTCGCACGCGAGTTGCACCGTCGGTTGTCGAATGGCTGAGACGCACGAGAGCGAACTTTGCGAGGTACTACGCGCCAGGGTGGGGCGCTTTGTGCGTCGTCGCGCACATTATCGGACTCCGCTCCTGGAGTTCTTCTCGACGCTGAATCAGCGTGAGTGGCGATCCGTCATTTTCGGCGGAACTCTCCGCGATCTCATGATCCGGGGCAGCTCTGAGCAACCGAGGGACGTAGATGTAGTTGTGGACGTTCCGACCATTGAGTTGCTCGCCGATTTGTTCCAGTCGTCTATCAGAAAGCGAACGCGTTTCGGAGGGCTGCACTTGAATGTTGGGGGGTGGCCCATCGACGTTTGGCCCTTGGAGTCGACATGGGCATTCAGGACCGGCAAGGTTGCTTCGGCGACATTTGAGAGTCTTCCTTCGACCACGTTCTTGAATGTCGAGGCCGTTGCAGCAGAGCTGTGGCCTAGACCAGGTCGCGCTCGACGCATCTACGATCGTGAGTTCTTTAATGCTGTAACCTCGCGGACCGTCGAAATCAACTTTGCGGACAATCCATTTTCGGAGTTGTGTGTAGTTCGCTCCTTATTGACCGCTGCACGGCTGGATTACGCCTTGGGGCCGCGGCTTGCCGAGTACATTCGCGTTCATGGCAGTACGCTGAAGGATGATGATCTGAATGACATCCAGATAGGACACTACGGAAAGATTCGCTGCGATGGCGCCGAGATGAAGGTGTGGATTCAATGGCTTACATCCACGCGCGACGATCCAGAGATGCGAGTCCGTCTTCCGTTGAGCAGGCCGACTCAGCTTTCGCTCTGGGATGACTGGGACCCCGCTTGTTGAACAGTGCTGCCGGGGGAACTGCAAACCAGACCAGATGAACTCGCTGTGAGCCGGCACACCGGCACTACCTGATCACCCGAACTTCGCCAGACCACTTGACCGCTCGAGCTGCCGGGAGAAGTGGCGAACTCACGCTCGTGGGCGATGCATGGAACAATTTGTCGCGCTCCGTGGGTGGACGGCGGACGACGGCTGCCCAGACACCGGAGAAACTTCGAGGAGGGTTGAGAGAGGGGAGCGGCTTAAACAGGGCAGTTATGCCGAGCTCAGCATAACGGCTCGGTTCAGAGCGGAGACTAACTCGGCCGCCTCTCCAGGCGCTCCCGCATTCCTGGCTAATCTGGCGCCGAGACTCATGTTGATGATATCGGCGCCGCCGCCGCCGGCGGCGATGGGCGTGGAGGCGTAGAGGATGCCCTGGATGATCCAGGAGAACGCACCGCTGCCCTCGTGGAGTACCTTGACGCCGACCAGCGTGGCCTTGGGCGCGATGCCGATGGTTCCAATGTTATTGTCGGCCGCCGCCACGATGCCGGCGACATGCGTGCCATGCCAGAACGTGCCTGTGTCCTGGTTGAACGCGAAACCAGGCACAAATGAGGCGGATCGGGCCACATCGAGGTTGGGGGCCAGGTCGACGTGGGTCGAATGGATTCCACCGTCCAGAATGGCCACTCGAACACCCTCGCCCGTGCAGTTCTTCGCCCATGCCTCAGGGGCCTTCACCGCCGCGGGGGCCCATTGAAGCGGGTAGAACCTGTCGTCGGCCGGGTTGATCGATTGTGCGGTGGGATCACCGGCCTCCACAACTCTCACGTCCGGTTGCCACTTCACCACCATGTCCGCGGCAGCGCTCGTAATGGCGCTTGATGCTCTCACGCGGTCCAGGAAGTCTGGCGCGGAGGAGGTGGCGACGCCAACTCCGGCTCCGTTGTGGCCAAACACAACAGTACCTCCGGCGCCTGTAACGGCCTTGACCTGCGCCGCACCCCAGCGGGGCGCCTGCAGAACGTAGCTTTTTTGCGCGTTTGCCGTGGCGCCAAGCAGGCACACAACGACTGCGCACACTCCGATCGACTTCTTCATTATTTGTTGTCCTCCCGGTCGACTCGCTAAGCCAGACACGGCACTAGGCCCGCGCCTGATCGAATCATTCTCACACAGGACATCCAGGAACTCCAGCCGAAAATCGTGGTGCTGGCTGGCGAGACTTGGATTGGGCGGAAGGTGGGCGCCGGCCCGGCAGGCCGGCGAGTGTGGGCCTCACTCGTGCACTCAGGCCATCGATGGCGACTGGATTTCGACCCCGGCCGGCTACGGTTTCGGCGGCGCGCACTTGCCGGTGCAGACAGTTTCCGAGATCTTCCTCAACTCGCCCAGTTGCCCGCTGCCATCGACCGCCGGGCGTTGGACCGACAGAGTTTCGGTGACGCCGCCCGCGCCGATTGCCTTTTCAACCACCCGCCGCTCGCGGATCTGCAACTGCCCTGTCTCAGGCCGCCCCGCCGCCGCCGTGCCATAGACGTCGGAGACCGTCACCTCGCCGCCGGCCGTCTCGGTCGTTGTGGAAACCACCTGTTTGGACAGAGTCATGCGCCCCGTCAAGGCGGTTTCGAATTCGTCCACCTGTTTCAACGTCTTGCCGCCCGATTTCGACATCCGCTCGACCACCCTCGATGCCTCGGCAAAACGCCCGTTGGCGTCCGGCAAGTAGCTGGTCTCATCGCGTTCGGAGCGGTTCTCGCCCGTCGTGATCCTCGCCTCCCGCTTCTCGACGGTTTGAAACGAGCCGTTGATGGAGGGCCGGTCGATCAGCGTGGTGACGGTCGCTCCGGAGGTCCCCGCCGGAGCGGTCTGTTCGACAACCCGCTCGGCCTGCGCCATGCGGCCGTTGAAGTCGCCGCGATAGACGGTCTTTGTTACCGTCTGCCGGCCGCCGCCAAGATCCGTGGTTTCAATCACTTCCCGCTCCGGAGGCAGTTTCGTGCCGTCGGGGGCGACGCGCCGGATCAGCCGCTCCACCGTCTTCACCCCGTCCTGCTGACTGATCAGGCGTTCCTCGACGTTTTCCAGCGGCGCTTTCCGGCCATTCAGGGTCTCGACGCTGGCGCCGGTGACGCCGTTCGACGAACTTGACGACGTCCATGGCACGCGCCGGCCTTCGGAATCAAAGACATAGGTCCGGCTTTCGGACTGCCCCCAGAGGGCGATCGTCAATGCAAAGAGGACAGCAATGGCGGATTTCATCACATCCATACATCGACTTCCAGCGGCAACCGCTTTAGGGCGGGGTAAACTGGAAGTATCCCGCCCCTGGGTCCTTATGAAGCGATTCTATATCGAAACCTTCGGCTGCCAGATGAATGTCCACGACTCTGAAAAGGTCGTCGGTACACTCGAGCGCCGCGGCTATGAAATGGTCGACTCGCCTGAAGCGGCCGATCTGGTGCTCTACAACACCTGCAGCATCAGGGACAAAGCCGAGCAGAAGGTCTTCCACCGTCTCGACCAGTTCAAACGGGAAGCCGGCGCCGGCAAGATCTTCGGCGTGCTCGGCTGCGTCGCCCAGCAGGAGGGCGAGCGCATCTTTGAACGTGCCCCGCATGTCAGCCTGGTGGTCGGCTCGGCCAGCTATACGAAGCTGCCGGAACTGCTGGTCCAGATCGAACAGGGCGAAACCAGGGTGGCGGGCCTGAGTCTCGACACGGAAGACACCTTCGAGACCGAACACACGCGCCGCGACAACCCCCACCGCGCCTACATCACAATCATCGAGGGCTGTGACAAGTCCTGCGCCTATTGCGTGGTGCCGTTCACGCGCGGCGGCGAGCGCAGCCGGGCCTCGGACAGCGTTCTCACAGAGGCGCTCTCGCTCGCCCAGGCGGGCTACACCGAGATCCAGTTGCTGGGCCAGAACGTGAACAGCTACCGCGATCCCTCGCCCGCCGGATGGAACTTCGCCCAACTGCTCGAAGCCGTGGGCCGGGTGGAGGGCATCCGCCGGGTCAGGTTCACCACCTCCCACCCGCGCGATTTCACGCGCGACATCGTCCACGCCATCGACCGCACCGAATCGCTCTGCAACCAGGTCCATTTGCCGGTGCAAAGCGGATCGACGGCGGTGCTCCAGATGATGGCCCGCCAGTATACACGCGATGAGTATATGCGCCGCATCCAGTGGCTGAAGGCGTCCAAACGCGACATCGCGCTGTCCACCGACATCATCGTCGGCTTCCCCGGCGAGACGGAGAAGGACTTCGAGGAGACTTTGAGGCTGCTCGACGAGGTTGAATACGATTCCATCTTCAGCTTCAAATACTCCGTACGGCCCAACACGCCGGCGCTGTCGCTCGGCGATCACATTCCGGAGGAGGAGAAGGGCCGCCGGTTGGCCATCCTTCAGGAAAGACAACGCGGTATCCAGTTGCGGCGCAACGCGGCGTTGATCGGAACCGTTCAGGAGGCGCTGGTCGAGGGCTTCAATACGAAGTCGGGTCAGTGGATCGGCCGGACCTCGCAAAACCGGGTGCTGAACTTCACTTATCCAGAGAATGAAGGCGGCAGCCAGCCCGCCCGGCGCGAGATGGTGGGCCGCTACTTCCCGGTGCGGGTGACACGCGCCGGCCCGAATTCGCTGGCCGGCGAATACTCGGCCGTTCAATGAAACTGCAACCAAACGCACCCGTGTGCCGCCTATCATGGGTGAAAGGGAGGACGCCACCGTGGAAGTGGAAATGAAGATCCGGGGCCTGATGATGGACCCCGTCACCAACATGCCGATCGTGATCCTGCGCGACGCAAGCGGCGATACCGTACTCCCCATCTGGGTGGGCATTTTCGAGGCCAACGCCATTGCTCTCGAGATCGAGAAAGTCACCACGCCGCGGCCGATGACCCACGACCTGGTAAAAAACGTCCTGTTCGGGCTGGACGCCACGCTGCGAAAAGTCGTCGTGAGCGAACTCAAGGACGACACCTTCTACGCCGTCATCTGGGTGGAAAAAGACGGCGATCTCATCAGCATCGACTCGCGGCCGAGCGATGCGCTCGCTCTGGCCCTGCGCCTGGATTGCCCGATCTATGTCGAGGAGCAGGTGCTCAAGACGTCGAAGTCGACGCAGACGGTGAGCGACAAGAACGTCAACGAAGAGCTGAAACGCTGGCTGGAAGGGCTCAACGACGAGGATCTGGGCCGCTATAAGATGTAGGCCGTCATGAACCCGGACCTGCTCGCCAAACTGCAACGGATCGCCGGGGCCGGCATCGAGTTGCTGCCCGTGGCCGAGGCGCCGAACCACTTCGTCTTCACGCGCGACGGCATGGCCGTGTTGGTGGAACGCCGCGGCGAAGGCTTCGGCGGCATAGGGTCGCCTGGGAGGATCACGGAGCGGGGCTTCGAGATGCTGATTGGGGCCGGGGGCAGGGAAGCGTTCGTGTTCAAGGGCCATATTGAAGCGGCCTCGCCCGCGCAGGCCGATGCCGCGCGAAGCCTGCTGGCCGATCTCAGGTCGGCGCTGGCCTGATCCATAGCAATAAGAAAAAGCCGGATCCGCCATTGAGGCGAATCCGGCCCTTCAATTCGAGGCTTGTGATGGAGCTACTTCTTTTTCGCCGCGCCCTTCCTGACGGGCGCGCGCTTGGCCGGGGGCGTGGGCTTCGGCCATCCGGTGATCTCCTGGGCCTCCACTTCGAAGGTGACCATAAACGGGTCGGGGGTGAATTCCACCGGGACACCAGAGAACTCCAAAACCGTGCCAGGCTCGATCGTGGGCTGCGGCGTCTCGAACTTCAAGGTGGCCTCGCTCATCTCGGCCTGCGAGATTCCGAGGACGACTTCTTTGACCAGCTTCGAGCGGGCCGAAACCGTGACCACTGAAACCACCGTGCCCTTCAGTTTCTCGATCTTCTGGCCGGCCACTTCAATGCCTCCAGGGATCTGCGCTTGCTTCACTGACGATTCGAAGTAGGACAAGCCGTCGGGACCGGTCAGCCCGCGCTTCATCTTCACCCACACAGCAAGCTGCGGGTTCGTCGCTTCGAGTTCCTTCTCCTGCGCCTGCAGGATCTCGTCCTGCGACATGATCTTGAAGCCAGCCGGCGCCACGGCGTTGGCCTTGGCCAGCGCCACCACTTCGTCCATCTTGTCCTTGCCGCCGTGGAAGTTGATGTAGTTCTTCTCAAACGACCGCATCACCTGGTCGCGCGCAGCCTGCGGCAGCGCGCCCTGGCCGTCGTACGCCCCGGCGCGGGCGAAATAGAACAGCGCGTGCGACTGCTTCTCGATCTTGCGCTGGCGGGCGATCACCGTGCCGGCCCAAAGCGCGGCCTGCGCGTCGGCGGGGTTGCGCTTCAGGGCCTCTTCGAGGTGTTTCTCGGCTTCCTCGTGCTTGTTGGCTGTCATGGCCACCCAGCCGAGCGTACGGTAGCCGATGGACTCCATCGACAGGCGGTTCTTCGTCCAGTCGGCCTCGCTCACCTCGGGCTTCCGCTTCGAGGGGTCGAAGGTCTCGGGAAGGATACCGAGGAACGCCTTGGCGTACTTCTCGCCGTCGGCAAGCGCAGCTGGGGATGTGTCGTTCAGGCTGACGGTGAGCAAGTTGATCCAGTAGAGAGAGAAGAACGCTGTCGGGTGGGCGGCAGCCATCTTTTTGGCCGCGTCCATCATCTCCTTGGCCTTGCCCAGCCCCTGGTAGGTCTGGACGATCAACTGATGCCGGGCTTCGGAGTAATCGGTCTGCGGGTACTTCTGCTCCCAGCTCTGAAGGAGCCCTAGCTTGGTGTTGTTGTCCTGGGATTTCAGGATCGAGTCATAGAGGTCGTATTCCGCCCGGTCTTTCCACTGGGGCTGCTTGGCCTGACCCCACAGACCGAAACTTCCAACGGCGCCCAGCACCAATACAGCGGTCAAACGCTTCATTGAAAACAGCACACTGGCCTCCTACATTCGGGTTTCTCGAGCATCGACGTCTTCAGGCCCGGTTACGCCGCCGCGACCATGCGTCAAACACTATACGCACTCCGGGAGTATACCGGAAGTCGAGTTGTTCAGGCAACCACTTCCAGCCCCCCGCCAATCTGCCATGGACCAGTACCACTCGGGCCTCTCCGATTCCTTTCGCCGTCCACGATCAACTGCCGCCGATCGTACCCTTTAGATGCCGGCCGCCCTCATCTTGTTCCCCAAAACCCAACCTTCCCGCTAGTAAGCGTTTCGGCCGGCGTTCATGATAGACTGCGTTGATCCATGCGTTACGTCGACCTCGGGGTCATCTGCGCCTACCTTATCGGAATCACCTGGTTCGGCGCCCACTTCAGAAACTCCCAGAAAAGCCTCAAGGACTACTTCCTCGGCGGCCGCTCCACGCCCTGGTGGGCCATCGCTTTTTCCATCGTTTCCGCCGAAACCTCCACGCTCACCGTCATCGGCACGCCCGCGCTCGCATTCTACGGCAATTTCGGCTTCCTGCAAGTCGTCATGGGTTATCTGCTGGCTCGCATCGTCATCTCAACCCTGTTCCTGCCCCATTACTTTAAGGGAGAATTGTTCACCGCCTATGAACTCATGCAGCGGCGTTTCGGCCTCCGCCTGCGCCGCCTCACCGCCGGGCTGTTCCTGCTGCTGCGCGCGCTGGCCGAGGGCGTCCGCGTCTTCGCCATCTCGATCGTCGTCTCCATCGTTTTAGGAATGGGCGAGATCCCCTCGATCATCGTCATCGTTTGCCTCACGCTCTTCTATACATTCGAAGGCGGCATGACCGCCGTCATCTGGACCGACGTCGTCCAGATGATCCTCTACGTCGCCGGCGCCATCGTCAGCCTGTTTGTCATCCTCGACCACATCCCCGGCGGTCTGCCCTACGTCCTCGACGCCGCCTCTCAGGCGGGCAAACTCCAGGTGTTCGATTTCGGCTTCGACCTGTCCTGGGCTTTCTTCGGCAAGACCTACACTTTCTGGGCCGGAGTGCTCGGCGGCTGCTTCCTCACCACGGCCAGCCACGGCACCGAGCAGCTGATGGTTCAGCGCCTGCTCGCCGCCCGTTCGCAGGGCGAGGCGAAGCTGGCTTTGTTCGCTTCCTGGGGCGTCATCTTCTTCCAGTTCTCGCTGTTCCTGCTCATCGGCACCGTGCTGTGGGTCTACTACCGCGATACCGGCATCGCTCCCCCGCAGCCTCCCGACCGCATCTACCCGCAGTACATCTGGACCAACCTGCCGGTCGGCGTCGCAGGGCTCGTGATCGCCGCAATCCTCGCAGCCGCCATGTCTAACCTTTCGGCCGCGCTGAACTCGCTCTCTTCTACAACGATCATGGACTTCTACAAACTCCACCGCCCCTCGATGCCCGAGAACCACTACCTCAAGCTGGCCAGGATCGCCACCCTCTTCTGGGGTGTGGTTCTGTTGGCCATCGGCATCCTGGCACGCCATGTCAACTCGGTGCTTGAAGCCGGGCTTGGCATCGCCTCCATCCTCTACGGAGCATTGCTCGGCGTCTTCCTGCTCGGCCTGCTCAATAAGCGGGCTTCCGAACGGTCGGCCATGATCGGCATGTCGGCGGGCTTCGCCGTCAACCTGCTGCTCGCGGTCAACAAATTCACCCTCTGGTTCCCGCCTGTCGCCTGGACGTGGTATGTCCTTATCGGCACCACCCTGACCATCGCCGTCTCACTGGCCGCCTCGGCCATCCTCGACCGGGAGCAGCCCGTTGGCTGAGCTTCGGCGGGATCTGGGTCCCTGGGCGGCGTCCTGCGTCGTCGTCGGCACCGTGATCGGTTCGGGCATCTTCCTGGTGCCCAAGACGATGATCCTCGAAACCGGCTCGCCGTGGCTGGTCCTCGCTGTCTGGGTCTTCGGCGGGCTGCTCACTCTGGCCGGCGCGCTCACCTATGCCGAAATGGCCGCCATGATGCCCGAGGCCGGCGGCGAATATGTCTACCTGAAGGAAGCCTACGGGCCGTTCTGGGGCTTCCTCTATGGATGGACCCAGATGTGGGTGGCCAAGAGCTCCTCCATCGCCACCCTGGCCACGGGCTTCTTCCTCTATCTGGCCAACTTCAACCCGGCCCTGGAAGGCGTCCTGTTGCGTATCCCCCTGCCCATCGGGCCCGGCGGCGGACCGCTGGAGATCCAGACCGGCCAACTGCTGGCCATCGGCGTCGTGCTGGGCCTGGCCGTGATCAACTACTTCGGTGTGCGGGTGGGCGGACAGGTCCAGGTGGCCACCACCATCGCCAAGTTGGGGCTGATCGCCCTGGTGATCGTCATCGGATTGTTCGGCGGCTCGGCCGAGCCGGCCAATTTCGCCACATCCATCCCCGCCCGCGGCGGGCTGGCCGGCTTCATCGCCGCCCTCGTGGCCGCGCTCTGGGCCTATGACGGCTGGAACAACCTCAACATGGTCGCCGGCGAGGTGAAAAACCCGCAGCGCAACCTGCCCCGCGCCCTCATCTACGGCACGCTGCTGGTGATGGCGATCTACCTGCTAACCAATCTCGCCTACTTCTCGGTCCTCTCGGCCGCCCAGGTCGGCGCACAGGACCGCGTGGCCGCCGAAATGATGCGGCTGATCCTGGGCGCGCCCGGCGCCGCCGCGGTCTCCATCGCCGCCATGATTTCCATCTTCGCCGCATTGAATGGTTCGATCCTTTCCGGCTCCCGCGTTCCCTACGCCCTCGCCCACGACAAGCTCTTCTTCAAGGCCTTCGGAAGGGTGAATGAGGCCCACCGCACGCCCGGTTTCTCCATCCTGGCGCTGTCGGCCTGGTCCTGCGTTCTGGTACTTTCCGGTCGCTATGAACAGCTTTTAACTATGGTCATCTTCCCCTCATGGATCCTCTATGGGATGGCTGCCGCCGCGGTGATCGTCCTGCGCCGCAAAAAACCCGGCGCCGAAAGACCCTACCGGACGCTCGGCTATCCCGTCGTGCCCGCTCTATTCGTGCTGGTCGCCGTCCTGCTTCTGGCCGTGACGCTGGTGAATTCGCCACGTGAATCCGGCTTTGGACTCATCATCATTGCCGCCGGCTATCCCTTTTACCGCCACTGGAAACGGGCCGCCGAAGCCCGCTGAGTACACGTTCTTACGGTCGGAGCTCAGATTCCTTGTTCCGAATTTGTAACAGAACGCTTGAAATGTTGATTAGATTGCGGTAGAAGAGAGCGTAGGACGTCGAAGCCAAGCAATTCTGTTCCGAAATCGGAACAGACAACCCGGAGGCGGTTGAATTCCAGACGGCGTCCCAGGGAGCGAACCGATGGACGTAATGAAAATATTGAACGACCTGCGCCAGGAACGCGAGATTATCGAAGAGGCCATTATCACCTTGGAGCGGTTAGCCCGCGGTCAAGGCAAGCGCCGCGGCCGTCCGCCGGCATGGATGGCAGCCTTGCGCGACCGTGAAAAGCTGGAAGCGGCCGGCGAGGCCGAACCTGCGGAAGCCGCGACGCCCGCCAAGCGCGGCAGAGGTGCGAAAAAGACAGGGAAGGCGTCGGAGGAGTAAACTGCCGGTCCGCCGCCGATGGAGCGGCGACGAGTGCAGTACGGGCTGGGAACGGCAGGCGCGTCCGCCGTTCCCAGCCTTTTCTGCATCTCCTATTTGTAAAGGAGGTATTGGCTCCTTCGCCGGGCAAACCCGGCGGCCGCCTCCTGAAGGCGTGGTTCGAGATTCCTCGGGTCGATCCCCTTCTGAATCCCCTCGATCGCTTCCTGGTTGCCGAACAGGCGGGCGTTGGCGTTCCAGTCTATCTTGCCCGGATGCAGCTTCTCAATCGCCGCCGCGATCTCCAGGCCCAGTCGCAAGGACGAGAATCCCTCCCTGTCGGTGACCACGATCCTGACGCCGGAGACATTCTTCCCCGCCAGATTCGACGTCGTGGGCTTGAATTCCACCGGATAGAACCGCACCCCGGGCACCATCCGTTTGTTGAGATGCATAGCCATGGCGCGGCCGTCCATCCAGTCGGCCCCAAAAACCTCGAACGGCGTCTCGGTGCCGCGCCCGACCGAATAATTCCTCGCATACTCCGCCATGGCCACGCCGGTATAAAGCAGCGCGGCGTTCAGGCTGCGCATGTTGGGTGACGGGTCGATCCAGGTCAGCCCCGTCGCATCCCACCAGTCGGCGCGGCGCCAGTTCTTCATCTCCACCACGGTCAGCTTGGCTCCTATCTTTGCCTCCGAGTTGAGCATTTGAGCCATTTCGCCGGTGGTCATGCCGTGGCGCAGCGGCATCGGGTGGATGCCGACGAATGAGGTCTTGTCGGCGTCCAGCATCGGGCCTTCCACATAGATGCCGGTGATCGGATTGGGCCTGTCCAGCACGACAAACTCGATGCCCGCCGAGGCCGCCGCTTCCATGGCGTTCTTCATCGTCGAAATATAGGTGTAAAACCTGGCGCCGATATCCTGGATGTCGAACACCAGCAGATCGAGCCCTTCCAGGTGTTCGGGCTTCGGCTTGCGGTCCTTGCCCTGGTAGAGGCTCCAGATGGGCAGCCCGGTGGCCTCGTCCTTCGCGTGGCCGACGTTTTCGTGGTCCTCGGTCCCTGCGAAGCCGTGTTCGGGCGAAAACAGCGACTTCAACTCAACCCCGCCGGCCAGCATGGCGTCGATGTTGCGTTTGCCGTCGCGGGTGCGCCCCGTGTGATTGGTGATCAGCGCCGCCTTTTTGCCTTTCCAGCGGGCGAAGCCCTCAGAGACAAGCACGTCGATACCGGTCTCGACCTCGGCCGTACGGGCCATGTGGCGGCGCACGGGCGTATAGGCGCTCACTTCGCCGTAGCCCGTGAGCGAAACGTCCTGGCGCGTGAGCCCGATGGCGGCGGCGAAGATGGTGGCCACCTGCGACCTCAGGGGAGTAATGGCCGGCCGCAGATTCGGATGGACGGAGTTGGCGAGCAGGATCACGTAGCTCTTCGACACCGGGTCCATCCAGACCGATGTGCCGGTAAAGCCGGTATGGCCGAAGCTGCCGATCGGGTAGAGTTCGCCGCGGTTGGAGGAAAACGGCGAGTCGATGTCGAAGCCCAGCCCGCGCAGCGCCGTTTGGTGGGGCGGCGAGTTGGGCTCGGTGAACTTCTTCACGGTGGCAGAACTCAGCACCCGCACACCGCCCAGGACGCCTCCGTTAAGCATCATCCGCGCCCAGCGCGACAGGTCGCGCGCGGTGGTGAACAGCCCTGCGTGGCCGGCCACGCCGCCCATGTAGCGCGTTGTCGGGTCGTGCACGACGCCGCGCAGGATCTTGCCGTCAGTCCGTTCGGTGGGCGCGATCAACGGCTTCCACGCCACCGGCGGCAGGAACCGGCTGCGCGTCATGCCCAGCGGCTTGAAGATGTTCTCGGCCGCGAATTCGTTCAGCGGCTTGGCCGAGGCCACCCGCACGATCTCGCCCAGCAGGATGAAGCCGATATCGCTATAGATCATCCTGGCGCCGGGTTCGGCCACAGGCACGTCAACCAGCGCCTTTTCGACGCCGGTTTCGTAGCCGGACCACTCGGGCTTGAGATCGATATCCGGGCGCAGGCCCGAATAGTGCGTGAGCAGATGACGCACGGTGACGTCGCTCTGGCCGCCCTGGAATCCAGGTAGATACACTGTCACCTTGTCGGCCAGCCGGACCTTGCCCTGTTCGACCAGCTTCATCACCGACGACGTGGTGGCCACGATCTTGGTCACCGACGCCGCGTCGAAGATGGTGTCCAGCGTCATCTTCTCCTTCCTGGGTTCCAGCGACCGATAGCCGTACGCCTTGTAATGAAGGATTTGCGCTCCGCGCCCGGCCAGCAGCACGGCGCCGGGGATCTGGTTGTCGGCGATGGCTTTTTCGATGACCGCGTCGAGGTCGGCCGAGCCTTTGAAGCGGTACTGGGCGCTCAACAGCGAGGCCGCCAGCAGGAGGATGGGGATGAGTTTCATAGGAATTTCGATGCGATGCGGTCGAGTTCGCGCGCCAGTTCGAAGTCGCGCGCGCTGACGCCGCCGGCGTCATGGGTGGTGAGGTCGACGGTGACGCGGTTCCAAACGTTGGACCACTCGGGATGATGGTTCATCTTCTCGATGATCAGCGCCGTGGTGGCCATGAAGCCGAAGGCATGGACGAAGTCGGAAAATACGTACTGCTTGTGCAACTTGCCGGTGTAGGTCCAGCCGGCGACGCCGGTCAGGGCGCGCCCGATTTCGAGATCCGTCATGCGGTCCATTTGGTTCTGCCTCTTCCCCGACTCCAGCGTCCATTCTACGACGGCCACCCCGATAAGATGGAATGATGTCCAATCCGCTGCCGCGCATTCGAATGGAGCTTGACTTCATGCCCTCGCCCGCCGAAGACCGGCCGGGGCTGATGATCCGCGATCCGTTCGAGTTCAGCGATGCCGTGCTGATCGTTCCGCCGCCGCTGGTGCGCGCGCTGGCCTGCTTTGACGGCGAACACGACCAGGCGGGTCTGCGCCAGGCGATCTACGACGCCACCGGCGACCTGCGGTCGGGCGAGTTGGGAGACCACCTGATCGAGGCGCTGGACAATGCCGGATTCCTCGAAAACGAGCGTTTCGACCAGATGCGGTTCGCCTGCGTCCGCGAATTCCAGGGCGCGGCCGTGCGCCAGCCCTGCCACGCCGGCTCGGCCTACCCGGACACGGGCGAGGAGCTCGAAGCGTGGATCACAGAACACATGGGCCAGCCGGCCGGCGTCGTCGAACCCGTCGCCGCCATCGCCGCCCCCCACGCCAGCCCCGACGGCGGCTGGGCAAGCTACCGCGCGGCATACCGCTCGCTGGGCGGGTGGGCGGAGGAGAAGACATTTGTCATCCTGGGCACGTCGCATTACGGCGAACCGGGGTTGTTCGGGCTCACCCGCAAGCAGTTCGTCACGCCCTGGGGCGCCGCCCAGACCGAACTCAGTCTGGTCGACGAACTCTCCCGCCGCGCACCTTCCAGCATCCGAATGGAGGATTACTGCCATAAGATCGAACACTCGATCGAATTCCAGATCGTGTTCCTGCAGAGCCTGTTCGGCGCCGGTGTGCGGGTGGCGCCGATTCTAGCCGGCTCGTTCGCGGGGGCGATGGAAGCCGGCCGCGCCCCGGAAAGCGACCCCGCCGTGGCCGCCTTCTTTGACGTTCTCGGCGACATCCGCGCCCGCGAAGGCTCCAACCTCGTTTTCGTCCTGGGCGTCGACATGGCCCATATGGGACGCCGCTATGGCGACGATTTTCCAGCCGAACCCAACCGCGGAGCGATGGCGGAGGTCGATGCCCGCGACCGCCGCAGGATCGATCGCCTGGTGGCGGGCGACGCCCAGGGCTTCTGGGCCGAGGTCTGCGAGAATCGGGACGACCTCAAATGGTGCGGCACCTCGCCGTTCTACACGTTCCTGAAGTCCGCGCCAGCGATGCGCGGATCATTACTTGAATACCAGCACTGGGCCATCGACCCGGAGAGCGTGGTCACCTTCGGGGCGATGACGTTCGCCTGATCCGATGGTCCCGGTACTTGCCGGCGCGCCGGCGCCGGAGAGGTGTAGTACCAGCGACGCCTAAGATTTGGACCAAAGTCCCGGATGGTTGAACGGATCCGCCCGGCATACTGGAGTTGTCCGGAAGAGCCCTCAAGGGCTTGCCTCCGGAGAATTTTTTGAACACGACAAGCAGAGCCTGACCCATCAGGCCGGCATCCTCCTCTGAAGAAAGCAGACCCGGTTGGCCCCAAAGCCAACCGGTTTTTTTGTTGGGCGCCCGGCGTTTCAGTCGATCAACCGCATCAGTGACAGGTTGAAGGTCAGCCAGCGTTCGTCCGGCGGGTTGCGGTGGGATGGGCCTGCGAGGACGGTGATCTCGTAGTCCGTGGCCTCCGGCAAGTCGGTCTCAACCACGAAGAGGCCGGGGCGCGTCACCGTATGCGTGGACGCCTGGACGCCGTTGGCCAGGACTTCGATCTTCGGCTGCGAAGGTTGCGAAAGGAATGCCTGGCCGCAGAAGCCGCGCAGCCGCAGCCTTCTCTGGCCCGGCCGGACCGGCGTCAGGCGGAAGACCGCCCGCTCATTGATCCAACGGTACCTGTTTCCAACGATGCCTTCGATCGGATCGAAGCCTTCGATCAGGCGCTCGCTGCAATCGTCCATCGAGAAGTCGATGACGTCGGAGCGCAGGCCGGGGTAGAGTTCCCGGCGGTCTTCGCTGCGCAGCAGGTTGTAGACGCCGTCTTCGTTGGCGGCGGTGTAGTCACACTCGGTGCAGGCCAACTTCAGGTCGCCGCCCATCGAAACCGCGCCACCGCAATCAGGGCACTTCAACAGATCGGAGAAGCACGAGACCAGATTGTCGCAGCGCGGATCGGGCTCCGGCTCCTCGCCCGCTTTCCGGCAGAACGCGGCCAGCGTCCCGCCCAGGAAACGCGCCGGCAGCCACTCAGATTTGTGCTTGTCGAACCACCTCAGCACCTCATACGTCCACCTCTCGCCCCAGCCCCTTTGAGGGACGAAGACCGACAAACGGCGGTCGGCGAAATGGCGGTCGATCATGTGGACCCACTGCCAGAGCTTCGTCCTATGGTTCTGGCGGATGCCGAAGCTCTCCTCCTGTTCAGCCCCGATGACGTCCTTGGTGAGAAATCCGAGCAATCCCCACTCGTGCAGTTTCCGCTCCCAGGCGTTCATCTGCTCCCAGTACGGCGCCCTGTAGAGCCTGAGCGACAGCAGCCGCCGGATCGGCTCCTCGGCGAAGACGAAGATGCCACCGGGCTGCAGGACCCGTTTCGCTTCGGCCAGGACCGCGTCGATGTCCTGGAACTGGCTCAACATCTGAAACGCCAGCACCATGCGCAGCGAGTTGTCCTTGAACGGCAGGTGCAGGGCGTCGCCGGCCATCCGCAAGGGTTCGCGCTCCAGGCCCAGGCGCTCCATCACCAGACGGCCATTGCGCAGCGCGTCGGCTGAGAGGTCAAGCGCAATACCCTGCTCGCCAAACTCGTTCACCAACATGTAGGAGGTATGGCCGACGTTGGCTCCGATTTCGAGAAACGGCGTCATGCACCCATAGAAATCAGCGTGGTGCCTCAACAGGCCGAGCCGCCGCTTGTTCTCGGCGTTGTACTTCCCCATCGCCTTTTCAGGCTCGCCGAACGATGCAAAGCTATGGAATTCGACTTCGGCGCGTTTGACTGAGAAGCTCTGGGCTTCGATTGCGGCTTTATTGGCGTTGTGCATGAGCAGGGTACTGGGTCCAGCGGCCGATCTCCATGCGACCGGACACATACTTACGATAGTCTGTTTCGGTAGCTGGATTCACGTTCAGCAGCAGCAGATTCGCGTCGGCCCCGACGCGGATGGGCTGCCTGGGATCGAGCGGGAAGACGAACAGGCCGCTGCCGTCGATCATCTCGGCGTCTTTGGGAATCGGGACCGAATCCACGGAGCCGGCCGCGATCACCCTGCCCCTCTCGATGACAATGTTAGCCGGGCTGACGGGCGGATGCGGCGTGCCGTCGATCAGCGTCACCCCGGTGATGGCTTGCGGCGCCAGGTCGCCGCGGGCGCAGCCGCCTACAGCCAGGTTCAGCAGGGCGAACACGCATAGGCACAGATACTTCAAGGCGCCAGGATCTCCGGAGAAAGGAATCTGAGGTCGGTGACAGCCAGATCGGGACCCGATCCGGTCAACTCTTCCCATGATACGACGCCCGTGCCGACCGCGACGCTGACGATGGAGTTTGCCCGCGCCGCTGCGACGTCGTTGGGATGGTCGCCCACCAGCGCGATGCGCGACCGGCGGCCGATCCATCCCTGTTTTCTGGCTTCTCGGATGGCCAGGCGGGCCAGTTCGGCGCGGGTCCGGCCCTGTTCGGCAAACGCGCCGAAACGGAAATGGGCCTCGATGCCCGCACGGCGCATCTTCGTCCAGCCGATGCGGCTCAGGTTGCCGGTCACCAGCCCGCAGACCGCGCCGCGGCGGGCCAGCGCCCGCAGAAACGCCCGTACGCCGGGGCAGAGTTTGCGGCTGAGGTCAGGGCAGCGCCTCGGGTAGATCCGCATCGCCGCTTCGATCACGTCGGGCATCGCGGCCCGGATCTCGCCAGGTTTCATTCCCCCGGCGGACATCATCTGGCGCAGGATTTCGCGGTCCAGCATCCCGGCCACGGGAATGCCGTCGACGGTCGTTCGAACGCGCGCCACCCTCCAGACGGCATGTTCCAGGCTCTCGCGGTGGGCCGGCCCGGCGCGCCGCAGCAGCGTACCGTCGATGTCGAAAAGAACCAGCGAAGTGTCGGATGAGTGGTCCACCTTGTCCAGTCTAGAACCAAACCCCGACCCGATGAACGGCCGAAGGTAACGCTACACTGAAAGGAATGCAAACGCTCTATGCCGGTTCGCGGCAGTTGATCCTTCTCGAACTCGAAGCCGACCTCGTGCGGCAAGGCGCCACCGAATGCGGCTTCGACTGCCAGATCACGGAGAGCGACCGCCAGACAACGCTCGAGCTGTCGGCCAACGACCGCGAATCGCCGCTGCTGCTGTTTGACGCCGCCGATCAGTCCAACACCGGCTGGTTCTCGCGTTGCCAGTATTATGTCGATGCCCGCACGGGCGCAGTCCTGCAGACGCCCTTCCTGCTGGCCAACAAATTCGATGCCCGCGGCCGGTTGCTCACCAGCCAGTTGCGGCTTCAGATCCGCCGCGAACTGTCGCCCGACTTCCGTCTGCCCGGACGCCAGGCAGTCAGCGAGCGCGTGCTGTACTCGGTCCTGTTCAATTTCCTGAATGCGCTCTCCACGCACGGCGTCGGGCTCTGCGGCGAGGGCATCATCAAACCGACCATGCGGCGCTAACCGGGCCGTCCCGATTCGCGATTCCTCACATGAACGGCCCGCCGGCAAGGCAAAGGAATTCCATGCTGATTCTGAGGGAAGATGACGTCAAACGGCTGCTGCCGATGGCGGATGCCATCCAGGCCGTTGCCGAATCGTTCACGGCTCTGGCCGCGGGTGAAGGCTCGAATCATCCGCGCCGGCGAATGTTTCTGCCCACCGGCAGCGTCCTGCATCAGATGACTGGCTGGTGGCGCGGTTACTACGGGACCAAGGTCTACTCGACCAACGTCAAACGCGGCGCGCTGGCCTTCCACGTGCTGCTTTATGACGCCGCCACCGCCGAACCGCTGGCGATGATCGAGGCCAACGCCCTCGGCCAGATCCGCACCGGCGCTGCCACGGGCGTAGCCACCCGCTTGCTCGCCGCCGCCGGCCCCGCCCAGGTGGGCATGATTGGCTCAGGCTTCCAGGCCTGGACCCAACTCGAAGCCGTGGCCGCCGTGAGGCCCGTCACCCAGGCCCGCGTCTGGAGCCGCTCGGAAGAGAAACGCACCCGGTTCGCCGCCGAGGCCTCGGCCGCGTTCGGCATCGACGTCATCGCCGCCGCATCGGCCGAAGACGCCATCCGCGCCGCCGGTGTTGTCATCACGGCCACCTATGCCAAGGATCCGGTGCTTGACGACGCCTGGGTGGCGCCGGGCGCTCACGTCAACGCCGCCGGATCGAATCAGGCCGGCCGCCGCGAGATCCCGGCGGAACTGGTCAGACGCGCCTCATTGATTGCCGTTGACTCGCTCGAACAGGCCCGCATCGAGGCCGGCGACCTGTTGCTGGCCGTCCCTGAAACGGAGTGGGCTGCGCTGCCCATTAGCGAGATGAAGGACCTGATGGCGGACGGCTTCGCCCGGCCCGAAGGCGTGACCATCTTCGAATCACTCGGCCTGGCCGTACAGGATATCGCCGTCGCCGCGCTGGTCTACGAAAGGGCGCTTAAGGCAGGCTCTGGGAGCAGGATCTAATCCGGCATCGACGCCTGGTTGTCGGATTCTCGCCACGCGCTGATCTTCAACCGCCGGCAGACCCAGCACAACGCTTCGGCCGAAAACGGGGCCACCGGATCGCCGCAAACCCCGCACTTGGCTTCACGCGCGGCCACTTTGACGGCCACCGCCTTCTTCCGGCTGGCAGTGGGCTTCTTCTTCGGGCTGGCAGGTATCCGTGGCATCGCTCTGATTCCAGTTCAACACACCCGGTTCGCAGCCGCAATGCAGAAAGCGGAATCCGCCTCCGCGGGATCAGTCGCCCGTGGCTGTTGCGGCTTCATGATGACGCCTGCGGCCAACCCACGCCCGCGCATCTTCAAGATAGGAATAGCCCACTGGCACCACCAGCAGCGTCAGCAGCAAGCAAAGCGTCTGTCCGCCGATGATGGTGACCGCGATCGCCGACCGAGTCGCCGCGCCGGTGCCGATGGCGACGGCCGTCGGAATCAGCCCGGCGATGATCGAAAATGTCGTCATCAGAATCGGGCGCAGCCGGATGCGGTTGGCCTCCAGAATCGCGGCCCGCAGCGGCATGCCCTCGGCCAGAAGCCGGTTCATGCAGTCGATCTGCAAAATGCCGTTCTTCTTGACGATGCCCAGCAATAGCAGGATGCCGAGCGCGCTGAACAGGTTCAGCGAGCGGCCGGTGATCTGCAGCGAAAGCAGCGCGAAGGGGATCGACAGCGGCAGGGTGAGCAGGATGATGAACGGGTGGGTGAGGCTTTCAAACTGCGCCGCCAGCACCATGTACATGAAGATCGACGCCAGACCGATGGCCAGCAGCATGTTCATCGTCGTCTCTTCGAGGATTTTGACCTGCCCGGAGAACATCAGCCGGTAGCCTGGCGGCAGATCGAGATTGTCAACCACCTGCTGTGTGGCTGTGGCGGCGGCGTCGAGCGAATAGCCCCGGGCGATGTTGCCATACAGGCCGATGCCGTACTGGCGGGCGTAGCGGTCGATGCGCGACGGACCCGAGCCGCGCTCCACCCTGGCGATCGAATCCAGCCGGATCAGCCCCAGCCGCGCCGACGGCACCAGCAGCCGGCTCAGCACCTCCTGGCTGTCGCGCTGGCCTTCCATGAGGCGCATTGTGACCGGGTACTGCTCGCCCTCGTCCTTATAGGTGCTGATTTCGTCGTCGCCAGACATCATCAGCCGCACCGCGCTGGCGACGTCGCTCACCCTTACGCCCAGGTCGCTGGCCAGTTGGCGGTCGATTTTGACCTGCAACTCCGGGTTGGCGAAGTTCAGGTTGGCGCGGATATCGGCCACCTCGGGCCGTTTCATCAACTCGCTCACCGCCTCGCGGGCGATCGGGAAAAGCCGTCCCAGGTCCGGTCCCAGCAGCGTAGCGCGGATCGGCGCAAACGTGTCGCGCCCGCCCAGCACGTTCGGGAACCGCAGTCCGGGCCTCGCATAGGGGTATTCGGGGAACAACGCGCGGATCTGGGCGGCAATCTCGTCCAGCGAACCGCGTTCGCCCGGCGGATCGAGCAGGATGGTCATCTGCGCCATGGCCACGCGTTCCAGGAACGACGACGACGAAATCACCAGCCCCCTGACGCCAGGCACCTTCCGGATCTTGCCGGCCAGTTCGGTCGAGATGCGTTCGGTGAGCGCCAGCGATGAGCCCTCGGGCATCTCCATCGACAGGCCGAGTTCAGACTGGTCCTCCTGCGGCATCCAGTCGCGCCCGATGTTCCGGTACAGCGGAACCGTCGAAGCCAGTGTCACCAGGCAGATGCAGATGATCACCCAGCGGTGCGAAAGTGACCAGTCCAGCATCCGCAGATAACCCCGTTCGACTCCCGTCGAGTGGTGCCCGTGCCCCAGGTCGTCCTTCTTCTTCGATTTCAGCTTCAGCACGCGCGCGCTCAATGTGGGCGTCAGCGTGAAGGCCACCAGCATCGACACCATGATCGCCACCGCCATCGTCCAGCCGAACTGATTCAGATACTTCTTGGCGTAGCCCGTGGTGAAGGCGATCGGGACGAAGATGATGACCAGCGAGATTGTCGTCGCCACCACCGCCATCGAGATCTCTTTCGTCGCGTCGATGGCCGCCTGCAGCGGGTTGATGCCCGGCTTCTCTTCGAGGTAACGGTAGATGTTCTCGAGCACAATGATGGCGTCGTCGATCACAATGCCCACGGCGAGTGTTAACGCCAGGAGCGTCATCGAGTTCAGCGAGTAGTCCAGCAGCCGCATGAAGGCGAACGTGGTGATGATGGATGTCGGAATCGCCACCGCGCTGATAAGAACCGTGCGCCAGTCACGGATGAAAAACCAGATGATGATCGATGCCAGCAGCGAGCCCAGCACCAGGTGTTCTTCCAGGCTCTCGACAGACTTCTTGATGTAGGTGGCGGTCTCGGTCACCAGGTCGAGTTTGAGCCCGGCCGGAAGCGTGCGGTTGATGTCGTCAAGTTTGCCCAGGATGTCGTCGACCACCTGCACCGTGTTGGTCCCGATCTGCCGCTGCACCTGGATAATCACCGCGGGCGCGCCGTTGTAGTAGGCAAACGAGCGCCGCTCGGCCATGCCGTCCTCGGCGTATCCGACGTCCCTGAACCGGATCGGCGATCCGCCGACGTTCTTGATGATGATGTTGTTGAACTGCTCGATCGACTCGACGCGCCCCATCGTCCGTACACCGACCTCGGACGGGCCGGTCACAATGCGCCCGCCCGGCGACTCCACGTTCTCCGACCGGATCGCCCGTTCCACCTCTTGCGCCGTCAGCGTGTAGCCGTTCAGCTTGTCGATGTCCATCATCAGGTTGATCTGCCGGCGGCGTCCGCCGGAGATCGACACTGCGGCCACGCCGTCAACAGTCTCGAGGCCGCGCCGGATCACCTTGTCGGCGACTTCGGTCAACTCGCGCACCGGCCGGCTCCCGCTCAGCGCCAGTGTGATCACGGGATCGGAATCGGGGTCGGACTTGCGCACCGTCGGCGGCAGTGCCGTCGGCGGCAACTGCCTCTGCGCGCCGGCCACCTTCTCCCTCACTTCTTCGGTCGCCTCGGAGATGTCCTTCTCGAGCGTGAAGGTGACGATCATGAAGCCGCCGCCCTCGCTCACCACCGCCCGCAACTCGTCGATGCCGCTCACCGACGAAACCGCCTCCTCAAGCGGCATCGTCATCTGCGAAACCACCTCCTCGGGGCTTGCGCCCGGCAGTCGGTAGTTCACATAGACCGTCGCCGGATCGGTGCGCGGAAACAGATCGACGCCCAGGTCGAGGAAGCTGAACACCCCCATCACCACCAGGAACATGATCAGCATGAAGGCGAAGACGGGACGCTTGACGCAGATTTCAGAGAGGCGCAACGGGAATACCCTTCCTGCCCGGACAGACTTCTCGCCCGTCCGGCGCTCAACCTGTAAAGATGCCTCCAGCTTAGCCCAAAGTTACCCGGCCTTCCGGCGCGCGATAGAATCGTCGCGGGAGCCGTGACCATGCGCACTGTTTTTTGCTGTCTGTTCGCCATCTGTCTCGCCGTGCAGGCCCAAGGCCCGCGCCATGGCTGGTGGGTCACCGAACCTGTCCGCTGGCTGCAGACCAACGTCCGCGAAATCGACGCCACCATCGATGCGAAGGCCTTCGTCGCCGACGCCGCCCGCATGAACGCCAATGTCCTGCACTACAACATGGGCGGCATTTCGGCCAACTACCACCCCCAGGTCCCCTTCCATTTCGCCAGCCGCCAGCTCGCCCCCGGCAACGACCTTTTCGGCGACATCCTGCGCGAAGCCCACGCCCGCAAAATCCGCGTCGTCGGCCGCTTTGACTTCAGCAAGACCCGCAAGGAGGTCTACGACGCCCACCCAGAGTGGTTCTTCGTGAAGCAGGATGGCTCGCCGGTGGTCTACAACGGATTGCACTCCACCTGCATCAACGCCGGCTACTACCGCGAGCACGTCTTCAAAATTCTCGACGAAGCGCTCACCCGCTACGACGTCGACGGACTGTTTTTCAACATGTTCGGCAACCAGGAGCGCGACTACTCCGGCGTCTATGTCGGCCATTGTCACTGCGACGCCTGCAAACGCCGCTGGGCCGCCGACAAAGGTAAACCCTTCCCCGCCGAACCGACGCCTGAATACCGCGCCTGGATCTCGTCAGCTTCACGCGAAGTGGGG
The DNA here is from genome assembly GCA_014860455.1 of Bryobacteraceae bacterium. Taxonomy (GTDB): domain Bacteria; phylum Acidobacteriota; class Terriglobia; order Bryobacterales; family Bryobacteraceae; genus PNKE01. The sequence goes on along the minus strand of JACZJQ010000208.1, from coordinate 13,470 downwards.
CGCAAGATCGGCGAACTGATCGCCGCCAAACGCCCGCAAGCCGGTTACTTCAACTACATGGAGGAGTTCACCGACGGCATCATGTCGGAGTCCAACACCGCCGTCTCCCGGCCGCTGCCGCTGTGGCCCTACGCCTCCAGCGACAACGTGAACCGCGCCGTCAACTCCCAGCCCGGCAAGGCCTCGGTGAACCTCTGCATGCAGTTTGTCGACTACGCCTGGCGCTTCGCCACCGTTCCGGCAAACGAGATTGCCCTCCGGCTCTGGCAGAACATCGCCCACGGCGGTGCGCTGGCCTTCGCCATCAACTCCACCTTCGACCAGCAGGACCGCCAGGCCGTCGAAACCGCCCGCCCCATCTTCGCCTTCGCCGCCCGGAACGAAGCTCTCTACGCCCGCCAGCAGAGCGCCGCGCGCGTCATCCTGCTCTCCCAGGGCGACATGCAGAACTACCGCGGATTGTTCCGCCTGCTCGCCGAACAACACATCCCGTTCTCCGTCTCCACAAACCTGAACTGGATCGGGCAGCGGGACGTGGATCTCGTCATCGCCGGCCGGGCCACGCCCGAGCTTCAGAAAGTGACCCAGGCCGGCATCCCGCTGCTTGTCGCTTCATCGTCCATGCCGCCCGGCGCCGGCGCCCGCCCGGTGAAGCGCTGGGACCGCGCCCAGGGCTATATCCGCGTGCGCGATAAGGCGCGTTTCCCGTCGCTGGATCTCACCTCCATCGTCATGCTCGATGGCCCGTTCCTCGAACTCGACTCCGCGCCCGGCTCGGCGCTGACCTTCATCCCCCCGTCCATGTTCGGACCGCCGGAATACATTCACGCCGACATGCGCGACACTAACTCGCCGGCGATGGTCGAATTCGCCGCCGGCAAGGCCGTCTGGCTGCCCTGGGACCTTGGCGCGCTCTACTATCGCCATTCGCTGCCGCCCTACGCCGGCCTGTTCGGCGACCTCGTCGACCGCCTGCTCGCCCGCAAGCGCCAGGTGACGACCGACGCCCACGCATTGGTCGAAGTCAGTCTCATGAAACAGGGCGGCCGGCAGCTGCTGCATGTCATCAACCTCGCCGGCCACTCCCAGACCGGCTACTTCCCGCCGCCCGCGTTCACCGCCATCAGCTTCGACGTCGAGGGCTCATTCAAATCGGCCAGAGCCATGCGCGGCGGCGGCGTCCTGAAGTTGGAGCGTCTGGGCGGACGGACACGATTCACCCTGCCAAAGCTGGACGACTACGAACTGATCGTCCTCGAATGATGCCTGGGCGTGTCCGAGTCGTACAATAGAAGGGTTCTATGTCCAAAATTGCATTCCTCTTTCCAGGGCAGGGTTCCCAGGCCGCGGGCATGGGCAAGGCCCTTGCCGCCGCCTATCCGTCCGCCAAGGCCGTCTTCGACGAGGCCGACGCCGCGCTCGGATTCCCCATCTCACAGATGTGTTTCGAAGGCCCCGACGAGGCCCTGAAGCTGACCGAGAATACCCAGCCCGCGCTGCTCACCGTCTCTATCGCCGCGCTCGCCGTGCTGAAGCAGATGGGCTACAAGCCCGATTGCGTCGCCGGCCACAGCCTCGGCGAATATTCGGCGCTTGTCGCCGCCGGGGCGCTCAGCTTCAGTGACGCCGTGCGCATCGTGCGCAACCGCGGCAAGTACATGCAGCAGGCCGTGCCTGCCGGCGTCGGCGCCATGGCCGCCTGGCTCAAACCGCCGGCCGACCAGGTGGACCGCATCCTGGCCGAAGCCGCCCAAGGCGAAGTGGTCGAGGCGGCGAACTTCAACTCACCCGACCAGATTGTCATCGCAGGCAATGCCGGAGCGGTCGAGCGCGCCAATGAACTCGTGAAGGCCGCCGGCGCCAAACGCGCCATCGCCCTGCCGGTCAGCGCGCCGTTCCATTGCTCGTTGATGAAACCCGCGCAGGAGATGCTCAAAACCGATCTCGACGCCGCTCAATTCAACGACCTCGACCTCCCCCTGGTCAACAACTGGCAGGCGCGCGAGATCCGCACCGGCGATGAAGCCCGCGAAGGTCTCTACCAGCAGGTGCCGAACTCGGTTCGCTGGACTGAATCCATGCGCGCCCTGCGCGAGGCCGGTGTCGAGCGCTTCGTCGAAGTCGGCCAGGGCGCCGTGCTCTGCGGACTGCTCAAGCAGATCGATGCCGCCGCCCGCTCGGCTAAGTTCGGCGATCCGGCCGATCTCGAAAAAGTAAGGGATCTTCTGGCCTAAAACCGGAATCCATCAAAAAGCAGGGGCCGAGCCCCATTTCGCTCGTCCCACTCAAGTACAATGAGGACTGCCATGTTGGACCCGCGGTTTCGTTCTTTCACCGCCCTTGCGCTCGCGCTGGCCTCATTCCTTGCCGTCTCGGCCTGTAAGAAGTCAGTGCCGGCCAACGTCGCAGCCACTGTGAACGGCCGCGCCCTCACCAACGCCGACCTCGACAAACAGTTCAAGCGGCAGTTCCCCAACCAGCCCGATGGCGTCAGCCAGGATCAGGTGCAGTTCCAGAAACTCGAACTGCTGCGCGCCATGATCGACGAAGAGATCCTGCTGCAACGCGCCGAGAAGCTCTCGCTGATCGCCACCGAGGCCGAAGTGGATTCGAAGTTCAACGAAATCCGCGCCCCCTACACCCAGGAAGAGTTTCAGCGCCAGCTTGATGCCCGCCAGATGACCGTCGAGGAGCTGAAAGCCCAACTGCGCCGCGACTTGAGCGTCGAAAAGCTGATGAACAAGGAGATCATCTCCCAGATCAACATCAGCGACAAAGACGTCACCGATTTCTACAACGGCAACAAGGCCGCCTTCAACTATCCCGAGAACAACTACCACGTCGCCCAGATCGTTGTCACCCCCCAGCCCGACCCCAACGTCCGAAACCTCAAGCGCGACAAGGCCCAGAACGAGGACCAGGCGCGCAAGAAGATCCAGGCGATCGAAGCCCGCATCCGACAGGGTGAGGACTTCAGCGCCGTCGCCCAGAACTTCTCCGAGGACCCCTCTTCGGCTCCAAATGGCGGCGACATGGGCTATGTCCCCGAATCGGCTCTCGAAAAGGCCGACCCCGAAACCCGCAAGGCCATCCTCACCCTGCTGCCCGGCCAGGTCTCGGCCCCCATCCGCACGCCCGTCGGCTACCGCCTGTTGAAAATGGTTTCCCGCGAACCTGCCGGCCAGCGCGATCTCAACGATCCGCGCGTCCAGCAGAACATCCGCGAAACGCTGCGCAACCGTAAGGAGCAATTGCTTCGCAACGCCTATGTCGACGCCTGCCGCAATGAGTCGCAGGTGATCAACCAGCTCGCCAAGACCATCGCGCCCGGCTTCGACAAGAGTTAGTCCCCGGCGCGGGAGCCTCTCATGCAGCAGCGCTCGCGAGTTCCCATGTTCTGGCCCGCCGCCTGGAGCGGCGATCAAGCAGCCAGCATGCTCGCTGCTTCGCCCGTCAATTGCCTGATCGCCGAGCCCGCCGCCGAGCCTCAAGCCCGCAAAGCCGCCGCCGCTAAAGGAATCGAATTCCTGCCGCTTCGCTGGTCGGCGTGGTCTGAAACCGACTGGTCCAAACCCTCGCCGTTCGCCATCAGCGACGGCGTCTGGCCCGGCGCCGCAGCTTCGCAGAACCGGCAGGAAGGCGGACCCACCGGCGCTCCCTGGGTCGACGCCAACGGCTGGATCGTCCAACTCGCCCGCGCCCTCGCCCCGGCAGACTCGGAAATCTGGATCAACTCCAAACCGCCCGAGGAGCTTCGCGCCATCGAGACCAACCAGTATCTGCTCGGTCTGGCGGAAGCCCATGCCTACGGCGCCCGCCGCCCCGTCTGGCTTGCTCCTCACCACGCCTCCGAAGCGCTCGAAGGCAAGGGCGAAGGCGCAGCTGCATGGAAATCGATCAACGCTCTGCTCGCCTGGCTTGAGCCCCGCCAACTTTGGCGGCCGTACCGCCCCGTCTCCAGCCTGCTGGTGATCTCAGACTTCGCCGGCGCCAACGAATACATGGCCGGCGAAGTGCTCAACCTCGCCGCCCGCCAGCACATCGCCTTCACCCCCGTCCATACCCGGCACGCATCGGCGGACTCGTTCGCTGACATGCGCGCCGCCCTCTACGTCGACCCCCAGCCGGTGCCCGCACCGCTGGCCGCCGCCATGAAGGCCTTCGTTCAATCCGGCGGCCTGCTCATTGCAATGAAGGCCCCGGCTTCCGCAATCGGCCCCGCCAAGTTAACCGGCGAGTCCCATCCACGCTTCGACCTTTTCTTATCGGGCAATGGACGCCTGGCCATCCCGAAACAGGACTTCGACGACCCCTGGATTCTCGCCCGCGACGCCCATCTGCTGATGAGCCGCCGCTGGGATTCGATCCGCCTGTTCAACGCCGGCTCAATGCTGGCCTTCCATGCCGCCGCCCCGGCCGGCCGCACCAGCATCGTCCATCTTCTGAATTACACCTGCCGGGCCTCGGCCAACCCCGTCTCGCTGCAGATCCCATCCGGTGTCCGCGCCGCGCGCCTGCACACGCCCGGCCACGCCGTGCCCGCCGCCGCCGCAATCCAGCGCCGCGACGGCCGCAACGAAATCGACATTCAGCCGTATGCTGTTTATTGCGCGCTGGAACTGATCCACTCCTGAGGGAGGTTGCCTATGCACCCAGCCATCAAGCATCCGATCGGCCGCCGCCAGTGGCTGGCCTCGGCCGCCGGCCTGGGCCTCTCAGGCCGTGCATGGTCCAACCCCGCCGCGCCCGCCTCGCGTGTCAGCATCGCCCGCTGTGAAGACTACGGCCCGGCCATCTACCCCACCCTGAAGACGATGTTCGACCAGCTCGGCGGCATCGCCGGCCTGGTGAAGGGCAAGACCGTCGGCATCAAGGTGAATCTCACCGGCGGTCCGCGCAACCGCATCGGCAACATCCCCATTGAACGCAGCGCCTACACACATCCCGATGTCGTTGGCGCGGCCGTGCGGCTGATCTCCGAGGCCGGAGCCACGTGCGTCAGAATTCTGGAAGGCTGCTACAGTTGCGGCGACCCGCTGGGCGAGTTCATGTACGACGCAGGATGGGATCCGATGGCGCTGGTCAACGCCGGCCGCCGCGTCGAACTCGAAAACACCAACGTCCTGGGCAGCGGCAAACGCTACCACCGCCGCATGACGCCCGGCGGCGGGCTCATCTTCCCCGGCTTCGACTTGAACCACGCTTACGACGAGAGCGACGTCATCGTCTCCATCGCCAAGATGAAGGAACACGCCACCTGCGGCATCACCCTGGCCATGAAGAACATGTTCGGCATCACTCCGGTCACCATCTACGGCGATCAGGCCGGCAAGGACGAACCCTCACCGGACGCCACGGGCGGCCGCGGCGTGGTCATGCACCAGGGGCGCAGGGGGCCCTCGCTGAGCGCCCCGCAGGAGATTGACCCGTCGAGCTCACGCGATGACAAATGGCGGGTTCCGCGCATCGTCGTCGATCTCTGCGCCGCCGTGCCCATCCATCTGTCCATCATCGACGGCATCGACGGCCTCGCCGGCGGCGAGGGCTCCTGGGTGAGCGTGTCGAAGCACGTCCGCCCGCGCCTTCTCGTCGCCGGGTTGAACCCCGTTTCGACCGACGCCGTCTCGGCCGCCCTGATGGGTTTCGATCCCATGGCCGGCCATCGCCAGATCCCATTCGAGCAGTGCGATTCCACCCTTCTGCTGGCCGAACAGCGCGGCCTCGGAACGCGCGACTTGCGCCGCATCGAGGTCGCCGGGGCGGCGATTGAGCAGGCGAAATTCGACTTCCGCTCGGCCTCGCCCGGCCCATGGCGGCGGGTCCGCGGCCAGGCCGCAAACCCGTAGAGCCTCGATTCAGGTGAAGCGGTTCACATGTTCCTCAAATCCGCTTATTGATGACAGCAGCCTGGATCAGGCCGCCGGGCCGAGGAAGAACGTCAGCGACTTGTCGATGAACTCGCGCATCTCGCTGCGCTTCACCACTGCATCGAGGAAGCCGTGGTCGCGCACGAACTCGGACCGCTGGAAACCTTCGGGCAGTTTCTGCCGGATCGTCTGTTCGATCACCCTCGGTCCGGCGAAACCGATCAGAGCGCCGGGTTCGCCGATGTTCAGATCGCCCAGCATGGCGAAGCTCGCCGTCGTGCCGCCCGTTGTCGGGTCGGTCAGCACGCTAATGAACGGTACCTTGGCGCGGTCCAGCAGCATCAGCGACGCCGAAATCTTGCCCAACTGCATCAGGCTGACCGCGCCTTCCTGCATGCGGGCGCCGCCCGAGGCCGACACGATGATCAGCGGCGCGCGGTCCTTGATCGACCGCTCAATGGCCCGCGTGATTTTTTCGCCCATCACCGATCCCATCGACCCGCCGATGAACTTCAGCTCCAGCGCGCACACGTTCACGGTCCGGCCCAGCAGCTTGCCGGTCACCGAGATAACCGCGTCCTTCATCCCCAGCGCCTTCTGCATCCCGGCCAGTCGCGACTTGTAGCTCTTCGAATCGACGAACCCCAGCGGGTCGGTCGATTCCAGCCCGGCGTCGTGCTCGATCCAGTTCTCGTCGTCGAGCAGGTACTTGAGCCGTGTCCGGGCGTCGACCTTGAAGTGGAAATCGCACTTCGGACAGCAGTTCAGAGTGTCGGCCAGGTCCTTGCGCCAGATCACCTGCCGGCAGCCCTCGCACTTCACCCATAGGCCTTCTGTGCGGACATGCCGCTCTTCGTCGCTGACCTTGGCGACCTTCTTTGATGATTTGAACCAGTCCATCGACATTCGGGCCTCCGTGAGGGGCCATCTATCACCCTAGCGCGGGTATGGATGCCCCCGCAATGTGGCCAGCGCCCGGTAAACCTGCTCGGCAAGCAGGGCCCGTGCCAGTTCATGCGGCAGCGTCATGGGCGTCAGCCCCAGCAGCAGGTCAGCCTTCGGTTTCCAGGTTTCCGGCAACCCGTCATGCCCTCCGATCAGGAACACCAGATCGCGCGCTTCGTATTCAGCCGCTCGCACCAGTTCGACAAACCCCGCCGTGTCCATCAGCTTGCCCGCCGGATCCAGAAACACCTTTTTCGCCCCGGCGTGCCGGGCTGGCACATCGAACTTCCGCGGGTCGATCTCGCGCATCTCGCAGTCCATGTAACGCGACGCCCGCTTCATATACTCCGCGGCCAGCGCATTGGAATGCGGCTCCTTCGGCCGCCCGATGTAGTAAATCCAGAGTTTCACGCTGCTCTATCCGCCACCCACCTGGCGCCTTGGAATACCCCGTCTCTCCGATCCCCGAATCACTTCTCAGCCGCGCTCGTGCGTCTCCTCCCGCGTCATCCGGGCACAGCCGCTCGCGCCCGCAACTGGCTTCAACTTCTGCCACTCGGAAAGCCCAAGTCCATACCCATCGCTGAGCCGCATCTGTTTGTCGATGATCCGGCCCACCAGTTTCGAGACAGAGATGCTCTCTCCAGCCGCTCTTCTTTGTGCCCAAAGTGCCGCATGCTCGCTGAGAGTGATTGTGACTCTCTTCATTACCGTTCCAGTGTCACATGAAATCCGAACGCGCCATCTTGGGCGGGCGCGGCGGATCAGGAATGGAAGCTACTCGAACCGCCGTAGCGCCTCGACTGTCGCAGCTATGGCCTCGTCGTCGTGCGCCGCGCCCACAAACGCCGCCTCAAACTGCGACGGCGGCAGATACACGCCCGACTCCAGCATATGCCGGTGCAGCGATTTGAACCGCTCCGTGTCGGCGCCCTTGGCCGTATCCCAAGACGTCACCGGACCCTCGCAGAAGAACATCGTGAACATCGACCCCACGCGGTTCACCGCCGTCCCCTTCGGCGCAGCGTCGCAGATCGCCTTCGCCGCCTTGTCGATCTGTGTGTAGACCTCCGGGTGCGACTTCAGATGCCTGAGCATCGCCAGCCCCGACGCCACCGCCAACGGATTGCCCGACAGCGTCCCGGCCTGATAGATATTGCCCACAGGCGCAACCCGGTTCATGATCTCCGCCCGCCCGCCATAAGCCGCGATCGGCAGTCCGCCGCCGATCACCTTGCCGAACGTCGACATGTCCGGCTTGATGCCAAACATCTCCTGCGCCCCGCCATAGCTGACGCGGAAACCCGTCATCACCTCGTCGAAGATCAGCACCGATCCGTACTGGCGCGTCAGCCGCACCATGGCGTCCAGGAACTCCCGCGACGGCGGAATGCAGCCCATGTTGCCTACCACCGGCTCCACGATCACGGCCGCGATCTTGTCGCCATGCGCCTTGAACGCTGCCTCCAGCGCTTCAGGCGAGTTGTAGGGCAGGGCGATGGTCGTCGCCGCAAACGCCTCCGGCACGCCGGCGGTATCTGCGATGCCCAGCGTCGCCATGCCCGAACCGGCCTTGACCAGCAGCGAATCGACGTGGCCGTGGTAGCAGCCTTCGAACTTGATGGTCAGGTCGCGGCCCGTGAAGCCCCGGGCGACTCGCAGCGCGCTCATCGTGGCTTCGGTGCCGGAGTTCACCAGTCGGACCATCTCGCACGACGGCGCCGCATCGCGGATCATCTCGGCGAGCTCGATTTCGCGCTCGGTCGGCGCGCCAAAGCTCGTCCCGACCTCGAGGATCTCGCGGATCGCATCCATCACCGGCGGAAACCTGTGGCCCAGAATCAGCGGACCCCAACTTCCGATGTAGTCGATAAACTCATTGCCGTCGGCGTCATAGAGCCGGCAGCCCTCGCCCCGCACGATAAACGGCGGCACGCCACCCACGCCGCGGAAGGCGCGGACCGGCGAATTCACGCCTCCGGGGATAATCTGGCGCGCCCGTTCCAGCAGCGCGGCGCTGTTGTCGAATTTCAAAGCTCTCCCTCTTTCACCACGCGGTTGCTGAGCATGAAGCCCATGAAGACCTCGATCATCGTTCCGTTCAGGCTGCCCATCAGGCGCTTCTTCAGATCAAGGTAGTTCTGCGTTCCGGCGAACAGATCCTGCACAACGAGCGCCATCGACGGGCTTCGGCGCATGAACTGGATCATGCGGTCCGGCACTGTGGTGAACATGAACTGCTGGACGAAGAACCGCTTGGCCAGTCCTGCGCCGAACGCAAGGTCCTCCAGGAACTCCCGCCGCAGTGCGCTCGAATACAGGCGGTGCCTCTCGGCGGGAGCCAGCGTTTCGCTCAAGACGGTCTGCGCCGCCAGATCGCCCGACCGGATGGCATAGTAGATGCCTTCGCCGGTCATCGGATCCACCAGACCCGCGGCATCGCCCACCGCCACCCAGCCCTCGCCCGACACGCGGTTGCGCGCAAAGCTCGGCCGTTCGAGGGCCGGGATCATGTGGCCATAGAAGATTGAATCCCTCTTCGGGATCTCCTGCTCCTCCATCCACTTCTCCAACCGCAGGCGCATCCTGCCTGCCGGTTCGCCCTTGCCGCAGATGCCCACCGACAGATGGTCCGGCCGCGGAAACACCCAGATGTAGCCCTCGAAATTCGGTAGGAACTGGATGTCGATGTGCCGCCGCTTCACGGGCACGTAATAGCCCAAGGCGTACATCGTATCGGCGGCCGAATACTCGGTGCCGACGTTGCGCAAGGAATTGCGCGCCCCTGTGGCGACAACGCAATAGTCGGCGTCGATCGTCCCGTGCCGCGTCCTGATCCGCCAGCCCGCCGTCCCGCGCTCCAGCCCCGTGACGCGCTCCTTCTCGATCTGCGCGCCCGCTTCAGCAGCACGGTCCAGCAGCATCTGGTTCAGGTGCAGACGTGGGTAGATCGAGAGCGGCCGGGTAAGTTCCATCTGGAACGTCCCAGCCCTCGGCGCCCGCAGAACGGCGGTTGAGATGCGGGCCTTCTCGGCCTTGTTGTCAATGAGATATGGGTACCGATGGTAGGCCTTGTAAGTCACGCCGCCGCCGCAGGGTTTTTCCCAGGCCAGCTTCTCATCCAACAGGACAGTGTCCAGACCCGCGGCGGCCAACTTCTGTGCGGCCGTTGACCCGGCGGGTCCTCCTCCCAGGACGGCGACGCGCTTCACTTCTTGGCGTCCGGCGCCGCGCCCGTGGGCGGGTGGTTTGGCGGCATCTGGGCGCCGCCCATTCCTGAACCCATGCCGCCGCCCATGCCCGGCATCGCCGCCCCATGGCCACCGCCGGCCTTCGGGGTCTGCTTCACCACCCAGTCGTTGCCCTTGCGTTCGAGCGTGTATTTCATCTGCATGCCCGCCGCCGCGTCGCCGCCCTTGGGCTTGAACGAAACGTCGGCTTCGGCTTCGGTGTCCTTGAAGGTGACCGACGTGATCTCGATGTCCATCGAATCCACGTTCAGCCCTTTGTTGTTGGCCAGGTGCTCCATCACGCCTTTGCGGACGGCATCGTTGGTCTGGACATTCTTCTGGCAGCCGGCGGTGACCAGGATCAGCGCGGCGGGAATCAGCAGGCGGAGGTATTTCACCACTCCAGTATAGGAGCAGATCAGCCGTGTTTTCATCCCGATTCAGCCTTCCACCGGCGGGTGCGCCCGCCGTATGCTGGAGGCAATGACGGCTCTGCTGTTGGCCATGGCGCTCGCCGACCTGTTGGCGATCGAAGGCAAGGTTGAGGTTCGCCACATCTCCGAAGTTACACTCCACGGCGCGACAACCTCGTTCCAATCCACCAAAACTGTCCTGCCCAATGGCCGCTTCCGCTTCGACCGCCTCCCGGCGGGCAGCTACACCCTGTCGGTGGGCGTCTCCGGACTCGGCGAATCCCGCCGCACCGTGGTCGTCTCGCGCGGCACCGCCGACAGGCGCGGCCGCGTCCAGGTGGTGGTGAAAGCCGATGACTTCAACCGTGACCCGTCGCTCGGCCAGAAGGTTCCCATGCGCCTGCTCACTCTGCCCAAACAGGCCCGCGACCTGTTTTCCAAGGGCCTGAAATGCCTGGAAAAACGGGATGCCGCCTGCGCCGAGGACCATATGCTGAAGGCCGTCGAGGCCGCGCCCCAGTACGCCGAGGTCTGGAACCAGCTCGGCACCATGGCCTACCACCGGCAGGATTACCCGCTCGCCGCCGAGCGATTCCGCAAGTCCCTTGAAGCCGACCCCGATCTCTACGCCCCGCTTGTCAATCTTGGAGGCGTGCTGCTCAACCTGGGGCGTCCTGACGAGGCCTGGCGGTTCAACGTCAATGCCGTCCTGCGCGAACCCGAAGACGCCCTGGCCAACTCGCAACTCGGCATGACCTACCTCGCCCAGAACCGCCTGGACCTGGCCGAGAAATACCTCAAAGAGGCCTGCCGCCTCGACCCCGCCCACTTCTCCCACCCCCAGATGCACCTGGCCGAGGTCTACTACCGCCGCAAGAACTGGACCCAGGCCGCCGGCGAGTTGGAGGATTTCCTGCGCCACCACCCCGACCTGCCACAGGCCGACAAGTTCCGCGCCGAAATCGAGCGGCTCCGCAAACTCCCCCCCGAATAGCCGCGTCCGCCCCCACCGAGGCCGCGAGCGCAGCGAGCGGGTTCTCCAGGCAGCGTACCCGCTCGCTGCGCTCGCGGCCTCTGCGGGAAGCGGTACGATAGGTCCGAGTTGAAACGGCCATGAAGATCCCATTCTCCCCATCCATCTATGAACACGCCGCCCGGTTCGCCGGCCGTTCTCCTTACGAGACCTCGCGCGACCCGGAGTTGATCTTCAAGGGCCACCGCGACGCCTGGCTCGAATACCGCCACCAGGTGATCGTCGTCGGCATCGACATCTACAACCTCGAAGCCGAAGCCTACGGCGCCGAAGTCGAGAACCCCGGCGAGGACGCCATCCCGGCTATCAGCCGCAACCCCTGCCGGTCGATCGAAGAGGGTCTGGCGATCCGGCCCTTTGATCCGAAACGCGACGGTCGCATCCCGATGGTGATCGATACGGCCCGCCGCCTGAAGGACGCCCTGCCGGAGGCCGACGTCCGGGTGCCCGTGGCCGGGCCGTTCTCGGTGGCGTTCAACCTGCGCGGAATCAATGGGTTGCTGGAAGATGTTGGACTAACACCTGAACCCGTCGCCGAGTGGCTGATGCAACTGGCGCGCAACCAGGCGGCATTCTGCCAGGCTGTGGTCGAGGCCGGCGTCGGCGTGGCGTTCTTTGAATCCGCCGCCGCGCCGCCGCTGCTGTCACCCCGCCAGTTTCATAACGTCGAACTGCCGGCGCTGAACTGGATCCTGCGCGAGGCGTCGGCCATCACAGGTTCGGCCGTGCCCTGCATCATGGGCGGCCATACGTATCCCATCCTCGACGACATGCTTTCCACCGGAACTGGCTTTCTTGTCTGCAACGTAGAGACAAAACAGAAGGAATTTGTTGAGAAGGTGTGGGCGCAGAAACCGGCGGTCAAAGTCAGGGTGAATATGGACCCGCGCATCGTCGCCTGCGACGACCCGGAGACGATCCGCGCCGAAGTTGAACGCATCGTCGCCATTGCCCGGCCCAACTGCCTGATGGGCACCGGTTGCCTGCCGCTGGAGACGCCGCCGTCGAATATCAGGCTGATCCGCGAGTTCCTGGCCGATTGATCGCGGCCAGCAGACCCGCCGGGTCGTCGAGTTCCAAATCGATTGCGACGGCCACAATCCCGTCCCTGTTCCGCCACGGGACATTCACCAGATCCTTCTCCGTCGTCACCAGGACCGCCGCGCGGGACCTCATTCGGGCGATGTCGTCGTGCGAGTAGTGGTGGTGGTCCGGGAACACTTCGAAGAACTCAGGCTCCAGGCCCAGTTCGCTGAGAGTGTTGCGGAAACCTTCGGGCTGCCCCAGTCCGCAGAACGCTCCAAACGGGCCCCCGGGCAGCGCCGGAGCCTTGGCGACAGTGCGTGCGCGGAAGATGGGGGCAGCGGGGATGTGGCGGCGGATCTCGGAAACCAGTCCCGCATAGCTGCGGCCCGGCGAGGTGCGCGTGATGACAATCGCCGTCGCGCGCCGCAAAGCGGAGAACGGTTCGCGCGACCTTCCAAGCGGTAGGACGCCGCCCCGGAACGGGTCCAGCGCATCGACCAGGACGATGTCGGCGTCCCGAGCCATGCGCCAGTGCTGGAAACCGTCGTCGAGCAGAATAATGCCCGGGTCAAATTGCTGTTCCAGGGGTAGAATTGCCCGAACCCGATCCGCGCTGACCCCCACTGCCGCGTCGCCGCCTTGCAGAATCAGGCACGCCTCCTCGCCCGCAAGCGCCACATCCGGCATCACTCCGGGCATGAAAACCTCCGTCGCTTCACCGGCGCTCCGGCGATAGCCCCGCGTCAGAACAGCGGGCCGACGGCCCTGGCTCGCCAGTTCCCGGCACAGCCAAAGGATCAGAGGGGTTTTGCCCGTCCCGCCCAATGCCAAGTTGCCCACGCTGACCACGGGCATCCGCGCGACGTACGTGTTCATGCGCTTGAACGTACGGTCGACAGCCATACCGGCGCGCCAGAACCAGGTGAGCGGGACGAGCGCGAGGGGCGGGATGGGGT
>JACZJQ010000207.1 GCA_014860455.1 Bryobacteraceae bacterium | reverse complement strand
GGGTAAAGGTGTGCACGGTGGCGGGGTTCCCGTTGGGGATGACGCCGTCGAAAGTGAAGGCGGAAGAAGCCGCGCAGGCGGTGCGGGTGGGCGCCGGCGAAGTGGATATGGTGATGGCGGTGGGGGCGTTGAAGTCGGGTCAATTTGCGCAGGTTCGGGCGGATGTGGCGGCGGTGGCCGAGGCGTGTCACCAGGGCGGGGCGATTTTGAAAGTGATCATCGAGGCGTGCCTGTTGACGAAGGACGAGAAAGAGACGGCGTGCAAGTTGTCGGTGGAGGCGGGGGCGGATTTCGTGAAGACGTCGACGGGGTTTTCGAAGTATGGGGCGACGGTGGAGGATGTGGATCTGATGAGGCGGGTGGTGGGGCCTTCGGTTGGAGTGAAGGCGGCCGGGGGGATCAGGACGTTAGAGGATTTTGAAGCGATGGTCCGCGCAGGAGCGAGCCGGGTGGGGGCGAGCGCCAGCGTGAAGATTGTCGAGACGGCGAGAGGCTGACCGTATGCCTCCGGGGCGATTGAGCCGCGTTAAGTTCCGCGAGAGAGCGGAGCTTTTGGACTTCCTGCTGGAAGTGTCGACGCTGACCAGCGAGACGCTGGATCTGGATGAACTGCTGGAGAGCGTGGCCGACATTGTGCGGCGGGTGATTCCGCATGAGTTGTTTGCGATTCTGCTTTACAGCGACAGGCGGAAGGGGCTGCGGATCCGGTATGCACGGGGGCACAGGGAAGAGATAGTCGACAACCTGATTGTGGGGTTGGGCGAGGGGATCACGGGGACGTCGGCGCAGTTGAGGCAGCCGCTGCTGGTGGAAGACGTGGATCGCGATCCGCGGTATCTGAACGCGATGGACGCGGTCCGCAGCGAAATGGCAGTGCCGATGATGTCGCGGCAGCAACTGGTGGGCGTGCTGGATTTACAGGCGACGACGGCGAAGGCGTTCAGCGAACAGGACGTGGCGCTGCTGCAATTGATTGCATCGCGGATAGCGACGGCGATCGAGAATGCGCGGCTGTACAGGCGGGTGGACCGGCAGAACCGGATCAGGAAAACGCTGGCGCACCTGGCGCATGAGTTCAGCTCGATATTGGATTTGGACGCGCTGCTGTCGAAGATCGCGGATTCGGTGAAGGGGCTGATCAACTACGACGCGTTTCTGATCCTGCTGGTGGACGAGAAGGGGCGGCGGCTGGTGGAGCGGTTCAGCCGGAGGTATGACGAGAAGCAGGCGTTGGGGTCGTTGCCGCTGGACTCGGGGTTGACGGGCGCGGCGGCGCGGACGGGCAAGCCGGTGCTGGCGCGGGACACGCTGGCCGACAGCCGGTATGTGGAAGCGTATCCGGGGATCCGAAGCGAGATTGCGTTTCCGCTGATTTTGAACCACCGTGTGGTGGGCGTGATGGATCTGGAGAGCGAGCGGGTGGGGGCGTTCACAGAGGATCACGTGAGGACGCTGTCGCTGATTGCGCCGCAGATCGCGGCGGCGATCGAGAATGCGCGGCTGTATCAGGAACTGGCCGAGCGCGAGCGCGAGACGCAGAAGGACCTGGTGGCGGCGCAGAAGCTGCAGTCGATAATCTTCCCGACCGAGGCGCCGACGATACCGGGTCTGGATGTGGGCGTGCAGTTGAAGCCGGCGCGGCTGGTGAGCGGGGATCTGTACGACTTCTTTGAGTACGACGACGGATCGACGATGCTGGCGTTTGGCGATTCGAGCGGCAAGGGTGCGGCGGCGGCGTTGTATGGGGCGCTGTTCAGCGGGTTGCTGAGGAGCCTGGCACCGAGACGGAGAAGCCCGGCGGCGTTGTTGCGGACGCTGAATGAGAACCTGATGGAGCGCCAGGTGCCGGCGCAGTATGTGACGCTGCTGGCGATGTTGTGGCAGTCGCGGGAGCGGGTGTTCAAGATTGCGAATGCGGGTTCGGCGCCGCCGCTGGTGTGCAGGGGCGGGGAGGTGTTGAGGCCTGAGGTGTCGGGGGTGCCGGTGGGGTTGCTGGACAACATGGAGTATGAGGAGACCGAGTTTGAAGCGCAGCATGGGGACGTGGTGCTGCTTTATTCGGACGGCATCAGCGATCAGCAGGACGAGACGGGCGAGGACTACGGGCGGCGGAAGCTGAAGCGGACGCTTTCGGCCTGCTGTGAGATGAGCGCGCAGGAGATCGCGGACAGGATCATCGAAGACCTGGAGGAGTTCCGCGGGACGATACCGGTGCACGACGATCAGACGCTTGTGGTACTGAAGGTGAAATAGGGGAATGCAAACACCGTTCGAATACAGAGACGGGTCGATGTTCTGCGAGGACGTGGAAGTGGAGCGGATTGCGGCCGCCGAGGGGACGCCGGTTTACCTCTACTCGGCATCGGCGATCAGAGGGCGGTTCCGCGAATACGACGAGGCGCTGTCGGGCGTGCCGCACAGGGTGTGTTATGCGGTGAAGGCGAACGGGAATCTGTCTGTGCTGCGGCTGCTGGCCGAAGCGGGCGCGGGGTTCGACATTGTGTCGGGCGGCGAGTTGTACAGGGTGACGAAGGCCGGTGGCGAGGCGGCAGGCGTGGTGTTCGCGGGGGTGGGCAAAACGCGGGACGAGATTGAGATGGCGCTTGAGGCGGGCATCCATTCGTTCAACTGCGAGAGCGAAGCCGAGATTGCGCTGATCGCGGCGCTGGCGGCGAGGCTGGGCAAACAGGCGTCGGTGGCGGTGAGGGTGAATCCGGATGTGGACGCCGAGACGCATCCCTACATTTCGACGGGGCTGAAGGAACACAAGTTCGGCATCAACATCAGCGAGATCGAGCAGGTGTATGAACGGGCGCGGGGATTGGCCGGGGTGAGGATGGAAGGCGTGGCGTGCCACATCGGGTCGCAGTTGTTGGATACGTCGCCGTTGATTGAAGCGGCGAAGCGGCTGGTGGAGCTGGTGGAGAGGCTGAGGGCGCGGGGATTTGCGATCAAGTATCTGGACCTGGGCGGGGGCATTGGAGTGCCGTACAAGCCGGACGATGCGAGGCCGGATGTGGCGGGATTTTTGGCGGCGATCAGGGAACTGGTCAAAGAACACGGGCTGACGCTTCTGTTTGAGCCGGGACGGTCGATCGTGGCCGAGGCGGGGGCGTTGGTGACGCGGGTGCTGTACAGGAAACCGGGGACGGGCAAGGAGTTCATGGTGGTGGATGCGGCGATGACCGAGTTGATCCGTCCGGCGCTGTATGGGGCGTACCACGAGATTGTGCCGTTGAGGAAGAGCCGGGTGCCGGGGACGGTGACGGCTGATGTTGTGGGTCCGGTGTGCGAGAGCGCGGATTTCCTGGCGAAGGGGCGGGAGTTGCCACAGGTGATGCCGGGCGAGTATATGGCGGTGATGACGGCGGGGGCGTATGGGTGGGTTGCGTCGTCGAATTACAATGCGCGGCCGAGGGCGGCGGAGGTGCTGGTGGAGGGCTCGGAGTGGCGGGTGGTGCGGCGGCGGGAGACGTATGAGGAGTTGATTCGCGGAGAAGAATGAGGGGCGGCCAGGGCTGATGCCAGGCCGCCCTTGAACCGGTTAGCGGATCTTGTATTCGGTGTCGCTGATTTTTTCGCGGTGGGCTTCGTGGCAGGTGCGGCAGGTTCCGCCGATCTGCTTTGAAGCTGCAGCGATGCCGGCCTGATCGCCGGCGGCTGCGGCCTTGGCGAGGGCGAGAGCGGCTGTCTGGCCCTCCCTGGTGGTGGAGGCGCCGACAGCTGAGCGCTTGGCCCAGAAGCCTTCGACCTCTTTAAAGACGGCGGCCATTCGCTTGGCGCTGGCTTCGACATCCACGCCCTTGCGGATCTTGCCGGAGAGTTCGCCTTGCTCCTTCATCCATTGAATATGCTGCGGCGAGGGGTCCTCGGCCGCGAACAGAGATGGCGAGAGTGCTAGAACAGCAACCGCCAGAATTCCATGCATCCAGATTGAAACTCGCATTCTTCCATTGACGCACAGAGTGCGATTCGCCGTTACAGCGCGGAGGCGGTTTTTTCAAAGGAAACGGCAGTGGCATGGACGCCGCCGCCGCTGGCGGGTGTTGGATGTTGGCGGACGGTCAGTCAGCCGGGGCGCCGGATTTGCGGCGGGCTGTTGATGCGGCCTTCTTGGGTTGGATAGCGCGCAGGGAGTTCTGGCCCTTGCGGATGGCGTCGATGGCCTGGGTGAGGACGCGGAGTTCCTCGCCGGGGGCGTGGAACCCGACGGAGTTTTCGGCCTCGACGAAGTCGATGAAGAAGCCGGCTTTGCGCTGGGCCTCACGGGCTGCTTTGAGATCGGCATCAGTGGCTCCGGAGTCCTTGGCCTGCTTGATGTCGGCGATGAGGTCCACGAGGGCGTCCATGGCGGAGTCGCGGGCCTGGAGGAAGCGGGACTGGATCTGTTCGACGCGGTCCTTCATTTCCTGTTCGGGGAAGCGGTGGCAGCCCTGGCAGGCGCGGTTGATGTTCAGCATGGGGCTGCGGACGTGATGGTCGGAGATCTTCATGCCGCCCTCGCGTTTGTAGGGCATGTGGCAGTCGGCGCAGGCGACGCCGGAGCGGGCGTGGACGCCCTGGTTGTAGGTTTCAAATTCCGGGTGCTGGGCTTTGAGGGCAGGGGCGCCGGTTTCCTTATGGACCCAGTCCTTGTGGTCGACCTCGGTGTAGTAGTCGTAGATGTTTTCGACCTGGAGGCCCTTGGACCAGGGGAAGGTGAGACGTTTTTCGTCGCCCTTGAAGTAGTATTCGACGTGGCACTGGCCGCAGACGTAGGAGCGCATCTCCTGGGCGGAGGCCATGGTGTTGGGGTCGTAGTTTTGGACGCCCTGGGAGGCCTTGAGCGCCTTAATGCCTTCGAGGAAGGCGGGGCGGGAGATGCGGAGGGACATGGTCTTGGGGTCGTGGCAATCGATGCAACTGACCGGGTGTTTGACGTTGCTGGTGGCTTCGGTGTAGGTCATCTGGTTCATCTTTTCGAAGCCTTTGAAGATATCGCCGCCGCCGGCCTGTTTCATGAAGACGTAAGTTGAGGCGTGGCAGTTGAGGCAGGTGCCGGGCTGCTTGAACTCGGTGACGCGGCGGGTGGTGCGCTGATCGATGAGCATGTAGGCGTGGCCGCGTTCTTCGCGGAAGTCGGTGGCGAAGGCGTAGCCGGACCACATGGTGACGAGACGCGGGTCGAGTTCGATTTTCGACTGGGATGTGACGGTGCGGGGGTCCTTGGCGTCGGGCTTGTGGGGGAGCGCACCGGAGCCGCCGTGGCGGGTGCGTTCCATGTCGACGGTCTTCTTATAGCCGTCGTACTGGAGCGGGAAGTTTTTGCCCCAGGTGGCGGGATCGTCGGTGTTGTCGTCGAGATCGACGACGCGGAAAAACGCGTTGCGGGCTTCCTGCTTGTGCTCGAAAATGTTGACGAGCAGGGCGGTGACGCCGATGGCGAGGACCGCCGTGACCGCGACTGCGATGAGGAGACGTTTGTTTGAGTTCGGTTGAGAAGACATGATCGATTAACCTGCTGAAAGTACTGCTAATGGGCGTGCCCGACGTTACGGTGGCATGAGACGCAATCAGCGTCGTCGCCGTGGCGGCGGGAACTGTTCATTTCGTTCGTCATTTCCTCGTGGCACTTCAGGCACGACTCTTTGGCAACGCGCTGGTTGCGGCCGGTGATATGGATGTTGTCGGGGAATTTGCCGGTGGTGAAGGCCATGGAGTGGTTGAAGCCGTTGATGGCCTTGACGGTGTATTTGCCGACGAGGCCGGGCGGGGTGTGGCAATCGTTGCAGACGGCCACCTTCTGGTGGCTGGATTTCAGCCAGCCATCGAACTGTTCTCGCATGACGTGGCAGTTGGTGCAGGCGGCGGGGTCGTCGGTCATGTAGGCGAAGCCCTTGGCATAGCCGAAGGTGTAGAGGCCAACGCCGATGAGAAGTCCGAGGGGAATGCCGATGAGGAGTGGCGCAATCGCACCCTTTTGATTCATCGAGGCCAGTGTAGATCAACCGGCGGCCATGTCAAAGTGACTCTCGTCACAGTCTGGATAAAAAGGGTGTCTTACCCTTGAACTGTCATCCGGTTCCCGAAGTCATGCACCTACGTCTTCCCCTCGCCATCCTGACAATCTCGACGCTCCTGCCGGTCTCGGCCGAGGAGGCCGGCCCGCAAGCTCCGGCAGCGAAACCCGCCGCCGCACCGGCCGCGCCGGCGCCCGTCAAATGGGGCAAAGTCACTGTCTCAGGCAGCGTTCGCACACGGCTGGAGATGTGGGATTGGATGCAGGGCAGCGCCAACGGCGGCTATGCGTTCAGCGGGAACATCTTCAAGTTGAGCCTGGCGTCGAAGTTCAGCCAGGGCGACTGGCAGCTTGAACTGGCGGCGCCGGTGCTGCTCGGTATGCCCAATGACGCCACGGCCGTAGCGCCTCAGGGGCCGTTGGGGCTGGGCGCGATCTACTCGAACTCGAATGACCGGCGGCGGAACGCGGGCGTAGTGTTTCCGAAGCAGGGCTGGGTGCGGTTCAACGGAGTGTTCGGCACGGCGGGGAATTCGCTGAAGCTGGGGCGGTTTGAGTTCCGGGATGGAGCGGAGATCACGAAGAAGCACGCGGCGTTGAATGTGATCACGCAGACGCGCATCGCGGACAGGCTGATCGGGGCGTTTCCGTGGACGCATGTCGGGCGTTCATTCGACGGATTTCACTTCATCTCCACGCAGAAAAACGCGACGGTGACGGCGGCTGGTTTCATGCCGACGAGGGGTGCGTTCCAGGTGGATGGCTGGGGCAATCTGAAGATCGGCGTGGGTTATGCGTCGGTGGCGGGGGCGTCGTCGCACGGGCGCAATCACAATGACTGGCGGGTGCTTGGCATGTACTACCAGGACTGGCGGCATGTCCTCAAGACCGACAACCGCTCCGCCGCGGCGCGTCAGGCCGACATGGCGAACATCCGCATCGCGACGATCGGCGGGCACTATTCGCATCTCACCGAGACCGAGAACGGGGCGGTGGATTTCCTGGCGTGGGGCGTGATGCAGACCGGCCGGTGGGGCCGGTTGGACCATGAGGCCTACGCGGCCAGCATCGAGGGTGGGTGGCAGCCGCCGGTGCTGCCGAAGTTGAAGCCGTGGATCCGCGCCGGATTCACGCACGGCTCAGGCGACAACGATCCGAACGATCGCAGGCACGGCACGTTCATGCAGATGCTGCCGACGCCGCGTCCGTTTGCACGGTTTCCCTTCTACAACATGATGAACAACCAGGACGCCTTCGGCATGGTGACTCTGAGGCCGCACAAAGATTTCACAGTGAAGGTGGAAGGGCATTCGCTGAGGCTGGCCAACGGCAAGGACGTCTGGTATCAGGGCGGCGGGGCGTTTCAGCCGTGGTCGTTCGGCTATGT
>JACZJQ010000206.1 GCA_014860455.1 Bryobacteraceae bacterium | reverse complement strand
AAGAAGGTAAGCCACCGTTTTCCAGGATCACCACGTCGACGAATGAGCCTCAGATATCGAGCCACGGTACGTTCGGAGACCTCAAAACCGAGCTTCAAAATCTCACCGTGGATCTTGGGCGCACCCCAGCGTGTATTCTCTTCCGCCATGAGGCAGATGAGCCGTCGAATCTCCTCGGTGATCTTCGGCCGGCCGCGTGGACGGGATCGCCAACGCCAGTACAAGCGGAAGCCGGCGCGATGCCAGCCGACGACGGTCTCCGGCTTCACGATGACCAG
Source organism: Bryobacteraceae bacterium (assembly GCA_014860455.1). Classification (GTDB taxonomy): domain Bacteria; phylum Acidobacteriota; class Terriglobia; order Bryobacterales; family Bryobacteraceae; genus PNKE01. The sequence goes on along the minus strand of JACZJQ010000206.1, from coordinate 3,211 downwards.
GACGTCCCTCCAACCAGGCCAGAAACAGCGCAAAGTGCTCCAGAAGAGGCGGTCGAGGGAGTTCAACGGCGGACGAGGTCGCTTGCGGTTCAGTACCGCGACCTGCTGTCGAAGGGCGAGAACTTCGAGAGCCGTGTCGCCGCGACTGCGGAAGAAAACGCGGATGGCGGCGAGGAGTGAGAGGCCGAATTGGAACACGAACTCCCCTTGTAACATGGCTTGGCCTCGATCCGCCGCGAAAGAGCAACTCATCTGCAAGCTATTGATTCTGTGTGGTGATGTGGTTTTGTCTACGGACACCCGTGCCCAAGGTTGGACAAGGCCCCCTCGATTCGCCGGTAGCCCCAATCTCGATTCTCCAGGGCCGATCGCACGAGCAGGGCTTCGAGTTCGCCAGCAGTGCGTGGCCGGCCAGGCCCTCGCCTGCCGCTCCCGTCATACTTCTGAGCGATCAGCTTGCGGTGCCAGGCGAGCAGGGTCCTCGGCGTGACGATGGTCGCCACTTCCGCGAGGATGGTACGCCCCAACCCGTTGGCCCTGGCGGCCAACCGGCGCCGCTGATCGTCTGTGAAGCGAGGCCGCTTGCCGCCGAGTTGTTCCCGGAGGACTCGATTTTCTTCGCGCAGGTACTCGATGACCTGCAACTGGCGTTGGCTCATCCAGCCGGCGACCGTGACAAGGAGCAACCGGAATGGATCAATGACTCTCTGCATGCTGAGGAATCTATTATCCCGCGCCCCTCGGCGAGGGGGAGTAGCCGCGAGTTTTCAAGCAGAGCGAGCTTCCGGGCCATACGCGGTATGATACGTCTTCATGTCGAACCGTTTGCTGCTGATCGCGCTGGCCGCCCCGTGGTGGGTGTTTGCCCAGAAGCCGGTGGACGTCGCTCCGGTCTGGGCGGGCCACCCCGTTCCGTTCGACCTACTGACGCATGGGGACCGGCAGTTTGTCGCGTTCTATGACGCCGAGCGCGACATGATCGTGGCGGCGCGGACGCTCGGGTCGGCGAAGTGGCAGTTCGTCCGGCTGCCTTCGCGGGTGAAATGGGACAGCCACAATTCCCTCACGATGGCGATCGACCGGGACGGGCAGATTCACCTCGCCGGCAATATGCACGCCGCCGCCCTGGTCTACTTCCGCACCACGCGCAAGCTCGACATCGCGAGCTTCGAACAGGTCCCGTCGATGGTGGGGCGCAACGAGAAGCGCTGCACGTACCCGCGATGGATCCGCTCCCCCGCCGGCGAACTGATCTTCACATACCGTGACGGCGGCAGCGGAGCGGGCGACCAGATCTACAACATTTATGACGAGAAGGCGCGCGTCTGGAAACGCCTCATCGACACACCCCTGATCGACGGGCAGGGCCTGATGAACGCCTACCCGCACGGACCCGTGCCCGGACCCGACGGCTACTATCACATGGTCTGGACGTGGCGCGACACGCCCGACTGCAGCACGAACCACGACCTGAGCTACGCGCGCAGTCGCGACCTGGTGAATTGGGAAAACAGCGAGGGCAAGGCGTACGCGCTGCCCATCCGGTTTGATACGGCCGAGGTGGTGGATGCGGTGCCGGTCCGCGGTGGGATGATCAACGGGAACACGAAGATCGGGTTCGACTCAAGGGGTCGAGTGGTGATCACCTATCACAAGTTTGATGCCAGGGGATTCACGCAGATCATGGCGGCGCGGCGGGATGCGGAGGGCTGGCGCATCCGCACGGTGAGCGACTGGGCGTACCGCTGGGATTTTCAGGGCAACGGCTCGATCGAATTCGAGGTGACCCACGGCGCGGTGCGTCCGGCGGGGGGCAGCAAACTGCGGCTGGATTACCGGCATGTCAAATACGGAGCGGGCGCGTGGCTGCTGGACGAGGAGACTCACGCGGTGGCGGGCAAGGCGGCGGGTGAACAGCCGCTGCCGGCCGGGATGGAGAAGGTCGAGTCCGGCTTTCCGGGGATGCGGGTGAATCTGGCCGAAGATACGGGAACCCCCCCGAAGGGAGTCCGCTACACGCTGCGCTGGGAGACGCTCGGGAGGAATCGGGACCGCCCGCGGGAAGGTCCCGCGCCACCGCCGTCGATGCTGCGGGTGATTGAATCGAGGGCGGACCGGTGATCGGGCTAACATGGCGCTGCTGAAATGCGCCGCTTCGAGCCTGCTGATCTGGAATAATCCTCCGTGCCGCCCTTTGGCACCCTATCCCTTGGTCAACTATCGGACCGGCCAGCGTGAGAACAACCGGGCCGAGGTGTCGCACCAGCACACCCGGGAGCAGTAACGCCAAATGCGTTGCTTCAGATCGCCAGCCCAGGTACAACGATTCGTCTCGGTCCACGTGCCGATTCACAACCTGTTCCGAGTAGGACGTCATCACCTGAAGGCAACCCATTATCGACTCCTCCGAGAGCGAGCCTTCACCGCCTGGAAGACGGCGACGTGTGGGTACTGAGGGCAGAGTGACGTGGGCACCCTGTCGAGCAACGCGGCCTCGGTCAGTTAACTTGACAGATCCGAATGCACCGCGCCGCACTGCACGGCCCTCTAACAACCAATGTCTCCTCCTTCCTCAACCAACCGGCCATTTGCCGCCGGAATGACCAGCAGCAGGTGGTGATTGTGACAGCCGCACTGAGTCAACCCTGCGCCTTTGCGGTCAAGTCAGTTGGGCCAATCCGAAAGGGTGTCCCGGGCCCTCTGCTCACCTACCCAAGCTGGTCGACGCTCCAGCATTCCAATCCCTCCATTCGGTTCTCCCGCCTCAGAACGTCGCAGATGATGTCGCCGAGCGTCCGATCCTGTTTGTCAGTGTCGCGGAGAATGAGTTCACGGCTGATTGCGTGCCCTCAATCACAAACGGCACTGTGAGCAGGTATGTGCTTCCGAAGCGCGAAGAATTTGAGTTGTTGAAATAGGCGGTGAACAGGTCTGCGAGGCTTATGGTCAGGCTCGTCGTAAGGAGATCTGAGCCTGCCGGACCTGAAAACGTCACCGATAGGTCCGCCATCTGGCGGACTGAAGAGTCGCCGGTAATGCGTATCTCGAAGCCTGATGAGTTGCGCACCACCTGAATGCTCGAGATCGTCGGGGCGGCGGATGCCACTTCCACTGTGTGGACCGGGGTGGAACCCAACTGGACAGTCTGGTTGTCGACCTGTACGGAGGTGACCAGGACAGTCACTTTGCCGGCAACGCTGCCGGTCTGGAT
>JACZJQ010000205.1 GCA_014860455.1 Bryobacteraceae bacterium | reverse complement strand
GAGATGGTGATGCCGGGCGACAACGTGACGGTGAGTGTAGAGCTGATCACGCCGGTGGCCATGGATAAGGGCCTGCGGTTTGCGATCCGTGAGGGCGGCCGCACGGTGGGCGCCGGCACGGTGAGCGAGGTTATCGAGTAGGAAAGCTAGAAGTCCTGCCCGCCGGGATCTTGTGAAGGGAATCCGGCGGGTGGGGACTCAGACCCGCCTTAGTTGCGGGGAGACGGAATCAGGAACGCGAGCACAGCAATGGCACAGAGCATCACAAAGCGCATCCGCATCCGGTTGAAGGCATACGATCACCGCCTGTTGGATCAGTCCACCAGCGAGATCGTGGAGACGGCGCGCCGCGCCGGCGCCAGCGTCGCCGGGCCGATCCCGCTGCCGACGCAGCGCAACAGCTATACAGTGAACCGCTCGCCGCACGTGGACAAGAAGTCGCGCGAGCAGTTTGAAATTCGCACCCACAAGCGGTTGCTCGACATCATCGAGCCGACGCAGGACACGGTTGACGCGTTGTCGAAGCTTGATCTTCCCGCGGGTGTGGATGTGGAGATCAAGGCTTACCACAAGGGACCGAAGTAGGCAAAGCGGGGCCCGGAGCGGGTCCGATGGCTGAAGGCGGCCGAGAGGCGCCCGAGGCGGTAGAGGAATGAAGGCCCGCAAGGCGAAGTGAAACAGGCTTTGAGGCGGGTGCAGGTGAGGGAATATGAGCCCAGGAATCATCGGCAAGAAAATCGGTATGACTCAGGTCTTCCGGCCTGACGGGCAGGTAGTGCCCGTGACGCTGTTGCAGGCGGGTCCGTGCGTTGTGATCCAGCGCAAGACGCCGGCCACGGACGGCTATGACGCGGTCCAGCTCGGCATGGTGGAATTCGCACGGAAAACGACTAAGCCTCTGGCCGGCCACCTGAAGAAGGCCGGCGCCGAGGGTGTGAAGATGATCCGTGAGTTCCGCCTGACTAACGGGCAGAGCGACGTGAAGACCGGCGACCGCGTGCTGGTGGATCAGTTCAAGCCGAAGGACAAGGTCGACATCACGGGCGTCAGCAAGGGCCGCGGATTTGCTGGCGTGATGAAGCGCCACAATTTTGGCGGCGGCGACGGCAGCCATGGTTCGATGTTCCACCGCGCGCCTGGATCGATCGGCGCGTCGAGCTATCCGTCGCGGGTCTTTCCTGGAACGCGAATGGCCGGACAGATGGGCCACGCGCAGGTGACGGTTCGCAACCTCGAAGTGATCGATGTGGACACCGAGGACAACGTATTGATGGTGAAGGGCGCGGTGCCGGGACCCAACGGCAGCTACGTGATTGTGAAGCGCGCCAAGAGGTAACAAACGATGCCCAAGGTTGATGTCGTCGATCTCAAAAACACGAAAGTGGGCGAACTGGAGCTGTCCGACGCAGTCTTCGCAGCGCCCGTGAACGAGAGCCTGATTTACGAGAGCGTCCGGAACCACCTGGCGGGTCTGCGCGGCGGCAACGCCAAGACGAAGAACCGTTGGGAAGTGGCCGGGGCAGGCAAGAAGCTGTGGCGCCAGAAGGGCACCGGCCGGGCCCGCATGGGCTCGGTGCGCAGCCCGCTGTGGCGGCATGGCGCAACGACGCACGGTCCGCAACCGCGCGACTATTCCTACCGCCTGAACAAGAAGATGGTGACCGGCGCTTTGCGTTCGGCGCTGTCGGCGAAGTTGCGCGACGGCGAACTTGTGGTGGTGGACGGGTTCAGCCTGGCCGACCACAAGACGAAGTCGATGGCTTCGGTGATTGAGACCCTCGGCGGCAAGCGGACGGTGCTTCTGGTGAGCACGATTGAAGCCAATCGCAACCTGGAGCTGGGTTCCCGCAACCTGCCGGGCGTGAAACTGGTGGCCACCAGGGACGTGACGACCTACGACCTGCTGGCGCACAAGCAGGTGGTGCTGAGCCAGGCGGCGGCCGAGAAACTGTCGGAGGCTTTGGCGAAATGAACATCTACGACGTGATCATCCGGCCCGTAGTGACTGAGAAGGGCCTCTCGAAGAAGGAGAGCGAACACACGCTCTGCTTTGAAGTGAACAAGAACGCCACCAAGACCGACATCAAGGGCGCGGTGGAAAAGCTGTTCAAAGTGAAGGTGTCCGATGTCCGGACGGCCAACTTTGAGGGCAAGCTGCGCCGGCGCGGCCGCTACGCTGGCTACACGCAGGACTGGAAGAAAGCCTACGTGAAGCTGAAGGACGGCCAGAAGATGCCGGAGTACGCCGAGCTGGTGTAAGGCGGCTCGAGCGAGGAACGAAAGGCGAAACCCTATGCCAGTTAAATCCTACAATCCGACGACGCCGACGCGACGCTTCGCCACCACTCTGGACAAGAGCGAGCTGACCAAGCAGACGCCGGAGAAGTCGCTGACCGAAGCAATAACGAAGTCGGGCGGCCGCAACAACAAAGGCAAGATCACGATCCGGTTCCGGGGCGGCGGGCACAAGCGGGCCTACCGTGTGATCGACTTCAAACGGGACAAAGCCGGCGTGCCAGCGAAGGTGGCTTCGATCGAATACGATCCGAACCGTTCGGCGCACATTGCCCTGCTGAATTACGCTGACGGTGAAAAGCGCTATATCCTTTACCCTGTCGGTCTGACCGTGGGGCGCGCGGTGATGTCCGGGCCTGAAGCCGACATTCTGCCGGGCAACGCTCTGCCGCTGGCCAACATTCCGGAAGGCACAACGATTCACAACATTGAACTGCGTCCGGGCAAGGGCGGGCAGATGGTTCGTTCGGCTGGCGGATCGGCGCAGTTGGTGAGCCGCGAAGGCGGCATCGCGCTGGTGAAGCTGCCGTCGGGCGAAGTCCGCAAGGTGCCGACGGTGTGTTACGCCACTGTGGGCCAGGTGGGCAATGTGGATCATGAGAATGTTTCGCTGGGCAAGGCGGGCCGGACCCGCTGGCTGGGCAAGCGTCCTCACAACCGGGGCGTTTCGATGAACCCGGTCGACCACCCGCATGGCGGTGGCGAAGGCCGGACCTCTGGCGGACGCCACCCGGTGACGCCTTGGGGCCAGCCGACGCGCGGCTATAGGACTCGCAACAATAAGCGGACCGACAACATGATCGTCACCCGCCGGTACGGAAAGAAGTAAGAGCGGAGAGAGTGATTTAACGATGAGCCGTTCAGTCAAAAAAGGGCCTTTCGCCGATAACCACCTTGTGGACAAGGTGGTGGCGATGAACAGCAAGAACGAGAAGAAGGTGGTTCGGACCTGGTCACGCCGGTCGACCATCCTGCCCGAATTTATCGGCCACACAATCGCGGTGCACAACGGCAAGAAGTTCATCCCGGTGTATGTGACCGAGAACATGGTGGGCCACAAGCTTGGCGAGTTCTCTCCGACGCGGACCTTCAAGGGCCACGCGAACAAGAGCGACAAGAAGTAGGGCGGCGAGGGCAAGCGACCCGGAGAGCCGGTAGAGGATCTTGAACGATGCAAGTGAAAGCGGAAGCCAGATATGTCCGAGTCTCGCCGCAGAAGGCGAGGCTGGTGGTCGATTTGATCCGCGGCCGGAAGGCCGGCGAGGCGATCACGATTCTTAGGACGACCAACAAGCGGATCTCGCCCGAGGTGGAGAAGGTGCTGCGTTCGGCGATCGCCAACGCCGAGGACCGGTTCACCGACGTGGATGTGGACAGCCTGCTGGTGATCGAAGCCTACGTCAATGAGGGGCCTCGCCAGAAGCGGATCCGGCCGGCGCCGATGGGCCGGGCGTACCGCTATCAGCGGCGGACGGCACACATCGTGGTGAAAGTGGGCGACGGCGCCTCTGAAGCAGCGGTTGCGGCTGAGGAAAAGGAATAGAGGACTTCGAATGGGCCAGAAAGTTCATCCGTACGGTTTCCGGCTGGGAGTGACGAAGAATTGGCGTTCGCGCTGGTTCGCCACGGCCGACTACGCCAAGCTGCTTCATGAAGACTTGCAGCTCAAGCAGGCATTGAGGGAGCGGCTGAAGGCCGCCGGCGTGAGCGCGGTGGAAGTGGAGCGGCCCGGCGGCTCAAAGCTGCGGATCACGATTCACACCTCGCGCCCGGGCCTCATCATCGGACGCAAGGGTGCCGAGATCGAGAAGTTGAAGCAGGATCTCTCGCAGCAGACCAAGCGGGAAGTCTTCATCGATATCCAGGAAGTGCACAAGCCCGAGATGGACGCCCAACTGGTGTCGGAGTCCATCGCGTTGCAGCTTGAAAAGCGGGTGGCATTCCGCCGGGCGATGCGCAAGGCGGTGGAAAGCGCGCTGCGCTTTGGCTGCAAGGGCATCAAGGTTCGCGTGTCGGGCCGGTTGAACGGCGCCGAAATCGCACGCAGCGAGTGGTACTTGCAGGGCCAGTTGCCGTTGCACACGCTGCGGGCCGACATCGATTATGGATTTGCCGAGGCGCACACCACCTACGGCGTGATTGGAATCAAGTGCTGGGTGTATAAGGGCGAGGTCGCCACCGGCGGCCTGTTGCGCCGGACGCGGTCCGACGAGCCCCGCCGCAACCCGCGCCGTGAGCGCCGCGAGCCGCGTCCGACGCATGCTCCAGCGCCAGTGAGCGCGCAGGAAGGCGGCGCGGTGCAGGACGCGCCGGCGTACGAGACGTCGAGGTCGGCGGCTCCGGTGGTTCCACCGGTGGCTGCTCCGCCGCAGCCGGCCTGGAAGAGCGAACCGGGTCCCGAAGAGACGCCGCAGAGCTAGGCCAGGCGGCAAGGGTAGCGACTGAAGAAGAGAGAACGGAGACTAGACAGCCATGTTGATGCCGAAGAGAGTCAACTACCGCAAGCAGCAGCGCGGCCGCCGCAGAGGCCTGGCGTGGCGCGGCTCGACGCTGTCATTCGGCGACTTCGGCCTGAAGGCCATGACCGTCGGCTGGGTGACGGACCGCCAGATCGAGGCGGCTCGAATTGCAATGACGCGATTCATCAAGCGCGGCGGCAAGGTTTGGATCCGGTTGTTCCCCGACAAGCCGATCACCAAGAAGCCGGCCGAAACGCGAATGGGTAAAGGCAAGGGCGCTCCCGATCAGTGGGTGGCGGTGGTGAGGCCGGGCAAGATCATGTTCGAGATGGAAGGCGTGCCGCTGGAGACCGCGGCCGAGGCGATGCGGCTGGCGGCGATGAAGTTGCCGATCCGGACGAAGCTGGTGACGCGCCAGGAGCAGGCTGGTTAAAGCGAAGTTGAGGCCGCGGACGATCTCCCGCCAGACGGGGGCGAGTCGAGGATGAGCGAGAGATGAAAACCGATCAGATTCGAGCGATGGATGAAAAAGAGCTGGCCGTGAAGGCCAGAGAGATCGACGACCAGATTTTCCGTCTGCGGTTCCAGATGTCGCTGGGCCAGACTGACGGGCTGAAGAAGTACCGCGAGTTGAGGAAGGACCGCGCGCGGCTGATGACGATCCTGCGCGAGCGGGAACTGACGGCCGCGAAGGGGGCGAACTAAGCCATGGCGCAGCAAACAGCCAGCATCAAGAACGAAAAAATAGGCGAAGTCGTCTCGGCGAAGATGACCAAGACGATCGTGGTGCAAGTGACGCGGCGCGTTCCGCATCCGCTGTACAAGCGGATTGTGACGATACGCAAGAAGTTCTACGCCCACGACGAAGAGCAGACGGCGAAGCTCGGCGATATGGTGCGGATCGTTGAGAGCCGCCCAATGAGCAAGCTGAAGCGATGGACGCTGGGAGAAGTGGTGCGCCGCGCGGTGGACACCACGGTGGCCAAGGCCGAATAGGCGAGCCGGGCGAGTCGAGCAAAGGTTCAAGAGGAGTTCCGCCATGATTGGAATGAGAACAATGCTGGAGGTGGCCGACAACAGCGGCGCACGCAAGCTCCAGTGCATCCTGCCGCGCGGCGGCGACAAGGGATTGACGGCCGGCCTGGGCGACATCGTGACGGCGGCGGTGAAGGAAGCTGCTCCGGATTCCAATATCAAGAAGGGCAAGGTTGTACGGTGCGTGATCGTGAGGATGCGGAAGGAGACCCGCCGCAAGGATGGGACCTACATCCGCTTCGATTCCAACGCGGCTGTGCTGGTGAACGAATTGGGCGAACCGGTGGGCACGCGCGTGTTCGGACCGGTGGCCCGCGAACTGCGCGACAAGCGGTTCATGAAGATCGTATCGCTTGCTCCGGAGGTGATCTAACATGGCGGGACGTCTGGCAACACGGCATAACGAACCCAAGCCCAAGGTGAAGACCAAGATCCGCAAGGGCGACGTAGTGAAGGTGATTACGGGACGCGACAAGGGCAAGAGCGGCCGCGTGCTCGAGGTGGACCGAGACAGAGGCCGCGTCCTGGTCGAGGGCGCGATGATGATGAAGAAAGCCGTCAAGCCGAATCCGGCAAAAGGCATCAAGGGCGGCATCGCCGAGCGCGAGTCGTCGATTCATCTTTCGAACGTGATGATTCTCACCGGCGACGGCAAGACGAGCCGCATCGGGGTGAAGGAAGACAAGGTGGGCGCCAAGGCGCACCGCGTGCGTGTGGCCCGGAAGACCGGCGAGACCCTGGACAAAAAGTAAGAGCTCACACCAGGAAACGTCAGGAGAAAGCAGCCAAAAATGAAGGCGAGATTGAGAGAGCATTACGAGAACACGGTGGTCGCCGAACTGAAGAAGCAGTTTGGCTACACCAACCCGATGGCCGTGCCGAAGATTGTGAAGGTGACGGTGAACATCGGCATGGGCGAGGCGACGCAGAATCCGAAGCTGATTGACGGCGCGGTGACCGAGTTGACCGCCATCACAGGCCAGAAGCCGGTCATCACCAAGGCGCGCAAGTCGATCGCGGCGTTCAAACTGCGCGAGGGCATGTCGATCGGCTGTATGGTGACGCTGCGCGGCGACAAGATGTATGAGTTTCTGGACCGCCTGATGAACGTGGCCCTAGCCCGGGTGCGCGACTTCCGTGGCGTGTCGTCGAAGAGTTTCGACGGACGGGGCAACTACACGCTGGGCGTCCGTGACCAGTTGATCTTCCCCGAGATCGACTACAACAAGGTGGACAAGACGAAGGGCATGAACATCTGCGTGACGACGACCGCGGACACCGACGCCGAGGCGTTGGCGCTGTTGAAGGCGATGGGCATGCCGCTCCGGCAGAACTAGGGTCCGGGAAAGGATAGGGTTTTCAAACGATGTCAACCAGTGCAAGAGAAGCCAAGACCCGCGAATCCCACGTGAAGATCGCCCGGGCGAAGGCGGCAGGCAAGAAGGTTCCCAAGCTGGAAGTGCGGCACCGTAACCGCTGTCTGCGGTGCGGCCGGTCGCGGGCTTACATGCGCAAATTCAAGCTGTGCCGAATCTGCTTCCGGCAGTTGGCGCTGCAAGGCGAGATCCCAGGCGTGGTGAAGTCGAGCTGGTAAGAAGGGCGAGACAAGCGCCAAGACCACGGTTTTAGAGCAGAGCAGGAAGAAAGTAGAAATGATTTCCGATCCCATCGCCGACATGCTCACGCGCGTCAGGAACGCGCTGGCGGCCCGCCATCAGAAGGTGGACGTGCCGGCCTCGAAGCTGAAGACCGAGATCGCCCGGATCTTGAAGGATGAAGGCTATATCCTCAACTACAAGATCGTCGACGACAATAATCACAAGGCGATCCGTGTGTACCTGAAATACACGCCGGCCAACCAGCCGGTGATCTCGCATATGACGCGGGTATCGCGTCCGGGCTGCCGCGTCTACGTGGGCTCGCAGGAGATCCCGAAGGTGCTGGGCGGGCTGGGAATCAACATCGTCACCACCCCGAGGGGAGTGATGACTGGCAAGACGGCTCATAAAGAGGGCGTCGGCGGCGAGCTTTTGTGCGAGATCTACTAAACAGGTTCTCGCGCGTGGAGTTTTAGTACAGATAGGCGCGCGGTCCGGAAATTGACAGGTTTCCTGGAAAGCGGACTGGAGAAAGATAATGTCGAGAGTTGGCAAAAAACCGATTCCGTTGCCGGCAGGCGTCAAGGTGACTGTCGACGGGATGATCAAAGTGGAAGGCCCTAAGGGCAAGTTGACGGTTCCGCTGCCGGAGGGTCTGCGCCTTGAGCAGAACGGCGCGACGCTGGAAGTCAAGCGCGATAGCGACAGCTTCGCAGCCCTGCACGGCCTGACGCGGGCGCTGACCTCGAATGCGGTGACCGGCGTCAGCACGGGCTTCGTTCGTGAACTGGACATCGTCGGCATCGGCTACCGCGCAGAGGTGAAAGGCGACGTGATCGTCTTCACGCTGGGCTACTCGCACACGATCGAGTTTCTGCTGCCGAAAGGCGTGGACTGCAAGGTGGACAAGCTGACGCACCTGGTGTTGTCGAGCATCGACCGCCAGCAGTTGGGCCAGGTGGCGGCCAACATCCGCGCGCTGCGTCCGCCGGAGCCGTACAAGCTGAAGGGCATCCGCTACACCGGCGAAGTGCTGAAAAAGAAGGTCGGCAAGACCGGCGCGAGCGGCAAGTAGGGCGTACGGCGGTTGAAGGAGATCGGATAAGCCATGATTCAGAAGACAAACAAGGACGCCCGCCGGCGCCGGATCCATACCCGGATTCGGGCTCAGGTCAAGGGGACAGAGGAGCGCCCTCGCCTGGCCGTATTCCGCAGCATCAAGCACATCTACGCTCAAGTGATCGACGACCGGGCCGGACGGACGCTGGCCGCCGCATCGAGCGCGGAAAAGAACGGGTCGGCCAACGGCGGCAACATCGCCGGAGCGAAAGAGATCGGCGGCCTGATCGCCAAGCGCGCGCAGGAAGCCGGCATCAAGGCAGTTGTTTTCGACCGCGGAGGCTTCCTCTACCACGGCCGCATCAAGGCGCTGGCCGAAGCGGCGCGCGAAGCTGGACTGGAGTTTTAGACCAATGCCTGTGACCTCAGTGAAGAGAATCGATCCGAAAACGCTGAACCTGAAGGAACAGGTGGTCAGCATCAACCGCGTGACGAAGGTTGTCAAGGGCGGCAAGAACCTGAGCTTCTCGGCCCTGGTTGTGGTCGGCGACCCTGAACAGAAGGTGGTCGGCTACGGCATGGGCAAGGCCAAGGAAGTGCCCTCGGCCATTAAGAAGGGCATCGAGGCGGCGAAAAAGAACCTGCGCCAGGTGCACACGCTGGGTTCGACGATCCCGCACCGGGTGCTGGGCCGTTACTGCTCGTCGGAAGTGTTGCTGAAGCCTGCCTCCGAGGGCACCGGCGTGATCGCCGGCGGCGCGGTGCGCGCAGTGATCCAGGCGGCCGGAATCCCGAACGTGCTGACCAAGTCGCTTGGCCGGCGCAACCCCCATAACGTTGTGAAGGCGACGATCGTCGCGCTCGACCTGCTCCGCGATAAGGCGGGCGTGGCCGAACTGCGCGGAATCGCAGTGGAGAACCTGTAACCATGGCTGAGGCGAAGATCAAGATCCAACTGATTTCCAGCCCGATCGGCAGCCCCGAGAAGCACAAGAAGATCGTGCGCGCCCTGGGTTTGAACAAGATGAACCAGACGGTTGAGCGCCCCGATACGCCGGGCTTCAGGGGCATGGCGAAAAAGGTGCCCCATTTGTTGAGAGTGGTCGAGTAAGAGGAAAGACGCGATGGACCTGAGCAATATCAGCCCTCCGAAGGGACAAGTCAAGAAGCAGCGGCGAGTAGGCCGCGGCATGGGTTCGGGTCGCGGCAAGACCTCGGGCCGGGGCCAGAAGGGCCAGAAGTCGATTTCCGGCTACTCGCACATGCGCGGGTTTGAGGGCGGCCAGATGCCGATGCACCGGCGCCTGCCCAAGCGCGGTTTCTCGAACGCGCTGTTTAAGAAGACGCACGCCGTCATCAACGTCGGCACGCTCGAAAAGCTGGAAGGCGATGTGTTCAGCCCCGAAACGCTGACCGCGGCCGGCATCATCAAGAAGCTCGGCGACGGGCTGAAGATCCTCGGCAACGGGGACCTGAAGCGCAAGATCACCGTCACGGCCCATCTGTTCTCGAAGGCCGCTGAAGAGAAGATCAAGGCGGCCGGCGGGACGGTGACCGTGATCGCGCCGAAGACGGCTTAAGTAGAGCATTTCGCATCCATCGAATCAGGACGTCAACCCATGTCCAAGTTTTTTGAAGCGCTGGCCAATGTTTTCCGGGTCCCGGACCTGAGAAACCGGGTGTTGTTCACACTCGGGCTGCTGGCTGTCTACCGGTTGGGCGCAGCAGTTCCGATCCCCGGCGTCGACGCCGCCAAGTTCCAGGAATTTTTCAATCGGAACCAGGGCAGCTTCTTCGGATTCCTCGACCTGTTCAGCGGCGGCCAGTTCAGCTCGATGACGGTCTTCGCCTTGGGCATCATGCCCTATATCACGGCGTCGATCGTGTTGCAGTTGTTGACCGTTGTCGTTCCGACGCTTGAGAAGCTGCAGAAGGAAGGCGAACTCGGCCGGCGCAAGATCACGCAGTGGACCCGCTATCTGACCATCGGGCTGTCGATCATGCAGTCGACCTTCATCGCCACCGCGCTGCAGAGCCAGGGCGATTTCGTGATCAACCCCGGCGCTGGATTCGTCCTGATGACGATCCTGACGCTGACCACGGGAACGGCCTTCATCATGTGGCTGGGTGAGCAGATCACGGAGCGCGGCGTCGGCAACGGTATGTCGCTGATCATCTTCGCCGGCATCGTCGCCGGATTACCCGGCGCCATCTATAACATCTATGTGAATACGTTTGTTACCAACGTCTGGCATCCGCTGCACATGATCGTCATCCTGGCCTTCATGGTCCTGGTGGTGGCTTTCATCGTGCTTGTCGAGCGAGGCGAGCGCCGGATTCCAGTCCAATACGCCAAGCGCGTGGTCGGGCGCAGGATCCTGGGCGGCCAAGCGACGCATATGCCGCTGAAGGTGAACGCCGGAGGCGTGATTCCAGTGATCTTCGCCAGCTCGCTGCTGGCTTTCCCGATGACGATGATGGCCATCCCGGCCATCGCCAACAACAAGTGGCTGAACGGGATGTTGTCGGCCGTCCGGCATGGCGAGCCGATGTACTTCCTGCTGTTCATCGCGCTGATCGTGTTTTTCTCGTTTTTCTATGTGTCGATCATCTTCAACCCGAATGAAGCGGCCGACAACATGCGCAAGTACGGCGGCTTTATTCCGGGCATCCGCCCAGGCAAAAATACGGCCGAGTACATGAACCGGATCCTGACCAGGATTACGGTTGTTGGCGGCCTGTATCTGGCGCTGCTGTCAATCATTCCAGAGATCATGATCAGCGGCATCAAACTTCAACATCTTCCTCCGGCGGCTCTGGGCAACTGGATCGATGCGATGTTTCCGAGGTTCATCCTCGACGGCCTTGGCGTTACGTTCTACTTTGGCGGCACTTCGCTGCTGATTGTGGTGGGCGTGGCCATGGATACGGTAAATCAGGTTGAGGCGCAGTTGATCATGCGCCACTATGAGGGCTTCACTCCGCGGTCCGGTAGGATCCGCGGCCGCCGGAGCAGCTCGGCTTAGGAATTTTTTGGTCGCGGCCGGCGCCTCCAGGTTGAGGATAAATCTCCGGAGTGAACGCGTCCGGAGCAGGGATCGCGAGTGACGATGAATGAAGACACGGCGTCCAAATCGCCGAAAGCCCTGATCTTGTTCGGCCCTCCGGGGTCGGGTAAAGGCACCCAAGCCAAGTTGCTGAGGGAGGCCCGCCAGGTGCCGCATATCTCAACCGGGGATATGCTGCGGGAGCGCATCGCGATGGGCGATCCTCTCGGGCGCCAGGTTCAGGGGTTGATGCAGAGCGGACGTCTGGTGCCGGACGAAGTGGCGAACCGGCTGGTGGATGAACGAATCGCCAGGCCCGATTGTGCCGGTGGATTTATTTTGGATGGCTATCCGAGGACGATCCCTCAGGCAGAGGTTTTGGGCCGCCGGTTGGCCGAGCGCGGGTTTGAGACGGTGGTGATCCACCTCAAAGTGGATTACACTGTTATTATCAAGCGGATTGCGGGACGGCGGCAGTGTCCTGTCTGTGGAACCCTCTACAGCCTGACCTCGAATCCTCCGAAGAAAGCGGATGTCTGCGACCTTGATGGAGCAGGACTGGTGATTCGTGAGGACGATCAGGAGGATGTGATCCGCGAGCGGCTGGAGGCTTACGACCGGCAGACGCGTCCGTTGATTGAGTTTTTCGCCGGTGCCGGCCACGCCCTGAAGGAGGTGGACGCCGGGTTGGATGGACCCGATGCGATCCTCCAGAGGATCAGCGGGCTGTTGGGAAACCGATGATCATTCGGAAGAGTCCTGCGGAGTTGGAAAAGATGCGGCGCGCCGGCCTGCTGGTGCATAGCATCCTGACCGAAATGAAGGGGTTGATCCGGGAAGGCGTCTCGACGCTCGATCTGGAGAACGTGGCCGAGCGGATGATCCGCGATGCCGGGGCTAAGCCGGCGTTCAAGGGTTATTATGTTCCTGCCGCCGGCGGCAAGTATCCGTTCGTGCTGTGCACTTCGGTAAATCATGAAGTGGTGCACGGGATGCCGTCGGAGAAACGGGTTTTGAAGTCCGGTGACATCATTTCGATCGACACCGGGGTGCAGCTTGAGGGTTACTTCGGCGACTCGGCCATTACCGTCGCGGTAGGCGAGATCAGCGAGGAGACACGGAAGTTGCTGAAGGTGACCGAGGAGTCGCTTGAACTGGCGATCTCGCAGATGCGGGCCGGCAACCGGCTGTTTGACATCTGCGGGGCGGTTGAGCGGCATGTGGTTTCGAACGGATTCACAATCGTTCGCGACTTCGTCGGACACGGGATCGGGACCTCGCTTCATGAGGAGCCCCAGGTTCCGAACTATGTGGACAAGCGGAACGAAAACCCGCGGTTGAAGGAAGGCATGGTGCTGGCGATTGAACCGATGGTCAACGCCGGCCGGCCGGAGACGAAGGTTCTGAGCGACCGCTGGACGGCGGTCAGCCGGGATGGCAGCAACTCGGCTCATTTCGAGCACTGCGTGGCGGTGACCTCGAACGGGCCGTGGGTGCTGACCCGGCCGTAGGATGGATTCGGCCATGGCGGTTCAACGGGCCGTGGTGATCGAGATCTTGCCCAGCGCGGCTTATCGGGTCGAGTTGGGCAGCCGGCAGCAGGTGGTCGCCCATCTGGCTCCGGCGGTGCAACGGAATTTTGTCCGGCTGCGCGTCAGGGACGAGGTTGAGGTTGAACTCGCCTCGGAGGATCCGGCGCGGGGACGGATTGTGAAGGTGGTCCCGAGCCGCGATTGACGCGTCCGGAGCAAAACTAGGAAGATGGAAAGCAGAGAACGGTCATGAAAGTGCGGGCGTCAGTCAAAAAGATGTGTGACAAATGCAAGATCATCCACCGCGAAGGCGTCGTGCGCGTGATCTGCGTGAACCCTAAGCACAAGCAGCGGCAAGGGTAAAGGATCTAGGGAGAAAAGACGAATGGCGAGAATCGCAGGCGTGGATCTGCCGTCGCGCAAGGCGGCTGAGATTGGACTGACCTATATCTTCGGCATCGGGCGCACGCGCGCCCGGTCGATCCTGCACCGCGCGGGTGTGGATCCGGTGAAGAAGGTGTCGGCGTTGACCGAGGAAGAGGTCAGCCACATCAGGCAGATCATCGAAGACGAGGGCGCCGTTGAGGGCGATCTGCGCAAGGAAACTTCTCTCAACATCAAGCGGCTGATCGAGATGGGCTCTTATCGCGGCCTGCGCCACCGGCGCGGCCTGCCCGTCCGCGGCCAGCGCTCCCATACCAACGCCCGCACGCGCAAAGGCCCGCGCCGCGGTACGGTTGCCAACAAGAAGAAGGCCGGCAAGTAATCAGGCGAGAATAGGCAGGACACAGCGACATGGCCAAGGCACCCGCAAAGGGCAAGAAGAAGTCTTTCAAGAAGAAAGAGAAAAAGAATATTCCAGTTGGCGTCTGCCACATCCAGGCGACGTTCAACAACACCATTGTCACTTTCACCGACCAGATCGGCAACGCGATCTCGTGGTCGAGTTCCGGTTCGCTCGGCTTCCGTGGTTCGAGGAAGGGCACACCGTTCGCCGCCCAGCAGGCGGCTCTCACCGCCGGCAATAAGGCGAAGGAAGTGGCCGGACTGCGCCAGGTGGAAGTCCGCGTCGCCGGCCCCGGTTCGGGCCGGGAATCGGCCATCCGCGCATTGGCTACCGTGGGCATCGAAGTACGCGTTATCCGCGACGTCACGCCGATCCCGCACAACGGCTGCCGCCCTCCGAAGCGGCGCCGGGTTTGATCTTGTGGAAAGGGGCGCCCGTCCAGGGCATCCCGGCGCGTGTCCGGCCCCGAACTCATGGGGCCGGATGCTGCGAGAACGATGTTTGAAATGGAAGCAGGACGAAGGCGCGCAGGCGCCGTAAACTGCACCTCAGTTCCAGTCGACTCGAAGGAGGTTACTTGGCAAGATACACAGGCCCTGTTTGCCGGCTATGCCGGCGCGAGGGTATGAAGCTGTTCCTCAAGGGGGAACGCTGCTATTCAGAGAAGTGCGCCATCGAGAAGCGCAATTTCCCGCCCGGCCAGCACGGCCGCGACCGTAAACCGAAGATCGTCGGCTATGGTCTCCAACTCAGAGAAAAGCAGAAGGCGAAGCGCTACTACGGCGTTCCGGAAGTCCAGTTCCGCAACTCGTTTGAAAAGGCCGCCCGGAGCAAGGGCGTCACCGGCGACAACCTGCTGTCGATGCTCGAGCGCAGGTTGGACAATGTCGTCCACCGCATCGGATTCGGCACCAGCCGCGCCATGGCGCGCCAGATCGTCCGCCACGGCCACATCAAGGTGAACGGCAGGAAGGTGGACGTGCCATCTTACATCGTGCGCCCCAACGACGTCGTCGAGATCAAGGAAAAAAGCCGCACCAACACGGCCATCCTGGCCGCTCGCGACGCTACGGCGCACATGCCCGCTCCCAACTGGCTTGAAGTTGACCGTGAGGGACTCAAGGCGCGGGTGCTGGCTAACCCGAAACGCGAGGACCTGGTCCAGATCAAGCTGGAAGAGCAGTTGATCGTCGAGCTGTACTCGAAGTAGAAGGGGGCAAACGATGTTTAAAGGATTCCAGAAGCCCAAGCGCCTGGTGGCCAATACCGAAACGCTCAACGAGCGCTATGGCATGTTCACCGCTCAGCCATTTGAGCGCGGCTTCGGCACCACCATCGGTAACGCCCTGCGGCGCATTCTGCTCAGCTCCATCGAAGGCGCGGCCATCACGGCCATCCGCATCGATGGCGTCGATCACGAATTCAGCCCCATTCCCGGCGTGGTCGAGGATGCCACCGACATCATCTTGAATCTGAAGCAGATTCCCTTCAAGATGACCGACGACCGCACCAAGGTCATTACGCTCAACGTCGCCCAAGCCGGGGAAGTCACCTCAGGCATGATCGATTGCGGGCCCGATGTCGAAGTGCTCGACCGCAACATGCATATCGCCACGGTCTCCGAGGGCGGCAAACTCAGCATCGAAATGCGCCTCAAGCTGGGCCGTGGCTATGTCAGCCGCGACCGCAACTTCGAGGAAGGCCTCCCGGCAGGATATATCCCCATCGATTCGGTCCACTCGCCCGTGCGCAAGGTGAAATACACCGTCGAAGCCGCACGCCTCGGCCAGATGACCGACTACGACAAACTCATCCTTGAAGTCTGGTCCAGCGGCGCCGTGTCCCCTCAGGACTCCATCGGCCTCGCCGCCAAACTGCTCAAGGACCACATGACCATCTTCATTAACTTCGAGGAAACTCCGGAGATGGTTGAAGAGGCCGTCGAACGCCCGGCCGGCCAGGCCAACGAAGTCCTCAACCGCTCGGTCGAGGAACTCGAACTGTCGGTCCGTTCGTACAACTGCCTCAAGAACGCCAACATTCAGACCATCGGCGACCTGGTCCAGCGGACCGAAGCCGAGATGTTGCGCACCAAGAACTTTGGACGCAAGTCGCTCAACGAGATCAAGGAGATCCTCTCGAGCCTGGGCCTCGGCTTCGGCATGAAGATCGACGCCTCGGGTCGCCTGGTCGGCGGCGCGGCACCCAGCCCGTCCTATGACGAGGGTCAGGATCTCGGCGAGTAGCTCGCCGTTGACAGGAGATTGATGGAATGAGACACAAAAGAGCCGGTTCTAAACTCAAGCGCGATATGAGCGCGCGCCGGGCCCTCCTGCGCGGCCTGGTCACCAGCGTTATCGAAAGCGACGGCGAGCGCATTATCACCAGCGTCCCCAAGGCCAAGGCCGCCAAGCCGATCCTCGACAAAATGGTAACGCTCGGCAAGAAGGACAGCCTGCACGCACGCCGTCTGGCAGCGGAGTTTCTGCTTACGCCCGCGGCCGTGAAGAAGCTGTTTGACAAGATCGCCCCGCGCTTCTCGCAGCGCAACGGCGGTTACTCGCAGGTCATCCGCGTCGGCTGGCGCAAGGGTGACGGCACCGAACTGGCCATCCTCCAGCTTGTCGGCGCCCAACTCATCCGCCGCGCCGAAGATCGCGCCAAACGGCGTGAAGAACGCCTCAAGGCGATCAAGGAAGGCCGCGAGGACGCAGGCGAAGAGAAGTCCTAAGCCTCAGAGCGAACACCAGATCACCAAGGGCGGGCGCCGGTCTCCGGTTCCCGCTCTTTCTCTTTGCCCGCCGCCGTTCACTCTTCAATCAGCGGAATGCCCGGCCCGGCGTCTCTCGGCAGCGCACCCGTCAGCCTCGGATCCGGCGACACCTCAATGCCGCTCGCGTACGGCCTGAACCCGTGCCGGATGTAGAACCCCAGCGCCGACGGATGGTCCAGCGTACACGTATGCAGCCAGAACCGCCGCGGCTTGTCTCGCCACGCCCGCCGGGTCCCTTCCCGCATCAACAGGCCGCCCAGCCCCTTGCCCGTGATCCCGGGCGCCACGCCCAGAAAGGTCAATTCGACATCCGGAGGCTCGCGGAAGTCCAGTTCCATCAGCCCGCACTCCTCGCCGCCCACCTTGAGGACATACACCTCCACGCGCGTATCGTGGATAATCCGCCGAAGCTCCTCGTCGCTCATCACAAGCCGGCTGAACCATAGCCAGCGTTCTCCCACCATGCGGAACAGTGTCCGGTACCAATCCAGTCGTGGCTCCTGGACGCGGGCGATCTCGACTCCGCCGGGCAGGACATCTCTTTCCAGTCCCGGATCGGCCGTCATCTCCAGGTAGGTCACCGCCGCGGCCAACCGGCCCGGCTCGATGCTCGTGTATCCGTCGGAGAGTGTCATTGTGGAAACGCCTTCTGCCATTGTCCACCTCATGAGCGAGTCAACGCAGCCCCCGCCCGCAGCCGGACTGCGATATCTTGGCCTGGAGCCTTCACCCCATGAAAATCTCCAGACGCGCCATCATCGCCGCCCCGGCCGCCCTCGCTGCCCAGCCCAGTCCGGCCACCCTCGACCAACTCCTCGCCCTTCCAACCGGCCCCGTCGACGCCGTCGTCGACTCTGACACCTACAACGAAATCGACGACCAGTTCGCCGTCGCCTACGCCATGCTCTCGGCTCCTCGTATCAACGTCGAAGCCATCTACGCGGCGCCGTACCTCAACAACCGCTCCACTTCGCCCGCCGACGGCATGCAGCGCAGCTACGACGAAATCCTGCGTATCCTCGCGCGGCTCAAGAAGGATCCCAAGGGCTTCGTCTTCGCCGGCTCGAAGGAGTTCATGGGCGCCCAGCCTCGACCCATTCCCAGCCCCGCGGCCAGTGACCTTGTCGAGCGCGCCATGAAACCGCGCCAGGGTCCGCTCTACGTCATCACAATCGGCGCGCCAACCAACATTTCGTCGGCCCTGCTCATGGAACCCCGAATCGCCAGCCGCATCGTTGTCGTCTGGCTCGGCGGCCAGCCCTACGACTGGCCCACCGCCCGCGAATTCAACCTCTTCCAGGACCTCGCCTCATCCCAGATCCTCCACAACTCACGCGTGCCACTCGTCAACATCCCCACCCGCAACGTCTCCGAACATCTGCGCACGACAACCGCCGAAGTCGACCGCTTCCTCACCGGCAAGTCCGCCCTGGCCGAATATCTCCGCTCCGAGTTCGCCGTTTTCGCTCGCTCACACTCGCCCGCGCCCGACTTCGCCTGGTCCAAGGTCATCTGGGATATCTCAGCCGTCGCTTGGCTGATCGAACCCAAATGGGTCCCCACGAAGGTAGTCCCCAGTCCGGTCCTCACTCCAGAATTCACCTATCGCAATGAGCCCGGACGCCACCCCGTGCGCGTCGCCACATGGGTGAATCGCGATGCCGTCTTCGACGACCTGTTCAAGAGACTGGCGAAGGCGTAAGCCTTACTTCGCCGGCGGACGCGCCGACTGGTGCGCCAGCAGTTGCCACCCTGCCGCGCCTTTGCGGAACACGTGCAGCGTCATCAACTGCATGGTCTGCTTGCTGCCGTCGGCCGCCTTTGTGACATAGTTTGCCTTGGCAAAGGCGAGCGCGGTCTTGTCGTCCACCGGGCGCACGACGATCTCTGTGAAGTTGATCTCGTAGTAACGCGACTTGCCGGATTTCAGCGCCCCAACGTAGCTCGCCTTCGTGTCCACTACGCCGTTCGAATGCCGGTAATAGAGGTCGTTCGACATCAGCTTGTCCAGCGCCGCGTAGTCGTTCTTCATCATCGCCGCGCCCCAGGCGCGTTCGGCCTTTTCCACATCGGCCGCGATGTCGGCGGCCGAGGCCATCAGTGCGGCGGCGAGAAAGACAAACAGAATTCGTTTCAGCATGGCCGTTATTCTATCGCCTTGCCGGCGTCCGGGGCGATACGAACGATCGAGGGACGATAGCATGGTCTCATGCTGCCGCACTTGGCCCTGCTCCTGGTTCCCGCGCTCGAACCCGCCGACGCCGCCCGCTTTGCCTCGCTCGCCCTGGACTGCGTCCACCGCGAGTACCCCAACAAAATCGCCCACGTCATGAACTCCGATGCCGACGCCAAGCCCCCGCGGGATCTTACGCCGGCCTTCTATGGCTGCTACGACTGGCACTCCTCCGTCCACGGCCACTGGCTCCTCGCCCGCGTCGCCCGGCTCTATCCCAAGGAACCCGTCGCCGCAAAGGCCCTCGCCGCATTGAGCCGCAACATCACCCCGGCCAACATCGAAAAGGAGACCGCCTACATCGAAGGCCCCGGACGCGCCACATTCGAACGTCCCTACGGCTTGGCCTGGCTGCTCGCCCTCGCCCAGGAACTCCGCGAAACGAAGAGTCCGCTCGCCGAAATCATCCGCCCGCTTGAACGCGCCGCCGTGGCTCGGTTCTCGACGTGGCTGCCGAAACTCTCCCACCCTGTCCGCTCCGGCGAACACTCCCAGACCGCATTCGCCCTCGGCCTCGCCCTGGACTACGCCGATGCCGCCGATCCCCAGTTCGCCGCACTCATCCGCGCCTGCGCCCGCCAGTTCTACTCCCGCGACAAATCCTGCCCCGCTTCCTACGAACCCTCAGGCGAGGACTTCCTGTCCCCCTGCCTCGCCGAAGCCGACCTCATGCGCCGCGTCCTGCCGGCCGAGGAGTACCCGGCCTGGCTCGACGCCTTCCTCCCCCAGTTGCCCTATTCGCCCCTCACCGTCACCGACCCTTCAGACGGTAAACTTGCCCACCTCGATGGACTCAACCTCAGCCGCGCCTGGATGCTCGCCGGCATCGGTTCCGCGCTGCCCGACCGGCATCCGCGCCGAGCCCCAATCCTCGCCCTCGCAGAAGCCCACGGAAAAGCCGGACTCGCCTCCGTCACGGGCAAGCACTATGAAGGCGGCCACTGGCTCGGCAGTTTCGCCGTATATTACGCCACCGGGCGGGGCATTAAATAACGCACCGGAGGCTCCAGTTCTTGTAACGCGGAGTCTCGGCTTGTCGTATAAAGGAGTGAGAGGTCCGTTACTATGAAAACTATCTTTCTCTCCATCGGATTCATCGTCGCCATGTCACTGCCGCTGGCCGCCGCGGGCGATGCCGCCAAGGGCAAGGAACTTTATACGAAGCGCTGCAAGATCTGCCACGCTGACGATGGCGCCGGCACGCCCGCGCTTCAGAAAAAATACGGCGCCAAGCTCCTGCCCCTCGCCGGCAAGGAAGTGCAGGCGATGAAGGATCCCGACATCACAAAGTCGTTCAGTGAGGCCGTCAACCACAAAGCGCTGCTCAAGTCCCTGCAGCCGGGCGATCTCGACAACGTGATTGCCTACATTCGAACGATGAAGAAGTAGCCAGGCGTTTACCCCGCTAGACCGCCTCCACCCCGCCCGTTCACTCCTGAGCCGGCGGGGTGGCGGCTTTTGGCCATCCTCACCCCGTCCTCGGAGCAAGCCACTCAGGCAGATACCATCACTTCGCTCTGGTTGACCCAGTGACGCCAGCGGGGCGTACCCCATATCTAATTCCGGGCGTTTGAGCCCCGGCCCGCCGCATGATACGCTCAACTTCCGGAGTCATCACACATGGATTTGGGCCGCTACGTCATTTCGATTCTCACTTCCCTCGTCATCGGGCTGGCCGGCTTTGTCGCCGCTTACAAAATCTTTGACTGGCTGACGCCCGGCGTCTCTTTCAACGATCAGCTCAACAACAACAACACCGCCGTGGGACTTTTCCTTGCAGGGCTGTTCATCGGCCTCGGCCTGCTGCTCGGCAGCGCCATCAAATGAGACTGCTCCTTGCCCTCGTGCTGGCCGCGGCCACCCTCGTCGCCCAGCCGCAACCCGACAGCCTCACCCGCATCCGCCAGTCGATCCACCAATACCTCGGCCGTCCCTACGTATGGGGATCAAGCGGCCTGAAATCGTTCGACTGTTCCGGATTCGTCTATCGCGTCTTCATCGACAGCGGACTCTACGTGAAGCGCACCACCGCCAGGAAATACTACTTCTCCATGCTCCCTGCCGCGAAGGACGACGAAAGCCGCTTCGCCACGCTCGTCTTCTTCGACAACCTGAAACACGTGGGCATCGTCAACGACGAAAAGTCCTTCTATCACGCCCAATCGTCGAAGGGGACCAACCTCTCCGAATTCGCGCCCTACTGGCGCAAACTCGTCTGCGGCTACCGCAAGCCAGCGCTCTGACCTGCTCCTTACAGCTTCATCGCCCGCCCCGCCTCGGCCGAATCCCTCGCCAGAATAGCAATCTCTGTCGTCCGGAAAACATCGGCGTGCGTCAGTGACTGCGTCCCGCCCATATACAGCGCCTGCAGAAAATCAAGGAACACGCTGCCCGCCGCCGGCAACTCGGTGATCACCTGCGCCGGTTTGCCCGCCTCGATCAGCGTCACTCCCGTCGCCGCCATATACTCCGCCACGCCCTTCGGCCCGGCCAGCCTCAACCGGTCGTCGCCATGCGTCGGCGCCGATTCGGGCCGGTAGTAATCCATATGCAGCGTCCCCACGCCCTTGTTGTCCAGCCGGAAC
>JACZJQ010000204.1 GCA_014860455.1 Bryobacteraceae bacterium | reverse complement strand
GTGTTTTCCATCCCGCCCCTCACCTGCTACAATGGAAAAGAAATTCAGGTATCCCCAATGAAAGCCGGCATCCACCCCGCCTATAACGAACTGAACGTCGTCTGCGCCTGTGGCCACACGTTCAAGACCCGCTCGACCCATAAGGGCGACATCCGCGTTGAAATCTGCTCGAGCTGCCACCCCTTCTTCACCGGCCGCCAGAAGCTGATCGATACCGAAGGCCGCGTCGACCGCTTCCAGAAGAAGCTGGCCCGCACCGCAGCCCTCCAGAAGAAGATCGCCGACCGCGTTTCGGATAAGGCCCAAGCTTAACCGGTTTGCGCGCAGCCCTGCAAATGGGCTCTCAAGACACGAAAAGGGCGGAGCTTCCGGCTCCGCCCTTTTCCTAGTGTGCCGCGCCGCCGGCCAACCGGCCGCCGCTAGCGGCTACTTCTTTTCATGCTTCGCTTTCTCCGCGTCCCGCTTCTTGCGGCGCTGTTCCCGTTCCTTCTGGATCTGGGCGTACTCCAACTGTTGCTCCGCCGTCAACATGGCGTTGATCGCGGCCACTTGGTCGTCCTGGATGGCCTTCATCTCAGGTCTCGCCCGGTCCCGCGCCGCCTGATACTTGGCCTCGGTCGCGTCAAGGATCGAATTCAACTGCGCCAGTTGCTCATCGCTCAGCTTCAAACGCGATTTCATCTCCGCCGTGTAAGCCGCCCGGAAATCCTTCGGCGTCCGCGGCGGACGGTCCGGCCGGGTCACCGCCGTCTTTTTCGCGTAGTAGCGGTATCCGATTGCTCCCAAGGCAAGGCCACTGAGAAACACCAGCGTCAGTGAGATAACCAGATTTCGGTTGAACGGCTTCATGGGTTTCAGTGAGCGGAGTCGTATTGATCCGGATACGCGACTGCCGCCACGTCCACGAATATCGAATTCTCGGGCGTCGAATCCTGGGTCAGCGCCTCCAGATACGTCGACTGATACACCACTGCCTTGTTATCTTCCGGAGCCACCTGCATCAGCACCGCCATCAGGCACGCCGCCGCCGCCGCCGCGATGAAGCCCTCGGTCCAACGCTTCAGAAAGCCAAACGAACTCTGCCGGGCGTCGATACGCGCCCACAGAGCAGGCATGAACTCAGGAGTCGCTTCAGGCGCCTGGCAGGCGTCGCGGTACGCAGCCAGCAGGCTGTCCAGCTCCCTTTCAGAATTTCTTTGATCTCTTGCCATAAAGCCCCGCTTTACTATCCCGGCCTAGACCTAATCTTCGTCTCCCACTTCGCCTCCGCCTGCTTGCCCGGCCGCTTTCGCTTTGCCGAGTAGTCCTGCTTTGGCTGCGGCATCCTTCGACTTCTCGAACGCCTTCAATACCCTCTGGCGCGCCCGGAACAGCCGGACCTTCAATGCGCTTTCGTTTACATCATATATGGACTGTAGCTCTTTTAGCGACAGCCCTTCCACTTCCTTGAGCGTCAGAAGCACCCGGTCGCCCTCCGATACCTCGCTCAAAAGCGATTCCACAAACTCGCGGGTCTTCGCCCGCTGAGACTCTTCCTCGCTGAACCTCGTGCCGGCGGCGGCATCCGCCATCAGCACCTGCTGCTCGCTCAGGTCGGCCATCCTCGACTCGCCGCGCCTGCGCCGTTTCCTTAGATAATCCAACGACGCATTCACTGTCAACCTGTAGAGCCAGGGTTCGAAAACCTCCGGGCTTCTTAGTTGATCCATTGAATAATACAACCGCAGGAACACCTCCTGCGCAACGTCTTCCACATCCTCGGGCCGGTTGATCATTCTCGCAACCGTGCCCATAATCCTGCGGCGGTACGCCGTCACAACTTCGTTGAACGCACCGGCATCCCCAGCCTGGGCCTTCCGGACGATCTCGAAGTCGACGAGCATGTTGTGTCATACCGGCTCGCCTCGAACCCTTCTGCGGCTCTATACAATTGGCGGCGAGTCCTGGCTACAGGTTACAACATTTTCCGGTTTCATGTGGCGTTCTCAGTATTCATTCGTAAACCGCAAGTCCTGTCTTATCATGTTGTTATGCGGACGCCCAAGGCGCGCCGTGCTACAATGGCTTGTTTTCGGTTCTCCACCCAATGGACTTTCTCTCCGGACTCAACCCGAGGCAAAAAGAGGCGGTGTGCCACGTCGAAGGCCCCCTGCTCATCCTTGCCGGCGCTGGCAGCGGCAAAACTCGTGTCATTACCCATCGAATCGCCCATCTGATTGAAGCCAAAGGCGTTTTCGGTCCTTCAGTCCTCGCCGTCACCTTCACCAACAAGGCCGCCGGCGAAATGCGCGAACGCGTCCTGAGCCTCTTGTCCGGCCGCCACGGCGACGCCGGACCCGCGGTGAGCACCTTCCACAGCTTCTGCGTCCGCCTGCTCCGCCGCGACGGCGCGGGCCTCGCCTCCATCCGCCCCGGCTTCACCCGCGACTTCCAGATCTACGACGGCGACGACCAGGTCGTCCTCATCAAACAGATCTACAAGAAGCTCGGCCTCGACGACAAGTTCATGCAGCACCGCGCCGCCCTGTCGCGCATCAGCCACTCTAAGAACCGCAACGAGGGTCCCGAAGATCTTCTCAGAACCGCAACCGACCCCAAAATTTCCCGCCTCGCCAAGGTTTTCGAACTCTACCAGGAAGAACTCCGCCGCGCCAACGCACTCGACTTCGACGACCTCCTTCTCGAAGCTGTCCGCCTGCTTCGCCACGACGCCGAGGTCCGCGCCCTCTGGAACCGCCGCATCGAGTTCCTCATGGTCGACGAGTACCAGGACACCAACCGCTCCCAATACGATCTCATGCGACTGCTCAGCCAGTCCCACGCAAACGTCGCCGTCGTCGGCGACGAGGACCAGTCCATCTACGGTTGGCGCGGAGCCGACATCCGCAACATCCTCGATTTCGAAAAAGATTACCCCAGCGCCAAAACCATCAAGCTCGAGCGCAACTACCGCTCGACCAAGACCATCCTCGACGCCGCCGGCGCCGTCGTCTCCAATAACCGCGCCCGCATCGGCAAGTGGCTCGAAACTGAAAATGACGCCGGCGTCCCGATCGGCTTCTATGAGGCCGCCGACGGCGAATCCGAGGCCGTCTTCATCGCCGATACCATCGAGAAACTGCTGCGCCAGGACAGCAAAACCCGCGTCGCCGTCCTTTACCGAACCAACTTCCAGTCACGCCAGATTGAAGAGTCGCTGCGGCGCTACAACCGGCCCTACGTCGTTGTCGGCGGCTTCAGTTTCTACCAGCGCGCCGAGATCAAGGACGCCCTGGCGTACCTGAAACTGCTGGCCAATCCCAACGACGGCGTCAGCATGGCCCGCATCTTCAACGTCCCCGCGCGCGGCATCGGCAAGACCACGGTCGAACAGATCGAATCGCTCGCCCGCGATCGCGGCCTCTCGCTCTGGGCCGCCGCAGAAACCGCCTGCACAGGCAAACTCCTCGGCACCCGCGCCGAAGCCTCGGTCGGCGTCTTCCTGCGCCTCATCGCCGAGATGCGCGAGTTTCTCTCATCGCACGGCGTCCACGAGACCCTCAACGAACTGCTCGAACGCACCGGCTACCGCCAGATGATCTCCACCGACGCCGGTGTCGATTCGGAATCCAAACTCGGCAACCTTGAGGAACTGATCTCGGCCGCCACCGAAGCCCACGAACGCGGCGAATCGCTCACAGACTTTCTTGACCATGCCGCCTTGGTCTCCGACGCCGACCAGGTGGACGATCAGGCCCGCGTCTCGCTGCTCACCATGCACAACGCCAAGGGCCTTGAATTCCCGGTCGTCTTCATCGCCGGCATGGAGGAGGGCCTGTTCCCCCATTCCCGCTCCCGTGAACGCGACTCCCAGCTTGAAGAGGAGCGCCGCCTCTGCTATGTCGCCATGACGCGCGCCGAGAGCCGCCTCTATCTCACCTGCGCACGCTTCCGCCGCCGCTATGGCGGATCGCCGCTGGAACCCTGCCAGCGGTCGCGCTTTCTCGAAGAGGTTCCTCCGGCGCTCATCGAAGAGCTTCACATCCGCAGCCGGGCGGGGGTTCTCGACCTGTTCGGCGAACGCGCCGAAGTGCGCGAAGCCGCCCGCCGCAACACTTATACTGGTAAGACATACAATTCGCTGGATCATATCTCGCAGTTCTTCGCCGACCGGGGCATCCAGGCGCCATCTCTGGCGCCCAAACCCGCTCCAGCGGCGGCTCCTGCGCCGCGGCAAGCCCCGCCGGCCCCTCCCAGGGCCGTGCCGGCGGTCAAGCCGGCAGTATCAGCGGCCAGGCCTCCGGCTGGGCCGAAAACAGGAAAACGCGGCTTTGCCGCCGGGGCCACCGTCTACCATGCGAAATACGGCCGCGGCACGGTGATCCGTAGGGAAGGCGATGGCGACGATGCCAAACTCACCGTCAGCTTCGCCAACATTGGAATAAAGAAACTGATCGCAAAATTCGCTCAACTGAAGGCAGAACCATGAACACGAAGAACATCACCGACCGCGAAGAACGCAAAGAAGCAAAGCGCAAAGCCCGAGCCGAGGCCCCGCCCATCGGCAAGCGTCCTTCCGACGTCGACCGCGGCTCTCGGAAGCAGAAGGTCCGCACCGTCTCCAAGGGCAAGAGCCGCCGCTAGTCCGGCCGCCGTCTTCCGGTCCCCGCCGCTGGGCGCTCTGCCTGTCGGCGGGGATTCCATGTCGAATCCAAGCCGGAACCGGACTTGAGCCGCCGTAGCGGTTCCAGTTAGATCGAATTCCGATCCCCGGAGGGAACGCGGTGAACCAGCTCTTCCGCACCAAGAGCATCGAAGCTCTCGTGGCCGCCTCGAACGAGGAGGGCAAACGGCTCGAACGCCATCTCGGCGCCTGGAGCCTCATGGCCCTCGGCATCGGCGCTGTCATCGGCAGCGGCATCTTCATCCTTACAGGGACCGCCGCCGCCGGCGAGATCCGCAGCTTCCATTCCATCTTCCATGTCCCGCTGCTCGACCTCATCATGAACGGCGGGCAGTCGGAGTTCACCATCGGCCGGCCCGGGGCCGGACCCGGCATCGCCCTGTCGTTCTTTCTGACCGCCCTGGCCTGCGGTTTCGCCGCACTCTGCTACGCAGAAATGGCCTCAACCATCCCCGTGGCCGGCTCCGCTTACACCTACGCCTACGCCACCATGGGCGAACTCACCGCCTGGATGATCGGCTGGAATCTGATCCTCGAGTATGCCGTCTCAAACATGGCGGTCGCGGTCGGCTTCTCGGCTCACGTCAACCACATTATGAACGGTGTGTTCGGGTTCAACCTGCCCAGGGAGTTGTCTGAGCCCGCCATCGCCGCCGGCTCCTACACCGGGGCCTGGTTCAATCTGCCCGCATTCATCGTCCTCATGCTGCTCACCGTCCTGCTCGTTCACGGCATCAAGGAAAGCGCCCGCGCCAACGACATCATGGTGATCGTCAAGATCGCCGCCATCCTCATCTTCATCGTCGGCGCCGCCCGCGCCATCGTTCCCGAAAACTACGAGCCCTTCATGCCCAACGGATTCAGCGGCGTGCTCACAGGCGCGGCCATCGTCTTTTTCACTTACATCGGCTTCGATTCGGTCTCCACCGCCGCCGAAGAGTGCAAGAACCCGCAGCGCGATATGCCCATCGGCATCCTCGGAACACTCGCCGTCTGCTCCGTGCTCTATATCGGCGTCGCCATCGTGCTCACCGGCATCGCCGATTGGAGAACGCTGAACAACGCCGCCCCAGTCGTCGCCGCCCTCAAGAACCTCAATATGAACACCCTCTGGAAGTGGGTCGACATTGGCGCTCTTGGCGGCATGATCAGTTCACTGCTGGTCTTCCAGTACGGCCAGGCCCGCGTCTGGTTCGCCATGTCCCGCGACGGCCTGCTTCCAGGCCTGTTCTCCAGAGTCCATCCGCGCTACAAGACCCCTCATGTCAGCACCTGGATCGCCGGACTTGCCGTCGGCATCCCGGCCGGCGTCTGGGATGTCGGCACCTTCGCTGACCTCTCCAACATCGGTACACTGTTCGCCTTCGCCGTCGTCAGCGCCGGCGTCCTCGTGCTCCGCCGCACTCAGCCGGACCGCAAGCGCGGATTCACCGTCCCGCTTGGGCCTCTGTTCCCGCTGCTGGCCATCGCCAGTTGCTTCATTCTGATGCTCGCCCTGCCGCTGGAAACCTGGATCCGGTTCTTCGGCTGGAGCCTCGTCGGGCTGTTGATCTACTTCGCCTTCGGGAGAAAGAACAGTGCACTTGCCCGTGCTGATCGCGGCCGCTAGCGCAGACGGCCGCAGTCTTCGCGGCGGCGCCGGCCTCTGAACGGAACTAAGTCGTGAACGCGCTTCAACCCGACACCATCTGGACCTCGGCCGCATGGCTCGCTTTCAGCGTCCTCCTGCTGCTCATCGCCCTCCACCTCGCTCTCACCGGCCGCCGCTTCCAATTCCATGGCACGGTTCAGCACACCCGTAGCGGACGTCCGTCGGCGTTCAGCATCGAGGCCGTGCTAGCCGTTGTCGCCTGCATCATCTTCGGCGTGGTCCTTTTTGCCGTCAGCCATGGCCAGACCTTCATCCTGCGACTGGCCTTCGCTTTCGCCGGCGCCACGGTTCTCTGCACCGGCGCATGGTGGGTTTTCTCCTGGCTGTCCGACGCCTCCGAGGCCCAGACCGAGCAGAACCGTGTCTGGCGCCGCCGCGCGCTGAAGACCGGCGTCCGCATCCGCGCACGCATGGATCCCCAGGCGTTGCGAGTCGAACTCTGCCGCGCCGTCTCCGAATACCTCGATGCCTCCATGGTCGAAGTCCTCGCCCTCGATGAAGGCCCGGACTGGATCTGCCGCGCCTCCCTGCTCCAGGCCCGTACCGGCATCGCCCACACCTACCCCGATCTCGATCTCCATTCTCTCGACGCATTCCGCGCCCACGTCTCCCGCGCCGGCCGCGGCCTCCATCTCTTCCCCATCCCCATCACCGCCGATACGGTCGAATGGCTCGCCGTCACTCTGTCATACGATTCCCCTATCCGGCCCGATACCCGTCACTACCTGGAACTCTGTGCCCTTCAAGCCGGCGCCGCCCTGCACTCAATCGATTCCTCCCGCGCCCACTCCGCCGAGCAGGCCGACGTCCTCGTCGCCGAACGTGAACAACAACTCTGGCGCCGTGCCATGGGCCGCCTCGTCCCCCCCGATCTGCCCGACATCGCCGGCCTCGAATACGGCGCCGAATACTGGCGCGGCCAGGCGCCCCAGGGCCAGTTCATCGATCTCATCTCGCTGCCCCAGGGTGCTCTCGGCATCGTTCTGGCCGAGGTCGAATCCACCGGCATGGAGGCCGCCGTCCAGATCGCCCAGCTTCAGGTTCTGCTCCGCAGCCGTTTCCAGGCTTATGCCGAGGACCTCGCTGAACTGCTCCAGTCCACCGAACGCGCACTGCTCTCCTCCAGCGAAAAGCCCTCCCCTGTCCGCCTGTTCTGCGGCCGCTACGCGCCCCAGTCCCGCACCCTCACCTACGTCAACGCCGGCGCCGTTGCTCCGCTCATGGTCCGCCGGGAACCCGACGGCGCACAGGTCCTCCGCCTGCCCGAATCAAGCGCCCCAATGGCCTTCGATCCGCCTACTTCCTTCCGCGTTGCCGAACTCGTCCTCCGCCCCGGCGACCTCGTCGCCGTTCCCAGCCTCAGCCTCCTGTTCAACCCTTCAGCCGATCCCAGCGAACCCTTGAGTGACTCCCGCCTCGCCGACGCCCTCATCGATTGGGAAAATCGTAAAGCATCTGATCTCGTCCGCCTCGTCTTCCGCACCATTGAGGAAGCCGGTCCCGCGCCAGCCACCGACCGCGCCATGATCCTCCTCAAAGCCGTCTAAAGGGCTGCTAAAATAAGGGTTCCGATCATTGCGCAGCACCGGTAGCCAGCTCTTGACCACACCTGAGATTCACACCAGATCCACCGCGACCGCCAGCCTCGAACAGGGCGCAAAATGGCTTCTTCATTCCGGCATCCAGGAGCCATCCGGCGGCGTCGCCCGCTACCATTTCACTGACCGCCAGCAGAACGCCCGCATCTCCACCGAGATCACCGGCTACTTCATCAGCTCCGCTCTCGACCTCCACTCCCGCCTCGCCGACACCCGCCTGCTCGATGCCGCCCACCGCGCCGGCGTCTTCCTCGCCGAAAAGGCCTGGAACGCCGATCTCGCCGTCATGCCGTTTGAGTGGTCCGCCAGCGATCCGCTGCCCGAAAACGCCACTTACTTCTTCGACAACGGCATTATCGCCCGCGCCCTGCTCCGGCTTTGGCGCGTCACCGGTGACACCCGCTTCCTCACCTGCGCCATCGGCTGCGGCGAGTCCATGCGGCGCGACTTCGTCAACCCCTCCGACATCCATCCCATCCTCAGCCTCCCATCGAAACAGCCCTTCCCGCGCGACGCCCGCTGGTCCCGCCAATCGGATTGCTACCAAACCAAGTCCGCCCTCGCCTGGTACGACCTCGCCGAGGCCACCGGCGACAACTCCTGGCTCACGCCCTTCGACAGCGCCATTGAACGCGCGCTCACCACCCACGCCGCTTTCCCGGAAGCCGAACCCGGCATCCGCGTCATGGACCGCCTTCACGCTTACGGCTACTTCCTCGAAGCCTGCCTCTCGCGGACATCTGACCCCGCCGTCGCCGCCGCCCTCCGCGACGGCATCGCCCGCGCCGCCACGCTGCTTCGACGCGTCCGGCCCGAGTTCGAACGCTCCGACGTACCCGCCCAAATCCTCCGCGTCCGCCTCTGGGCCGATGCCGCCGGCATCCTGGCTCTCGATGAATCCGCCGCCGCCGAGGAAGCCTCCTGGGCCGCCTCCCACCAGATGTACGGCGATGCCGCCAACATCGACGGCGGCTTCTGTTTCGGGCGCCGATCCGGCTCGCCCGCGCCTTTCGTCAACCCCGTCTCCACCGCCTTCTGCCTCCAGGCCATCGCCCTCTGGCAGGACCGTTGCGCCGGCCGCGCCCTGCCGTCCTGGCAAACCCTGGTCTAGCCGTGGACTCATCTCGACAGGTCCTGCTCGCCTTCGCCTCCGGCACCGAAGACCTGATTTCCGAATTCCTCCAACGCTTCCGCGAAGTCGCCCCCCATCTTGATCTCTACGTCGTCTCCGAATTCCCCCCGCCCGAGGGCCGCTGGATCCCCTGGAAACTCGGCCGCTCCTACGATGAAAACCGCGCCCGCATCCTAGCCGATCTCAACGGCTGCCAGCCGGCCTGGGTCGCCCTCATCTCCCAGCCCCGCCAGCCCTTCTGGGCCATGCGCCGCCTCGCTCTCGTTCTCGGCCGCCACCGCACACTCGTCTTCAACGAGAACCTCGACCACGTCCGCCTCCATCCGCGCTCAGCCTTCTCCATCCTCCGCCACTTGCTCTGGCGCACCGGCAACTTCATCCGCTGGGAGACCCGCCCCGGCGGCTGGTTCTACACCCAACTCTGGCGCCTGCTCCATCCCGCGTCCCTCATCCGCCCCGTCATCTACCGTCTCGCCGTCCGCGCCGGCGATCGTGCCGCGGCTCTCAAGTCACGCCTGCCCAGGCAAGCGGCTGCTTTGGGCGACCCTCTGCCCGAGGGCATCACCGTCGTCATCCCCTCCCGCAACGGCCGCGACCTTCTCGCCCGCATGCTGCCTTCACTGTTCGACGACCTTGCCGGCCGCCCCTTCGAAGTCATAGTCGTCGACAACGGTTCTAACGACTCCACCGCCCAGTGGCTCACCGAAACCCACCCCGAAGCCATCTGCGACGTCCACCCCTCGCCGCTCGGCTTCGCCCCGGCCGTCAACCGCGGCATCGCCCGCGCCCGCTTCTCTCATCTCTGCCTGTTGAACAACGACATGGAGATCCGACCCGGCTTCTTTGGCGCCCTGATCGAGCCTTTCTCCAGCGTCCCAGGACTGTTCTGCTCCACCGCCCAGATCTTCTTTTCCGACGGCAAACGCCGCGAAGAGACCGGCAAGGCCGTCCTCTCCCCCGCCGGAGAGCCACAGGACTTCCCCGTCCGCTGCGAGACTCCCCTCGACGGCGAGGACCTCACCTACGTCACTTACGGCAGCGGCGGCTGCTCGCTCTACGACACCCGCAAGCTGCGCGCCATCGGCTCGTTCGGCGAAGCCTTCAAACCCGCCTATGTCGAGGATCTCGATGCCGGCTGGCGCGGCTGGGCCCGCGGCTGGCCCACAGTGTTCTCCGCTCGCGCTGAAGTCCTCCATCACCACCGCGCCACCACCTCGCGTTACTTCTCCGAGGATGAAATCCGCCTCGCCGTCGAACGCAACTACCTCATCTTCCTCGCCCGCTCGGTCTCTGACCCCGCCCTGTTCACCGAACTTTGGCGCCGTGCCGTCCTGCGCGTCAACTGGCACGCCGCCCAGGAACCGCCGCCAAAATGGGCACTGCCGGCGCTGAAGTCCGCCCTCGAAGTCGAACGCCACATCGGCCTTCCACCCGAAGACCTTGCCAATGAGCGCCTGGCAATGAACCTCGCCGGCGGCGAGACATTCTCATTCCCAGGTCGCCAGGGGCAGGGAAGCGGCCGCCCGGTGGTCATCGTCGCCAGCCCCTACATCCCCTTCCCGCTTTCACACGGCGGTGCAGTCCGTATGTTCAACCTCATGCGCCGCGCTGCCCGCGACTTCGACCAGGTGCTCATCTCGTTCTGCGACCAGCCGTTCACCCCGGCGCCCGAAATCCTCGAAATCTGCCGCGAAGTCATCCTCGTCCGCCGCATCGGCACCCACCTGCGTCCGCTCACCAGCCGTCCCGAGGTGGTCGAGGAACACGACACCCTGCCGTTCCGCGCCGCGCTCAAGGAGATGATCCGGAAGCACGCGCCCTCCCTCGTCCAACTCGAATTCACCCAGATGGGCCTCTATGCGCCGGACTGCTCGCCCGCTCCCTGCCTGCTGGTCGAACACGACATTACCATCGATCTCTATTCCCAACTGCACGACCGTCAGGGCGACTGGGAAACCCGCCAGCAGCTCGATCGCTGGCAGACCTTCGAACACTGGGCTTGGGGAGCCGTCGATTGCGTCCTCACCATGTCGGAAAAGGACCGGCAAATGGTTTCCGGTGCCCGACGCGTCGAAACCCTCGCCAACGGCGTCGACCTCGAACGATTCCGTCCCGCCTCTTCCGAACCCGACCCCCGCCGCATCCTCTTCATCGGATCCTTCGCCCACCTGCCCAACATCATGGCGCTGCGCTTCTTCCTCGATGAAGCCTGGCCCGCCCTGCGCGACGCCGGCGCAACGCTTCACGTGATCGCCGGCTCCCGGCCCGAGCATTACTTGGACCTCTACCGCGACCGCGTCTCCATCGACCTCAACCAGCCCGGCATCGAAATGGAATCGTTCGTATCAGATGTCCGCCCGGCCTACCAACGCGCCGCCGTCGTCATCGCCCCGCTTCTCGCTTCCGCCGGGACCAACATCAAGATCATGGAGGCAATGGCCATGGGCAAGGCTATCGTCTCCACCCCCGCCGGCATCAACGGGCTCGATCTCAACCCCGGAGCCGAGGTCATCGTCGTCCACACCGGCACCGAAATGGCCCGTGCCATCCTCGATCTCTTCGATGATCCCGCCGCCCGCAAACGCATCGAATCCGAGGCCCGCCGCACCGTCGAACGCGACTTCAATTGGGACCAAATCGCTGGCCGCCAGGCCGAAATCTACCGCAGCCTCGCCCAAGCGCACTCTCCGGCTCGCTGAACCGACGCCCACAAATGGCGAAGACCCCGCAGCCGGAACCCGGCGGCGGGGCCTTATTCAGGTAGCCTGGGAATCAGACCTGCGGCCTGAAAGACGCGCTTTCGTGGCTGGTCCACAGGAGCTTCGATCCCGTCACTGAGATGAGGGATCTGTGCATTAGAGCAGCCGAATCAACTATCAGCCACCTCGCGCGACAGATTACAACCAGGTATCATTTTTCTGGACCACCTCCTTTCTTCAGTGATGGCCCCATGCTAAAGGCGACCGGCCGCGCCTGTCAACAGAAAAATCAACTCACCTACAATATTTTGTATTCGCCAGCCCGCAACCCCCATACCCGGCATCTTGCCTGCCGCCACCCCCCAACAAAAAAGGAACCCCGTGCTTTCACGGGGTTGAGGGGTGTGGCTTCCATTGAAGCCCGGAAACCCTGACGGAGGCAACTCCACCAGGAAGCGAAAAACTAACGTGACCCGCACTCTAATCTGCACGTTAAGGCCCAAACCTAAGTAGTTGAAAACAAATACCAGTCACTCGCTAAGGCTACGGCTTTTGGTAGATCTACGGCGCCCACTTCCAATCCATGAAGAATCCCCCATCTGGATACATCCATCAAGCCCGAATCGGGGTAGAATCGGATGGTGTCCACCGAAATCCCACCTCAGCCGGAGCTGAGCCCGGGCCGTATGGAGACCGCCCGGCGATCCATGGCCGGCGCCCGCCGCGGACTCTGGGGTTTCTACATCGCCGGCCTGCTCATGGCCAGCCTGGGCGCACTTCTTCTGGCCTGGCGCCACCATATCGCCCCGGATTTCATCATCATCGGGACTTACTTCCTCGCCCAGAATCTCGGTGTCCTCGTCGGCAGCCTCATCGCACAGCCGCTTCTCAAGAGGAAGGGCATCGCTTTCGGCCTTTGGGCCGGATGTCTCGCCGCCGCCGCCGGACTCCTCATCCTGGCCGGCTTCGCACCCCCTCTACACTGGGCCGGCCGCCTCGCAGGACTCCTCATCATGGGCATCGGTGCAGGCTCGGTCCATAGCGCCGCCTCTCATGCCATCGCCCCCGCCTACGAACTCGATTCCGCCTCCACTATGACGCTGGCCGGCACCCTCTACACCCTCGGCGGACTCACCTCAGCCCTCGTCGTCGGCGGCATCTTCTTTGCCTATACCGTTCCCAGCATCCTCATCTTCCTTGCCCTGGCCCCGCTGTTCGCCTTCGGTTTCTTCGTCCGCCTTCAGATGCCAGACGATCCCGTCACCGCCCAACCCGACTGGCGCCAGTCGATCGCCGACTTCAAGAGCCCCGCCGCCATCCTTTTCGCCGCGCTGCTCTTCTTCCAGTTCGGCAATGAAGGTGCCGTCGCCGGCTGGCTCGCCATCTACCTGTCGCAGAGACTCGGTTGGAGCCCCGCCACTTCCCTCTCCATTCTCGGTCTCTACTGGTTCGTCCTGCTGCTCGGCCGCTTGCTCGGCCAGCGCATCCTGCCCCATGTTCCGCACGGCAGACTTCTCGCCGGCGCAGTCCTCGGACCCATGTTCGCCTGCCTGATCCTCAGCTTTACCGACAACCTGTTCGGCGTCATCACCGGCACAGTCCTCGCCGCCGCAGGCTTCGCCCTCATCCTGCCCCTCGTCGTCGAGAAGATCGGCGACCGCTTCCCTTACTTCCACCCTGGTTTCTTCAGCGGCATCTTCTCGCTCGCCATGACCGGCGGCCTTCTCGCCCCGGCTTCGCTCGGCTACTTCGCCCACTGGCTCGGAGTCGGCGTCGTCATGGGACTCCCG
Source organism: Bryobacteraceae bacterium (assembly GCA_014860455.1). Taxonomy (GTDB): domain Bacteria; phylum Acidobacteriota; class Terriglobia; order Bryobacterales; family Bryobacteraceae; genus PNKE01. The sequence continues at coordinate 382 of JACZJQ010000204.1, read as the reverse complement.
CTGTTCGGATCCATCATGGTCGCCGTGCTGCTGATGATGATCTGGCTAGAATCCCGCCTTTCCAGCCCCTCCCGCAAACCCTGACTCACCCCCTACTTCAGAACCAGGCTTCGCTTCTCCCCGCCCGTTACCCAAACCAGTTCGATCTTCTTCAGCGTCGCCAGCTTCTTCTTGTAGATGAAGTAGATATACCCGGCGCGCACCCCAGTCGCGCTGCCCTCTGTAAACGCGTTGTCGACCACCGCCTGTGCCGCCACCTCAAGCGGATCTGCCGCCGGCGCCCGGCTCACGCCCTGCTCCGTGCTCCTCGGATCAGGCAACGGCTCGCGCACCGTCGGATCGCCCGGAAAGCGGCTCCTTTGCCTCGGCCCCCCAATCATAA
>JACZJQ010000203.1 GCA_014860455.1 Bryobacteraceae bacterium | reverse complement strand
CATAGCGAGGAGCAGGTCGCCCAGATTGCGGCGTCGATCGCCGAATTCGGGTGGACAAATCCAATCCTCGCGGGAGCCGATGGGATCGTCATCGCTGGCCACGCCCGCCTGCAGGCAGCACGCAAATTGGGCATGACCGAGGTGCCGGTCATTGTCCTGGATCATCTGAACGAGACGCAACGGCGCGCGCTGGTTTTGGCCGACAACCGCCTGGCGATGAATGCAGGATGGGATGAAGCGATGCTGAGGGTCGAACTCGAATCGCTGCGCGAGGACGACTTCGATCTGGGCATCCTGGGCTTCGCCGACGAGGAGATCGAGGATCTGCTGGCCGAGCCTGGGCAATCTGGGGCCGGCAAGACCGACGAAGACGCCGTTCCGGAAACGCCGGAGACCGCGGTCACCCTCCCCGGCGACGTGTGGATCCTCGGCGAGCACCGTCTGCTGTGCGGTGACGCAACGCAGATTGAAGCTGTTGAAAAGGTCCTGGCCGGTGGCCTGGCCGACATGACCTTTTGCGACCCTCCCTACAATGTGAACTACGGCGCGACGATGAAGGACAAGCTGCGAGGCAAGTCGCATCGCAAGATCGCCAACGACAATCTGGGCGGCGGTTTCGAGCAGTTCCTCCGCGACGCCTGCGCCAACATCTTGACCGTCACCAAGGGTGCCATTTACATCTGCATGTCGTCGTCGGAATTGCACACGCTCCAGAAAGTGTTCCGCGAATCGGGCGGCCACTGGTCGACCTTCGTCATCTGGGCCAAGAACACCTTCACGATGGGCCGCGCCGATTACCAGCGGCAGTATGAGCCGATGCTGTACGGCTGGCGGGAGGGATCGGATCACTATTGGTGCGGGGCTCGCGACCAGGGTGACGTCTGGTTTGTGAAGAAGCCCGCCGTGAATGATCTCCATCCGACGATGAAGCCTGTGGAGCTGGTCGAACGCGCCATCCGCAACTCCAGCAAGAGCCGGGACACCGTGCTTGATCCGTTCGGCGGATCCGGCACTACGCTAATCGCCTGTGAGCGGATGGGCCGCCAGGCGCGGCTGATCGAGCTCGACCCGAAGTATTGCGATGTCATCGTCCAGAGATACCAGGACCACTGCGGAAATTCCGCAGTGCTCGAAGGCGATGGGCGGAACTTCGCCGAGGTCGCCGCTGAAAGAACGCCAGTGGCAGCGTGAAGTCGAGCGGTGCCACAGTGAGGTGGCTAACATCGAAGCCCAGCTTCGCGCCGGCCACCCGGATGTCGAAGGCCACGTGCTGGCGCTGGCCGACTGGTCCCAGGAACTGCGGATCCTGATGAGAGAAACCCCGAATGAATGAAACGCTGCTGAAGATGATCGTTCCAGCCATCGGGCTGATCTCCGGCCTGGTGGCCACTTACGTGAGCTTGCAGAACAGGGCACTGCTGGCCGAGGTTCGCCGCGAATTGGCAGAGATGGAGAACAGGGTGATACTCCGCCTGAATGGCAATTACGTCCGCCGGCGCGAATGTGAGTTGCTTGAGCGGAACATGCACGAGCGCGTGGAGTCCCTCGCGCAGCGGGTCCGGGAGACGGACTCACACGGGAACTAGAGAAGTACTTCGAGGCCTTTGGCGCGGACCACATTCAGCAAAGCCAGAGCGGGGCCGGTGGGTCGCTTGGCGCCTCGCTCTAGCTGCGACACGTAGCCGGAGGTGAGATTGAGATAGCGGGCAAACGCGGCTTGGCTCAGGTTCGCGTTCTCCCGGATCGCACGAATCTCCTCCGGCGTGATTGGATTGGCAGTGCGAAGTGGTGCTTCGCCGAGATGACGAACGGTGATCTTTTGGAATTCATCTTTGTTCAAAACGCCAACGCGGTGCATCCCGGCGGCAGTTTCAAGCAGTGCCTTCACGAGCCGGCTAGGCTTCTTCTTCGTCATAGGGAATCTCCTGCAATTCACCCTCTCCAAGTGCACTGGCTATCTGCCTGGCATCGGCCGCAAGCCAGGACGCGGCGATCTCCCGGGCTGTCAACAGTTCGGCGGCGCCGATGTTTGCCCGCTCGTTCTTGGCAAAGCCGTACATGAACACCGCTCGCTTTCTCAGCCGGTAGGCGATCAGCATCCGATAGCCACCAGAGCGTCCTTTGCCCGGCTTGGCGACACGCTGTTTGATCAGCCCACCGCCCAAATCGACATCGACCAAGCCCCGTTCGGCCCGCGCGATTGCCGTCCGGAGGCTTGCGTCGGCGATGCCTTCGTTCTTGGCAAATCGCGCGAGCCACTTGGTCTTATACACTTGCATCAGGCAACCATGACACTATGAACTATAGCACACAGGCACATAGATGCGAATCCGGTTAAAGAGTGGAAGGACATGAACGGGGAAACCGCGGGCGTGATGCGGCCCGCGGCGGTGATGAAGGATGCGGATCTTCATCCGCAGTCGTGTTGGGGTTGGCCGTCGGGGATCCAGCCGTACTGCAGCCAGCCGTCGTCATCGGGTCCGATGAAGCCAAAGTAGTGTCCAGGGTAGGCATCCGAGAGCCACAAGTACGCCGAATCGATGGCCTCGCCTTCGAGCTGCCGGCGGCGCAGTTCCTGGAAGATGTCGGACTTGTTGCGGATGATCTTGTTCACCACGGTGCCCAGAGCGCCTGGGAACCGGTCCATCCGCGTGGGATGGATCCGGAAGGCGACTCCGGGCTGGGTGTAGGCGTAGTTGCGGGCGTGGCGGACTGGGCGCGTCATGTGCGGATGCCTCTTAGCTGATCTGGTAGACCCGCTGACCGTCCGCGCGCTTCGCGCTCGTGACGTTGAGGCCCATCTTCTTGGTGATGGCGCCGGAGATGAAGCCTCTCACGCTGTGAGCTTGCCAGTCCGTTGCGGACTGGATCTCGGCGAGCGTGGCGCCTTCGGGGCGTCGGAGCAGGTCGAGGACGATGGCCTTCTTGCTGCCTTCGCGCGCCGCGGGCGTCGCGTCGGGCGCGGTGGCCTGTTTGGTCGCCTTCGCGGGCTTCGGCGCGGCGGGGGCCACCGGGCGCGGCGGTTCCGGCGTCAGGACTTGGATGGCGCGCCAGATGCGGGCGACGGCGGTCTTGCGGTCGGTGAACTTCTTCACCGGCTTCAGGTCGTCAAAGGGCACGACGCCGGCGAACTCGTTCCAGACCTCCGCGAACCGAGCCAGCGGCCAGGCGGCGGAGAGCTTGGTAAGTTCCTTCTCGGAAGAGAAGCTGCCCTCGAGGTTTTCGACGCGGGCGAGCCGGTCCTCCTCGAAGGCGGAGAACGCCGTGATGGCGTTATCGGTGCTGATCGTGAATGTGGTCATGGTGATTGTCCTTTCGGGTTTGTGATCGGTCTTGCGGCCTAGTAGTCCAAGCCTTTCGCGTCAACCGCGCTGCGGTCGCCCAGGGCGGCCAGCACGTGGGCGAGCTCCTGGCTGACATGGCCGAGGTCGCCGGCGTAGCCCCAGTTGGCGGGCTCGGCGGCCTGTTGATGCTTGTGCTCGTCGAGGCGTTTGGCGATGCGTTTGAGCAGGTCGTGGCACTCGGCATGGCGCTCGGCGTAGAAGGCTGCGGCGGTTTGTTTGGCTTGGGTGTTCCTCATGGCGAACCCATTCATCACTCGGCTTCCGATTAGAAGCAAGGCGAATGATCGAAGGGCCGCAAAGAATCTTCAATGGCGCTGCTGAGTCTCCGCGCGTACGCCAAACATCGCGGCGTGAGCCTGGCAGCCGTCCAGAAAGCGATCAAGTCGGGCCGGATCGCGACGACCGCGGACGGCTCGATTGATTCCGACCGCGCCGATGCCGACTGGAGCGCCAAGACGCGGCCAGGGCAGAAACGGCGTGCGCCGGCGCCGGCGATTGTTGCGCCGGTGGTTCCGTATGTCGAGCCGCCGCGAAGTGATCCGGGCGGCGCAGGAGGCCTTGATTACTTCCGGGCTCGTGCCATCCGCGAGAGCTACCTGGCACGGCTGGCGAAGATCGAGTTCGAAGAGAAGTCGGCGAAGCTGGTGAGCCGCGATGAGGTGCAGATTGCGGCGTTCACCAAGGCGCGCACCGTGCGCGACAGCCTGCTGAACATCCCCGACCGGCTGGCGGCAACGCTCGCGGCCGAAGCCGATGCCGACAACGTGCACCAAATGCTGACCGTGGAGATTCGAAAGGCCCTGGATGAACTCGCTGGCGCAGACCGCGACTGACGTCTACAACGAAGCCTTCGACTCGGGGCTACGGCCGGATCCGCTGCTGACGGTGTCGGAGTGGGCGGACGGGCACCGACGGCTCTCCGGCAAGGCCTCGGCAGAGCCTGGTCCTTGGCGCACCGACAGGACTCCATACCTGCGCGAAATCATGGACGCGCTGTCGCCGTTGTCGCAGGTTGAGCGCGTGGTCTTCATGAAAGGCTCACAAATCGGGGGCTCGGAGTGCGGAAACAACTGGATTGGCTACATTATCCACAAGTCGCCTGGGCCGATGATGGTCGTCCAGCCAACGGTCGAGATGGCCAAGCGCAACTCGAAGCAGCGCATCGACCCGCTGATCGAAGAATCCGGCGCACTCCGGGAATTGGTCAAAAGCCCACGGTCGCGCGACTCCGGAAACACCGTGTTGTCGAAGGAGTTTTCAGGCGGCGTGCTGGTGATGACGGGCGCGAACTCCGCCGTGGGGCTGCGCTCGATGGCCGTGCGGTATCTGTTTCTGGATGAGATCGACGCCTATCCGGGTGATGTGGACGGCGAGGGCGATCCGATCAATCTGGCCTTCGCGCGCACGCGCACCTTCGCGCGGCGCAAGGTCTTCATGGTGTCGACGCCGCTGATCACGGGATTGAGCCGGATCGAGGCCGCGTTCGCTGAGAGCGACCAGCGCCGATTCTGGGTGCCGTGCCCGCATTGCGGCGAGTATCAGGTGCTGCGATTTGAGCGGCTGCGATGGCCGAAGGGCGAGCCCCAGAAGGTCGCCTACGTCTGCATCGGGTGCGAGCAGCCGATCTTCAATCACCACAAGGCCGCGATGCTGCCGCGTGGCGAGTGGCGGCCGGAGGCAGTGGGCGATGGCCGGACGCGCGGTTATCACCTGTCGAGTCTGTACAGCCCGGTGGGCTGGTATGGGTGGGACCGGGCGGCCGATGACTGGGAGAAAGCCCAGAAGGACGTCGAGCGTTTAAAGTCGTTCGTGAATCTGGTGCTGGGCGAATCCTGGCAGGAGCGCGGCGAGGCGCCCGACTGGCAGCCGCTCTATGACCGGCGCGAAGATTACGCGCTCGGCACAGTGCCGGGCGGCGGGCTGTTCCTCACCGCCGGCGCCGACGTCCATCCGAACCGGATCGAGGTGGAAGTGGTCGCCTGGGGGCGCGCGAAGGAGTCCTGGTCCGTCGATTACAGGGTGCTGATGGGCGACACCGCACGGCCCGAGGTATGGCGGCAGCTTGACGCGGTGCTGGATGAAGAGTTCCCGTATGCCCATGGGATGCGGCTGCCGATCCGCGTGCTGTGCGTCGATTCGGGCTACAACCCGCGCATCGTTTATGACTGGGTGCGCGCGCATCCGCAGGCGTCATGGGGACCTGCAGGCGCGCGGGCGTCGCATGCGAAGACGGCCGTAGCGGTGAAAGGAACAGCGCGCACGGACCGTTTGATCCTGGGCGCTTCGCCGGTTGACTCGAGCAAGCGCCGCGGCACGAGGCTGTGGACGCTGGGCACGCCGGTGGCGAAGTCGGAGTTGTACAGCAGGCTGCGTCTGGCTCCACCGACAGAGGAAAGCGGCGAGGCGTTCCCGGCTGGGTACTGCCACTTCCCGCGCTACGAGGAAGACTACTTCCGGCAACTGACTTCGGAGAGCTTCATCAAGGGCCACTGGGTGCTGGGCGCCAACGCGCGCAACGAAGCCCTGGACGCCAGGGTGTATGCACGTGCGGCGGCATCCATTTACGGGATCGACCGTTTCAGTGAGCGCCACTGGCGCGAGCTTGAGGCCGCCGTGGCGCGGACCGATGAGACGTCGGATCTCGCCGGAGACATGCCGGCGGCGTCCGATCCGCCACAGATCCGCCGTGTCGTCGTCCGCTCGAACTGGATTCAACGCTAAATGGCTTATACCCAATCCCAACTCGAAGCGCTCGAGGCGGCGCTCGCGAGCGGTACGCTCCGCGTCTCGTTTGAAGGCCGCAGCGTCGAGTACCGCAGCGTCGACGAAATCAAAAAGGCGATCGCCGAGGTGAAGGCCGGCCTGGCGTCGGCGAATCCGGCGACGCCGCGCACGCGCATGATCCGCATCTTCACGGAGAAGGGCTTCTAGCTGATGGGTTATTGGCGCAACCTGATCCGGGCGGCGGTCCCGGCGCTACGGCTCGGTGCGGGCTACGAGGCTGCCGCGACGACGCGCCGGACGCAGGGATGGAATCCGTCGAGCGACGGCATCAATGCGCTGGTGAGCGGCGGAGGCGACGCGCTGCGCTCGCGCTCGCGCGACATGGTGCGCCGCAACGCCTGGGCCGCGAATGCGATCGACAGCTTCGTCGCCAACTCGGTCGGCACCGGGATCAAGCCGCAGTCGAAACACCCCGATGCAGAGGTGAAGCGGAAGCTCCAGCAGCTGTGGCTGCGCTGGACCGACGAGGCGGATGCCTCCGGTTTGACGGACTTCTACGGTCTGCAGGCGCTGATCTGCCGGGCGACGGTTGAAGGTGGCGAGTGCATTGTGCGGCTGCGGCCGCGGCGTCCCGAAGATCGGCTGAGCGTGCCGCTGCAGTTGCAGGTGCTCGAAGCCGAGCATCTTCCGGCCTCGCGAAACGAAAACCTGGCCAACGGCAATGTGATCCGGGCTGGGATCGAGTACGACAAGATCGGCCGCCGCACGGCGTATCACCTCTACCGGGAGCATCCCGGCGAAAAGCTGATGTTTGCCCAGGCCGGCGAAACCACGCGCGTCACCGCCGATGGCGTCCTGCATGTCTACAAACCGTTGCGCCCGGGCCAGCACCGCGGACAGCCGTGGCTCACACAGGTGCTGGTGAAGCTGCATGAACTGGATCAGTACGACGACGCCGAATTGGTCCGCAAGAAGCTGGCGCCGATGTTTGCCGCCTTCATCATCGAGAACAACCCGGACGATCCGGTGATTGGCGCGAAGCCGGGCGAGGGGGCGAAGGATTCGAGCGGCGTGCCTCTGGCCGGCCTTGAGCCAGGCTCGATGGTGAAGCTGCTGCCGGGCGAGGATGTAAAGTTTACCGAGCCTGGCGACGTCGGCGGGATGTATGCGGAATTCATGAAGGTGCAGCTGCGAGCAATCGCCGCCGGGCTGGGGATCACCTACGAGCAACTGACCGGCGATCTCGAAAAAGTCAACTACTCCTCGATCCGCGCGGGCTTGCTCGAGTTCCGCCGCCGCTGCGAGCAGTTTCAGCACCAGGTGATGGTGTTTCAGTTTTGCCGTCCGGTATGGCGGGCCTGGATCGAGGCGGCTGTGCTGGCCGGCGAGATCCCGGCGCGGGATTACGCGCGCAACCGGCATCTCTATCTGGATGTCGAGTGGCGGCCGCCGTCGTGGGACTGGGTCGATCCGCTCAAGGATATGAAGGCCGAGGTCACTGCCGTGCGGGCGGGCTTCAAGCCGCGCGGCGCGGTCGTCAACGAGATGGGCTACGACGAGGAAGACGTCGACCGCCAGATCGCGGCCGACAACGCCCGGGCCGATTCGCTCGGCCTGACGTTCGACACCGATCCCCGCAAAACCACTGCCAATGGTCAGCAATCGCAAGCTGGCGTGCCGCTGTTGCCGCCGGCGCAGACAGCAGGAGAGGAAAGCTCACTGATCCAATGACGACACTGCCCCACATCGCCGCGCGTGTGTTTGACACGCCGCTCATGATTGATGCGACCAAGCTCAACGCCGTGCTCGCGGCGCTGGCGCCCAGGCTGGGCGTCGAGCCTCCGGCGGCCGACATCGCGCTGATGGCCGAGCACCGCAGCCGGAAGCCGTATGCGGTCTCCTCTGCGGGGATCGCCGTGATCGAGGCCTCCGGGAGCCTGGTGAACCGGGCCTCAGGGATGGACGCGCAGTCGGGGCTCACCTCCTATGAGCAGTTGGGCAACGAGGTTCTCGATGCCGCGACGGATCCGCAGGTCCGAGGCATCCTGCTTCGTGTCGACAGCTACGGCGGCGAGGCGAACGGTGCGTGGGACGCCGCCGATCTGATCGCCCAGGCTGCGCAATTGAAGCCGGTCTGGGCCTCGGTCGATGACTGGGCGCTCAGCGGCGGATATCTCCTCGCTTCGGCCGCGGACCGAGTATGGGTGACACGCACCGGGGGTGTCGGCTCGATCGGGGTCATCGCCATGCACTTGGACCAGAGCGGTTTCGATGCTGCGCGTGGCCTCAGCTACACCACCGTCTTTGCCGGCGACCGCAAGAACGACCTCAATTCTCACGAGCCGCCGTCCGAGGAGGCTCTCGATGTCCTCGCGGCGGAGGTCCACCGGCTCTACGCCATGTTTGTCGGCGCGGTCGCCGGGCGCCGGGGCCTGAGCGCCCAGGCCGTCCGCAATACCGAGGCGGGCATTTTCCATGGCGCCGATGCCGTCGCTCGAGGTCTCGCCGACCGTGTTGGCACTTTCCGCGAGGCGCTGGCCGAGATGTCCGCGCAACTTCAACCCACAACTGGAGGTATCCGAATGTCCGACATCTTGCCGGCGGCCGCTGCGCCGCCGGAACCCACCCCCAACCTGGCCGCCCTCGAATCCGACGCCCGCGAGAAGGGCTACGCCGAGGCGGCCGAAATCGTCGAACTTTGCAGTCTGACCGGCGATCCGAGTCTGGCGAGCGAGTTCATCGCGCGCCGGCTCAGCGCTTCGGATGTCCGCAAGGAACTGCTGACGCTGAGGGCGAGCGAGGACAGCCGCGCCGAGATCCGCTCGCATGTGCTGCCTCACGCCTCCACCGGCGCGCCGCAGAACCTCGACGAAAACCCCGTCGTCAAAGCCTGCGCCGCATTCGGCGCGAAAGGAGATCGCTAACTGATGAGTGTCCAAACTGAAGGCATGCGCTTGGGCGACTGGCTCAAGTGGGAAGTGGATAACCAGTACAGCCGGGATGTGGTGACCATTCTGGCCGGTAGCGGATCGGAGCGTGCGCTCACCACCGGCATGGTGCTCGGCCGCGTGACCAAGGGCGCTGCAGTCGGCGCAGCCGTGGCTGGCAATGCCGGCAACGGCACCATCACGGCTGCTCCTGCGGTCGGCCAGGCGGCAAAGCCCGGTGTTTACCGTGTGGTCTGCATCGAGCCCGCCGCCAACGGCGGCAAGTTCTCGGTCGAGGATCCGGACGGGATTCTGTTGGGTGTGGCCACCGTGGGCACGGAGTTTGCCACGCATCTGACCTTCACCATCGCCGATGGTGCGGCCGACTTTGCCTCTGGCGACGCATTCACCATTACGGTCGCGGCAGGCTCGGGCAAGGTTAAGCAGATCGACTTCTCGGCCACCGACGGCGTGGACGCTGTCTGTGGTCTGCTGACCGAGGCCGCAACGGCGCCGGATGGCTCGGACCGCTCGGCGGTGGCCGTGGTCCGCAATGCCATCGTCTCGGCCAACGGGATCGTGTGGCCTGCCGGAGCCACCACGGATCAGAAGAACGCTGCCATCGCGCAATTGAAAGTCCTGGGCATTCTCGTCCGGGAAGGAGCGTAAGGAATCTCATGTCCATGCTGAATCCCTTTTCGACCGACGCCTTCAACATGGTCGCCCTCACGGCGGCCATCAACCGAATCCCCAACAACTACGGCCGCATGGAGCAACTCGCGCTGATGCCGGCCATGGGCGTCCGGACCCGCACCATCATCATCGAAGAGATGAGCGGCGTCCTGAATCTGTTGCCCACCCAACCGGTCGGCGCGCCCGGCACGCTCGGGACCCAGGGCAAACGCAAGGTGCGGTCGTTTGTCATCCCGCACATCCCGCATGATGACACAGTGCTGCCGGAAGAGGTCCAGGGCATCCGGGCCTTCGGTTCCGAAACCGAGACCGAGGCCCTGGCCGGTCTGATGGCCCAGAAACTCCAGACCATGCGCAACAAGCATGCCATCACCTTGGAGCATCTGCGCATGGGCGCGCTCAAAGGGGTCATCCTCGACGCCGACGGCTCGACGCTCTACAACCTCTACACCGAGTTCGGCATCACGGCCAAGACCGTCAACTTCGCGTTGACGACCAACACCACCGAAGTCCTGACCAAAGTGCTCGATGTGAAACGCCACATCGAAGACAACTTGAAGGGCGAGTTCATGAGTGGCATCATGTGCCTGTGCTCGGCGGGTTTCTTCGACGCGCTCACGACGCATCCGAAGGTGAAAGAAGCCTACTCGCGCTGGCAGAACGGCCTGGCGCTGCTGTCGGACAATCGCATGGGGTTCACTTTCGGCGGTGTGACGTTCGAGGAGTACCGGGGCCAGGCGACCGACGCCGCCGGCAACGTGCGCAAGTTCATCGCCGACGACGAGGCGCACTTCTTCCCGCTGGGCACGGCGTCGACCTTCAAGACCTACTTCGCGCCGGCGGACTTCAATGAGACCGCCAACACGCTCGGCCTGCCACTCTATGCCAAGCAGGAGCCGCGCAAATTCGGGCGGGGGACTGACCTGCACAGCCAGTCGAACCCGCTGCCCATCTGCCACCGGCCCGAAGTGCTGGTGAAGGCGACCAAGGCCTAATCCATGGCGTGGGACAACTCGATCGGGGCGCTGAACTCGGCCTGCTATGACCCGAACACCTACCGCTCGGGCCAGATCAACTTCGTCTATGGCGGCTCAGCGTCAACCGCCATCGACGCCACCACGGTCAACAACCTCTGGCGAGCGCACGCCCATTAGGCCACTGTCACTGAGATCGCCTGCTGGACGGACTCGGGCACCGTCAGCCTCACCATGAAGGACTCGGCCGGAACCGCCGTCGCTTCGGCGCTCACCTGCAGCACGTCGGGCGCCAGCACCACGACCATCAACGCCTATGGCGCGCTTACCTATGGCGAAGGCCTTGGCTTCACCACGGCCTCGGTGAGCGGCGTGAAGAACCTCTCGGTCTCAATCAAGTACACGAGGAGCTACTGATGCGCCGTAAGCGTCCGCCGAAAACCGCCTGGACCAATGGCGGGCCTCCACGGGAAGCTTGAGAGGTGGTGCGAGCGAGCCTGAGTCCTGACGCTGGAGCTGATCCTGCTGTTGTTGAGAGCGGTCAAGAGCCGCGACGCCGCCGGTCGAAGCAGGAACGGCGGCGGGTCGTCGAAGAGATGCTTTTGCCTGGCGCGTCAGTGGCCAGGGTGGCCCGGGCGCATGGGGTCAATGCCAACCAGGTCTTTCACTGGCGCCGGCTTTACCATCAGGGACTGCTCGACGACATTCCCAGCAACGACCTCCTGCTTCCGGTCCGCATCAGTGACGCTGAAGTGCGCGTGGATCCGGCCCCTCCGCAAGCCCGCCGCCAGCGCCGCGCCGCGAACGGCGCCATTCACCTCAAGCTGGATCGGGGACAGCTGCGGCTGGAGGGCCGCGTCGATCCCGTGGCTTTGCGCGTCGTGCTGGAGTGTCTGCTCAGATGATTGCTCTGCCGGCCGGCACGCAGGTCTGGATCGCCGCTGGCGTGACCGATCTGCGGCGCGGCTTCACGGGCCTGAGCGGGGTCGTGCAGACGGTGCTCGACCAGGATCCCTTCTCGGGCCACGTCTTCGTCTTTCGCGGGCGGCGCGGCGACCTGATCAAGGTACTGTGGTGGGACGGCGACGGGCTCTGCCTGCTGTCCAAACGGCTCGAGCGCGGACGATTTGTTTGGCCGAGAGCTTCCAGCGGCACAGTCGCGCTGACACGCGCGCAGCTTTCGATGCTGCTCGAGGGCATCGACTGGCGAAGACCGCTGCGCACCGCGGCGCCGCAATCAGCGATCTAAACAATGGCGCTGAAATAATGCGCCGCGTTGCACAATTATCTTCGCAATTAGTGCGCTCTCTGATATAATTAGATTGTGCCCGCCGCGCCGGACATTTCCCCCGATCTGAACAGTCTCGACGCCGAAACCCTGCGCGCCGTGGTGCTGGCGCAGCGTCAGGAACTGGCCTCGCAGCGCGAGCAACTGCTGGCACGCGACACGCAGATCGAGCATCTCAAGCTACTGATCATTCAATTGCGGCGGATGCAGTTTGGCAGAAAGTCAGAAAAGCTGGACCGCAAGATCGAGCAATTAGAATTGCAGCTCGAAGATCTGGAAGCCCGGCGCTCTGAGGTTACCCCGCTTGCCGCGGCCGCGCCGGCGGCTGAGCCAGCCAAGCCACCCGTGCGTCGCGCGCTGCCCGAACATTTGCCGCGCGAGACAAGGACGATCCTGCCAGGCCACGACGCCTGCCCCGATTGCGGCGGCCGGCTGCGGCATCTCGGCGAGGACTCAAGCGAGATGCTCGAGTACGTGCCGGCGAGCTTCAAGGTGATCCGCGTGGTGCGGCAGAAGATGAGTTGCTCCGGTTGCGAGCGCATCGTGCAGGCTCCGGCGCCGAGCCGCCCGATCGATCACGGTCTTGCCGGGCCGGGCCTGCTGGCGCATGTGGTGGTCTCGAAATTCGCCGATCACCTGCCGCTGTACCGGCAATCCGGAATCTACGAGCGCTCGGGGATCGATCTGGACCGCTCGACGCTGGCCGATTGGGTGGGCGGAGCGGGCCGCGCACTGGCGCCGCTGGTGGAAGCCGTCAAACGGCATGTGATGGGCGGCGACAAAATCCATGGCGACGACACGCCGGTGCCGGTGCTGGCGCCCGGCAACGGGACGACAAAGACGGCGCGGCTGTGGACCTATGTCCGGGACGACCGTCCGGCGGGCGGTGAAGCGGCTCCGGCCGTATGGTTTGCCTACTCGCCGGACCGCAAGGGCGACCATCCACAACAGCATCTGAAGATCTTCAACGGCATCCTGCAGGCCGACGGCTACGCAGGCTTCAACCGACTCTACGAAGAAGGCCAAATCGAGGAGGCCGCCTGCTGGGCGCATGTGAGGCGCAAGTTTTACGACCTGCATGAAGCGCACAAGTCGCCGGTCGCGGCCGAGGCGCTGGCGCGGATCGCGGCGCTGTATGAGATCGAGGCAGGCATCCGGGGACGGCCGCCGGACGAGCGGCGGCGGGTCCGAAATGAAAGATCACGTCCGCGGCTCGATGTGCTGCATGAGTGGCTGCAGGCGACGATGCCGAAGCTGTCGAAGAAATCCGACGTGGCGTCGGCGATCGGCTATGCGCTGGGGCGCTGGCCCGCGCTGATGCGCTACTCAGACGATGGACGGATCGAAATCGACAACAACGCCGCGGAGCGAGCCTTGCGTGCCGTCGCATTGGGTCGGAAAAACTACCTCTTCGCTGGCTCGAACTCGGGCGGCGAGCGCGCCGCGGCGATGTACACGCTGATCGGTACGGCGAAGCTGAACGGCCTGGATCCGGAAGCCTACCTGCGCCATGTGCTGGAGCGGATCGCCGACCACCCGATCAACCGCATCAACGACCTGCTGCCCTGGAATGTCGATCTGGGCTCAGTCGTCGGACCGTCCGCAGCCGACTGACCCATTCGTCCTATGTGTCCACATAAGCGCTATGTGGACACG
>JACZJQ010000202.1 GCA_014860455.1 Bryobacteraceae bacterium | reverse complement strand
CATCCGCCTCGGCCGCGACGCCGCGCAACCCGTCGCCTTCATCGAGAACGGAACCACCCCGCGCGAACGCGTCATCCTGACAACCCTCGCCGAAGTCGCCGCCGGACAAGTCGAAGTCTCCAACCCCGCCGTCATGATCGCCGGCGACGTCGTCCACCAACGCAGCCAGTTGATCGAGGCCACCTGCAGCATCGCAGTTGCGTGACGCCGCAGACCGCGCTTCAAGGAACGAGCTGTGCCCTGAGGTCGCCAACCGCCTCGTCAGAAATGAGGACCTTCTACGCCATGCCTCGATCGGAGCCTCTCGGCCGCCTTGTCCACAGGCGTCAATCGACCTTGCTCCGCACCCGCGATTCCTCGCCGGATCGCGGCAACGGCTTCGGCCTTGGCGAGACGGTCCAGCAGATCCTGATAGCTCCCCGCATCCTGGACCACCAACTGCGCCCGCCCATTGACGGTGAGCACCATCTGAGATTCCCCCTTCTTGACCCTGCCGACGCCGCCCTTGTCGTTTCTCTCATGCCCGGACACATCAAAGCCCCTCCACTAGCTCGCGCGACCTCAAAGTCAACTCGATGTAGGGGCAGCGCCGTTTCCACCCGTTGTAGGACATAAGAAAAAATACCCGGTCTATCAGGCGAGTCGGCCCGAAAGTGTGGGCACGCAGATGCTTGGCAAGTTCATGATCCAGGACCCGCGGCTCATCGCTGTGGATAACCAGGACGTATTGCTTGTAGGGACCGCCCTTGACTTCGGAGGGCTTGTCCTTTTTGTCGATTCTGCCCTGGATTCTATCAATGAGCGCGGACGTGCTACAGGGCGGGCTCAAATGAGGTTCGCCGCGATGGTCAGCCTTAAGAGAGGCCTCCTCAACGAGTTCCGTCACCTCAAACCCGATTGGCTCATCGTCCGAAGACAATGCCTCGCAATCAGGTGGGTCCTCACCCTTTCCACGCGGCTTTGGGGAGTGGTAAAACCCTCTTCCATCTTGCTCCAGTGACCCACCCAAGACTAGGACAACTTCCAGTTCTCCGTCGGAACGATCATCGGAGGTCGAGAAGTAGTTTGCATGCCGTCGATGCCCCGGCCCGCCTGTCTGAATGAGCCCCGCGAAGTCTTCGTCATCCGAATTAGGCATAATTACACATCCCGGCTTTCATTTCTCACAGGCACAGCATTAGCGGCCGTACCGCCAGCCAACTCGCACCTTTCTCACACGCTGGACTTCTCCCTCTGTTAAGATAATCCGCCCAGAGGTTCGTGTGTTCGACAGTCCTCTATCAAGTTGAACCATGGCTTCAGTCTCGCCGAGAACCACGCCGGCGGCAGACACCGCCTCGAACTCAACAGTGCCACTGACTGGAGTTGACTTCCCAATGTCAACCACTTGATACGAGATGTCCGCCGTAACTGCGATGGCATAATCAGAGTACTCGGCCCTGGAGGCACCGCCGGAGGATCTTCTTGCCGGGTGATGTTGCGCAAAACACTCCACGGCAGCACCGGTGAGAGTCGCTGATGCCCGGTTTAATCCAAACTCTTTTTGTAGGAACTTATCTAGATCGTCCACGGGAGAGACCCCGGGAGAGGCTGGCCATTGAACCGCAGTTCGCTCCTTGACTATCACAGCTTCAATAGATGGGCATGGTCGGGGACCACAAGCAGAGATCAGCAGAACCATCGGCAGCATCGCCATGGTTGCCCGAACCGCTACCCGCAGGCAAAGGGGATTGATCGTGGTCGAAGGCGTCGGCGAACTGTCTGGCAAAGGGGCCACCTCGCACCTATGTTAGGACATGCCGCACCCATCAGCCACCCTGTTTGGCTCCAAATCGAGGCCTGACTTTGCGTCGAGCTACTGGCTAAGAACCGCCGAGGTGCCAAGCCACTTTCCGTAGCTCGCTTGGCCAGCCCGGTTTAGGAAATCGAGTATCGAACGGAGTCGCCTGCTAGTTGAATCTACTAGTCTATTTAAAAGGCGCAACAGCGGCGACACTCAATGGAAATGCTGTTTGCCGCCCTTACTACCCCGCCGCCCGGATCTCCACCCGCGCGTAGATCTCCTGCGCCTGTTCCAGCGTCGGGAAACTCACTCCCGGCA
>JACZJQ010000201.1 GCA_014860455.1 Bryobacteraceae bacterium | reverse complement strand
GTTGTGAAGGCGCCTGCCGCGGTGATTAACAGTTTTACGGCCGAGCCGTCGACCATTGTCAGGGGCGAAGCTTCGACCCTGCGCTGGAGCGTCGCCAACGCCACTGAAGTGACGATCGACAACGGAATCGGGACGGTTTCGGCATCCGGCTCGCGCCAGGTGTATCCGACCTCCAACACGACCTACCGCATGACGGCCAAGGGTGGGGGCGGCGATGCCGTCGCCGCCGTGACCGTTGCCGTCACCACGCCACCGCCTCCGCCTCCTCCGCCTCCGGCCGCGAAGGCCAGTCTTGAGGAGCGGATGTCGCGAGAGATTCAGGACATCTTCTTCGATTACGACAAGAGCGAAGTCCGCGAGGATTCCCGCGCCACGCTGCAACGTAATGCCGATGCCCTGAAGGCGATTCTGGGCGAGTTCCCGTCGGCCGTGGTCAGCATCGAAGGCCATTGCGACGAGCGCGGCTCGGCTGAATACAACCTCGGTCTCGGCGACCGCCGCTCGGCGTCGGTCCGCGAGTTCCTGATTCAGGTCGGCGTTCCTGGCGACAGGCTGAAACCCATCAGCTACGGCAAGGAGAAGCCGGTCTGCACTGAAGAGAGCGAGAGCTGCTGGCAGAGGAACCGCCGGGCTCACTTTGTTGGCGTCCAGTAAACTGGCCGCTTGGTCCCTGGTGAAGGCGCGGGCCGCTCTGCGAGGGGCTGCTCGCGCCTGTCCGTTTTATGAGGAGAGAAAATGAAGACGACGATTTCCACGACACTGATTCTGGCCGCCTTGCTCGCTGGGCCCGTCGCCGCCGCAGACAGGAAGGAACTGGCCCAGCTTCAGCGCGACATCGCGTTGTTGCAGGACGAGATGCGGTCGTCCATTAAGGGACAGAACGACCGGTTGATCGCCATGGAGTCGATGCTGAAGACGATGCTCGACCAGCTTGCGGCAACCAACCGCGCGGTGACGGTTCTGGACGGGAATCTGAAGTCGCGCGTGGAGGGCAGCGTCGTCAAACCTGTCGCCGGACTGAATTCCCGCATGGACAGCATGCAGGAAGACTACCGCTATGTGCGTGAGACCGTCGGCGAGCTCAGTTCTAAGCTCACCAAGCTCTCGACCCAGGTGTCGGAGTTGAACGACGCAATCCGAACCATGCAGGCGCCGCCCGCGCCGCCTTCGGCCGACCCGCTGGGCGGTTCGTCCTCTGGCCCGCCGCAGGGTGTGACCGCCGAACTGTTGTTCCAGGATGCAATGCGCGACAAGTCAGCCGGCAACAGCGACCTCGCCCTTCGACAGTTCGCCGACTTCCTGAACTGGTACGGCTCCACCGATCAGGCCCCTGAAGCGCAGTACTACGTTGGCGAGATCTTCTACAATAAACGCGACTTCGAGAACGCGCTGAAGTCGTTCGACTCCGTTCTGGAGCGCTACCCGAAGAACGCCAAGACCGACGATGCGCGCTTCATGAAAGGCCGGACGCTCGTCCAACTCGGCCAGCGCAACGACGGAGCAACGGAGTTCCGAGCACTGGTCAAGACCAGCCCTAAAAGTGAACTTGGCCGCCGGGCACAGTCGGAGTTGAAGGCGCTCGGTCTCAGCGCCGCTCCGGCCAAACCGCGAAGGAGATAGCCGGCCTGATGACCCATCCAAACGGACAAGCGGCTGGAGTTAACGAACAGGCGCAGCCCGAATCGATTCCGCTGCCGGCGACGGTGGAAGCGCTTGCGGCCCTGCTGGACTATCCGGTCGGGCCCGCTATTCTGACCACCGAGCAGGTGGCCCGGGCCGTCCGCCTGGCCGCATCGCTCGGTCTGGCCAGCGTGTCGGTTCCCTCCGGCGAAGCCGACATGGCGGTGCGGTTGCTCGACGGGACCAGGACCGCGGCTGCCGCGTTGGTCGGCTACCCGTATGGCTCGTCCTCGACGGCGGCGAAGCTCTACGAAGCGCGCGATCTGCTGCGGCGCGGCGTCAGGGAGATTGAGTTCGTCGTCAACCTGGGCAAGCTCGCCTCGAGGGAATTCCAGTACATCGAATCAGAACTGCTGCAGATTTCCCGGTCCTGCAACGAGAACGGCGCGCTGTTGAAAATCGTCATCGAGGCTCCGAGCATCGCCGAGGATCTCAAGGTGATCGCCTGCAAAATCGCCAAGCGCGTCGAGGCCGGCATGATTGTCGTGGCCGCTTACCCGGCGGCTGAGTCCGGACCGGATGCCGATCTGGCCCTGCTCAAAAGGGTGTCGAAAGAGGTCTGCGGCATCGGCGGTTGCGCCCCCGGGCTGGACCAGGCGCTCGGCTGCCAGCAACTTGGTTGCGCGCGGATTCGATCAGCCTCGCCCGGTGATGTTTTGGCGGCTTGGAAATCGCGCCTCGAAGCCGCCGCGCCGCCCAGCGCCGGGCCGGCCGCGTGATATGCTCTGAGAAACCCAGATCATCCAGATGCTGTTAAGAAAGAACCTGCCGAAGATCTGCATCGCCTTGGGACAGAGCGACCCGAAGCGTCTCCTCGAACTGGCGCGGCATGAGGCGTCCTCCGGCGAGAGGTTTCTGGAGTTCCGCCTGGACTACCTCCCGAGGCCGCTGCAGGGCCCGGCGCTGATCGCTGACTTCCTCAAGGAATACCCGGAATGCTCCGTGCTGGCCACCTGCCGCCGGCACCAGAACCACGGCCATTTCAACGGCAGCATCGAACAGCAACTGGCTGTCCTGGCCGGGGCCATCGCCCAGGGCGCCAAGGCAGTGGATGTGGAGATCGAAAGCGCCGAACTGGCCATCCCCGGCGTGCGGGATTTAGCAGCCCATACGACGCTCCTCGTCTCCTATCACAATTTTGAAGGCACGCCCGCCATGGAGCCCGTGCTGAAGCGGATGCTGAAAGTGCCGGCCGACGCGTACAAGATTGTGACCACCGCCCGCAAGCCGTCAGACAACGGCCGCCTGCTGGCGCTCGGTAAGCTTGCACCGCGCACACCGATGATTCTGTTGGCGATGACCGAGACGGGCTTCCCGTCGCGAGTGCTATCGCTGGCCGGGGGCGGGCTGTTCACTTACGCCGCACCGTCGATGGCCGAAGGCACGGCCGCCGGGCAGGTGTGCGCGCGCAGCCTGCGCAAGTTGTACCGCAGCGACAAGCTGACGAAGAACACCAAGGTCTTCGGCGTCATCGCCGACCCGATCCGTCACTCGATCTCGCCGGCCGTTCATAACCGTGCGCTGCAGTCGCGCCGCATCGACGCTGTTTACCTGCCATTCCTCGTCAATCCCCTTCAACTCAAGGACTTCTTCGTCCTGGCCGACCGTCTACCGATCAATGGATTCAGCGTGACCATCCCGCACAAGCAGCGTGTGGTCCGTTACCTCGACGCCGTCGATCCCCTATCCAAACGGATCGGCGCTGTGAACACGGTCTGGCGCAAGGCCGGCAAATGGCGCGGCGCGAATACCGACGCCGCCGGCGTCAGGGTGCCGCTTGAGAAACGGATCAAGCTGGGAGGCGCGTCGGTTCTGGTTGCAGGCAACGGCGGCGCCGCACGCTCAGCGGTATTCACGCTGGCGGACGCGGGCGCGAAGGTCTTCGTGACGGGCCGCAACCCCGACCGCGTACGCGCCCTGGCCAAGGTGTGCGGGGGCACGCCAGTGCTCCTGGAGCACTGCGCCGAGGGCCATTTCGATGTTCTGGTCCACGCCACGTCTCTCGGCATGTGGCCCGAGACCGAGCGTTCGTTCTTCGACGGCGCGATTCCGGCCGACATCGTTTTCGATCTGGTGTACAACCCCCACGAGACCCTTCTGCTCAAACAGGCCAGACAGCAAGGTTGCGAGACCATCCACGGAATCGAGATGTTCGTCGAGCAGGCGTCCGAGCAGTTCCAGTTGTTCACCGGCGTCTCGGCCCCGCGCCAAGCCATGGAACGGGCGGCCGTCGAGGCCCTGGCAACCCACCACAACAACCATCGCGGAGATTGCGAATGAAATCCTCCCGAGGAAACCTGTTGTCCCGTCGTGGCCTGGCAGCCCTGATTGCGTCGGCGCCGGCCGCGGCCAGTGAAGTCCGGCAGCAGCCCGCACCAGAAGGCAAGTCCGCAGCGGCCGAAGCGAGGGCCGCGCAGGAGGGCAACCGGGCTCGGCTGAAGGCGGTCAAATTGTCGCGCGAAGTGGAACCGTCGTTCCGGTTCGAGCCTTGAAGCCATGCCCGCGCTGAATGAGGAATCCTACTTTCAGACGCTGACCGAATGGAGTGCGCAACTCCGCGCCCGCGCCATCTCGTCAAGCGACCTCACGAAGGCCTATCTCGAGCGGCTCGAAAAGATCGGGCCGCGCTTCAACGCCGTCGCGCTGATGCTGCGCAAGGATGCTCTCGACGAGGCGCGTGACGCCGACCGCCTGATCAAACGCGGCCGTTTCAAAGGCGTCCTGCAGGGGATTCCCTACGGCGCCAAGGACCTGCTCTCTGTCGCGGGCCGGAGGACCGAATGGGGTGCGCCGCAGTTCGCCGGACAGGTGTTCAAGACGTCGGCCACGGTGGTCAACAAGCTGAAAAAGGCCGGCGCCGTGCTCGCCGCCAAGCTGTCGATGATCGAACTTGCCGGCGGGGGCGGGTACCGCTACGCTTCGGCGTCGGTGAGCGGGCCGTGCCGCAACCCCTGGAATCCTGACCGCTGGGCCGGGGGATCGTCAAGCGGGTCCGCGGCAGCCGTCGCCGCCGGGCTGGTCCCCTACGCCATCGGCTCTGAGACTTCGGGTTCCATCATCACGCCTTGCGCCTTCTGCGGCGTCACCGGCCTGCGGCCCACCTATGGGCTGGTGAGCCGGGCCGGCTGCATGGCTCTCAGTTGGACGCTCGACAAGATCGGACCTATCGGCCGCAGCGCAGAGGATTGCGGCAGGATTCTCGATGCGATCGCCGGCGGTGACCTGGACGATCCGGGTTCGGCACGCAAGTCCTTCCACTACTTTCCCCAGTTCGCGCCGGCGTTCAAAGACCTCCGCGTGGGTTACTCGAAAACCGATATCGAGGAGTTTGCCGATGCCGGGCTGCGGCCTGCGCTCAACGAGGCGTTCGACAGAATCCGCGGCCTCGGCGTTCAACTGGTCGAAGTTTCGTTGCCCGACCATCCTTACTCCGCCGCGGTTTCAACGATCATCGCGGCCGAGGCCTCGTCGATCTTCGAGGACCTGATCGAGGACGGCAGCATCCGGCAGCTGAAAGACGAGCGGCAGGTCGAGGGACTGGCTGCCGCCGCCTCCATCACTGCCGCAACTTATCTTCGAGCCTGCCGGATCCGGTCGCTTGTCAGGGCGGATTTCGCCAAGCTGTTCCGCACCGTGGACGTGATCTTCACGCCTTCCAGATACTCTACTGCCCCGCCTATTGACTTGCCCCTTGACCGGCCGCCCGCGACCCAGGGTTCCCGCCAGGCGGGCGGACTGCGGAGCATGATTGCGGCCGGCAATCTGGCCGGACTGCCTGCGTTGACCCTTCCTTGCGGATTCGCCGATGGGCTGCCCGTGGCCTTTTCCCTCGTTTCCAGGCCCTTCACCGAAAACGTGATTCTCTCGATCGGCGTGGAGTACCAGAGACTTACGGACTGGCACCGCCGCCGCCCTGCAATGTGAGTCCTGGTACTAATAGGCCAAATCGTCTGGTCCAGTTAAACATCATTGCCTGTTTCATTCTTGTCCCAATTTGAGGGAGAATGCAGGCATGCCAGCCGCGCAGCCCCGAATGGCGCCCGAAGGCGGATTGCCGTCAATCGATCCGCTCACGGGCCTTGTCACGGGCCCGGTCTTTGAACGGCTTGTTCAGGAGCAACTAGCCTCGGAATCAGTAGCTTACACAGGGAGGTTGTACGCCGCCTACATACGCCTCGACCGTTTTCACCATGTCAATCGATGGCTTGGGTTCTCGGCCGGCGACCGCGTTCTTCGCGAATGCTCGGCCAGGCTGGCGGCCATCGGGATCGTAGGCGGTGATGAGAAATTGCCCATATTGGGCAGGATGGGCGGCGACGAGTTCGCTTGCGTGGCCCATCTCGCGCCGCAAGAATTGCCTCTGGACCGCTCTCTGTGCATCGTGCGGGAATTGAGACGGCCGTTCCATGCCGGCCCGCAAAGCATTCAGATTACAGCCAGTGTGGGGTTCCTGGTCGCCGCGACTGGGCGGGGCGACGCCCACGAAGTCATCAGGGCGGTATCCGATGCCGCGGCTCGGGCGAGATCGTTTGGCGGTGATGCGGCGCATGAGGCGATGCCGGTCCAAGCGGCGGACGCGGACCTGCGCTACGAACTGATCCATGATCTGCGCCAGGCGGTCCGGCGATCGGAACTGCTTCTGCGATTCCAGCCCCAGGTGGACCGTTCCTGCAATCTGGACGGTTTCGAGGTGCTGGTGGCCTGGAACCACCCCAAACGGGGCCTGATTGAGGCCGACACCTTTATCGCGCTGGCAGAGGATAGCGGACTCATCTCCGAGCTTGGCGAATGGGTTCTGCGACAGACCTGTCTTCAGATGGCGCTCTGGTGCCTGGCTGGAGTTGACTGCCCGAAGGTGGCCGTCAACGTTTCGCCGATCCAGTTCTCCAGTCCCGATTTCGTTGACAGGGTTTTGGCCATTCTCGCCGAAACGGGTGTGCCGGGCCACGCGCTCGAATTCGAAATCACGGAGAGGGCGGTCCTCAGGGACATCGAAGTGTCTGCCGGGCGGATGCGTGCGTTACGGGAGCACGGAATCACTTTCGCTATCGATGACTTCGGTGTCGGCTACTCTCCACTGACCTATCTGCACCGGCTGCCAGTCGATACGGTGAAGGTGGACCGGTCGTTTACCGGCGAGATCGCCCGCAACGGGGGCAGCCTGCCGCTGGTCCATACGATCGCCGTGCTCGCGCATCAGCGGGGGCTGAAGGTGGTTGCTGAAGGCGTCGAGACCGAGGCGGAACTGCAGATGGTCCGTGCCGCCAGATGCGACCGAATGCAGGGCTACCTGTTTGGCTGCCCGCAGTCGGCCGGCGAAGTCGAGCCGCTGCTGACCAACCGCTCCTCGCTTGGGCCACTCTCGGAACTCCCGCTCGAGGAACGCCTCTACTGAGGCGCTGCCCGCCGCACGTATCCGGTCAACCTCCGTCCCAATAACGGACACTCCAGGGTAGAACGTCCGCTTGGCGCGATCCGTATGTGCTTGATAAATAGTCAGATCCGGGTCGAATCAGATTTGGGCCGGAGATTGCACCCATCATGGCTGGTAGACACACATGGACGTTCCGAGAGAAGGCGCACGCAAG
Organism: Bryobacteraceae bacterium; assembly: GCA_014860455.1. Classification (GTDB taxonomy): domain Bacteria; phylum Acidobacteriota; class Terriglobia; order Bryobacterales; family Bryobacteraceae; genus PNKE01. The sequence continues at coordinate 14,614 of JACZJQ010000201.1, read as the reverse complement.
AAACGGATCATTCGCCGCACCATCATTGGCGCACTCATCCTGGCCGCGATCCCGCTGATCACCTTCGGCTTGTCGAAACTGAAGCCGGCGGCTGCCTCGGTGGAGAAGTCGACGCTGTGGTTCGATTCGGTGAAGCGCGGGCCGATGGTCCGGCAGGTGAGGGGCATCGGCACCCTCGTCCCGGAGGAGATCCTGTGGATCCCGGCGGTGACGGAGGGTCGAGTCGAGCGGATCGCCATCCGCCCGGGCGCGAAAGTGGGTCCCAAGACGGTTGTGCTGGTTCTCAGCAACCCTGACCTGGTCCTCTCAGCGGAAGACCTGAAATGGCAGATCCGCGCGGCTGAAGCTACGATGGCCGACTTGAAGGTGAAGTTGGAGACTGCGCGTCTCGATCTGCGCGCCTCGGTGGCCAGGGTGGAGAGCGAGTATGTCCAGGCGAAGCTGAAATGGGAACGCGACGACGCGCTGCTGAAGGAAGGACTCACCCCCGATCTGACCGTCAAGCTCAGCAAGGCCACCACCGACGAACTCGCAAAACGCTACGACATCGACGTCAAACGGTTGGAGATCAGCGGGCAGTCGGCTCAGGCCCAGATCGACGCCCAGCGGGTCCAGATCGAGAAACTGAGTGCTGCTTACGCCCTCAAACGTCAGCAGGTGGATGAGTTGACGATCCGCGCCGGCGCCGAAGGCGTGCTGCAGCAGATGCCGGTGGAGGTGGGCCAGCGCGTGGTGGCCGGCACCATCCTGGCCAAAGTGGCTCAGCCTTCCAAGCTGAAGGCCGAGATTCGCATCCCCGAGACCCAGGCCAAGGATGTGATGCTGGGCCAGGCGGCTGAAGTCGACACCCATAACGGCGTGATCAAGGGCAGAGTCGCGCGTATAGATCCGGCGGCGGTGAACGGCAACGTCACCGTGGACATCATTCTGCTTGGTGCGCTCCCGCCCGGCGCGCGTCCAGACTTGAGCGTGGACGGCGTGATTGAACTGGAACGGTTGAGCGACGTGCTTTTCGTCCAGCGGCCTGTTTCCGGGCAGCCGAACAGCGTGATCAGCCTGTTCAGACTGTCGGCCGACGAGAAGGAAGCGGAAAGAACGCAGGTCAGGATAGGGCGGGTCAGCGTGCAGACCGTCGAGATCCTGGACGGGTTGAGAGTCGGCGACAAGGTGGTGTTGTCCGACATGACGGCCTGGGACAGCCACGACCGGTTGCGGTTGAATTGAGCCAACAGCAGGAGAAGGGAAGTAACAGGGAATGACAAATCAGGCGTTGATCAAACTGGAGAGCGTGACGAAGGTGTTTGTCACCGAGGATGTGGAAACCCACGCGCTCTCAGGCATCCACCTGGAGATCCGCAAAGGCGAGTATGTCTCCATAGCCGGTCCCTCGGGCTGCGGCAAGTCGACCTTGCTGGCGATTCTCGGGCTGCTGGATTCGCCATCAGGCGGCGACTATACCCTGAACGGGCAGGCCGTTCACGGCCTGAAGCTGGCCGAGAGGGCACGGATCCGCAACCGCGAGATCGGCTTCATTTTCCAGGCGTTCAACCTGATCGGCGACCTGACTGTTTACGAGAATGTCGAACTGCCGCTCACCTATCGCGGCATGGGCTCCGGCGAGCGCAAGAAGAAGGTTCACGATGCGCTTGAGAGAGTGGGCATGTCGCACAGGGTGAAGCACTATCCGGCTCAACTTTCGGGCGGCCAGCAACAGCGCGTGGCCGTTGCCCGAGCGCTGGTCGGCGACCCCGCCATCCTGCTGGCCGACGAGCCGACCGGCAACCTAGATTCGGCCAACGGCGAGGCGGTGATGACGCTGCTCAAGGACCTGCATAAGTCCGGCGCCACCATCTGCATGGTGACCCACGATCCGCGATACGCCGAACTGGCGAGCCGCACCATCCACATGTTCGACGGCAGGATCGTGGAGGAAAACGCGGGGGCGCCGTCGTGAGGCGGATCGAACCCGACTCCCTCGCCCTGGCCGTACTGACGGCAGCGCTTCTGCTGCACGGGTTTGCGGGCGAACGTCTGGCTGCGGAACCGCGAGGCGCGGATGGCGTAGCCCGCCTCCATGCCCAGCTCCAGGGTGTGCTTCCTGAAGGTTGGCTGCGCGAATTCGATCTGAAGCGCGAACGGACGATCGAGCGCCTGAACGGCAGGATGGACGAATTGCGGCGCAAATTGGAGCGGCGGGAACGCTCCGCCCGGTTCCGGCTCGCGGCGCACTCATAGGCGGCACTTCTCACGGAGGCGGCGAAGTGCAAGAATGGCACTTCACGCACGGTTGTGATCCATGAATGACGCCAGGCAACCCAGAATCCTGATCGCCGATGACCAGGAAGACATTCTCACTGCACTCCGTCTGCTGCTCAAGGCCGAGGGTTTCGTGGTGGACCAGGCGCAATCTCCCGCCTCGGTGTTGGCCGCGCTCGACAAGCGTGAGTACGACGTCCTGCTGATCGATCTCAACTACACCCGCGACACGACTTCGGGCCAGGAGGGGCTGGACCTGTTGAATCGCGTAACGAATATCGATCCTATGCTGCCGGTTGTGGTCATGACCGCCTGGGGCACGGTGGATCTGGCCGTCGAGGCGATGCGGCGCGGAGCCAAGGATTTCGTCCAGAAACCCTGGGATAACGCCCGTCTGCTGGCCACCGTGCGCACGCAGGCCAGCCTGGCAAGCGCGTTGCGCAAGGGTGCGCGGCTCGAGGCGCAAAACCGGCTGCTGGCCGGCGACAAGCGTCCGGCGATGATCGCCGAAGCGCCTGCCATGCAGCCGGTGCTGTCGATGATCGAGCGCGTCGGCCCATCGGACGCCAACGTGCTGATCACGGGCGAACCTGGGACGGGCAAGGAGGTGGTGGCGAGGACACTGCACGCCATCTCTCTGCGATCAAACCAGCCGATGGTCACCGTCAACATGGGCGGTCTGGCCGAAGGCTTGTTTGAAAGCGAACTGTTCGGCCATGTCAAGGGCGCCTTCACCGACGCCAAGATGGACCGGGTCGGCCGCTTCGAGCTGGCCGAGGGCGGGACTATCTTTCTCGACGAGATCGCTAACCTGCCTTTCGCCCTGCAGGCCAAACTGCTGCGCGTGCTGGAGACCGGAGAGATGGAGCGCGTCGGATCCTCAAGGACCCGGCGGGTGGACGTGCGCATCCTCTCGGCCACCAACGCCAATCTTCACGCCGACTCAGCCCAGGGCCGGTTCCGTCAGGATCTGCTCTACCGGCTCAATACCGTCGAGATCCACCTGCCGCCTCTGCGCGAGCGGAAGGAGGACATTCTGCTGCTGGCCACAGCGCATCTGGCAGCGATGGCAAGACGGTATCGCAAGGAAATCAAGGGATTCGCGCCGAGCGCCGTGTGCTCTCTGATTGAGCATCCCTGGCCAGGGAACGTGCGCGAGTTGATGCACGTGGTCGAGCGGGCTGTGTTGATGGCTCAGGGTGACGCGATTCAGCCAGCCGACCTGGCCCTGCGCGCGCCGGCGGCGACGGGCAGGCTGGAGGAGATGAGTATCGAGGAGGTGGAGGAGTTCCTCATCCGCAAGGCGCTGGCCCGTCACGACGGCAACGTCAGCCATGCCGCCGAAGCGCTTGGACTCAGCCGGAGCGCCCTCTACCGGCGGCTGCAGCGATATCACATATGAAACTCACGCGGGCAGCGGCGCGCCTGGTCCGGTCACATGAAAACCGGGTCTGGATCTGCTGTCTGGGCGCCGCGGCGCCGGCGGTCGTGTTTACCATCTACGTCCTGGTGACGGGCGGCTATGAGCCAAAGGTGCAGTGGACGGTAGGCGCCTTCGTCCTTCTCTGCTGGTGGATGATGGCCTGGGCGGCGCGCGAGCGCGTCGTTTCGCCCCTCCGGACGCTGGCCAACCTGCTTGAGGCGATGCGCGAAGGCGACTATTCGATCCGCGGGCGCAGCACGGACAAGAACAGCGCCCTCGGCGAGGTCTTTCAGCAGGCGAACGCCATGGCCGCGACGTTGAGAAACCAGCGACTGGGCGCGGTTGAGGCGACGGCGCTGCTTCTCAAGGTGATGGAAGAGATCGACGTCGCCGTCTTCACTTTCGACAACGCTCTGAGGCTGAAACTGGTCAACCGTGCCGGATCGAGACTGCTTGCCAGTGAAGCGAAGAGCCTTCTGGGACTCGGCGCGGCGGAGTTGGGGCTCGGCGGCCTGATTGAGGGCGATGTCCGGCGCACGGAAGCGCGCTCCTTTCCAGGCGCGTCGGGACGCTGGGAGGTGCGGCGCTCGTCGTTCAGGGAAAACGGCCTGCCGCATACGTTGCTTGTGGTCTCTGACCTCACCAAGGCGCTTCGTGAGGAGGAACTGCAGGCCTGGCAGCGCCTGGTCCGGGTGCTCGGCCATGAATTGAACAACTCGCTCACGCCGATCAAGTCACTCGCCGGCAGCCTGCGCAGAATGGCGTCACGGCAGGAGACTGGCGGGCTGAACCAAGAGGACTTGCTTGCCGGCCTTTCCATCATCGAGTCGCGTTCGGATTCGCTGAGCCGGTTCATCGGGGCGTATTCGCGATTGGCGAAACTGCCGCGTCCGACCATGGCGGAGATGCATGTTGAGACGGTGGTGCGGCGAGCGGTGGCCATGGAACACCGGATGAAGGTGAGCGTCTTGCCCGGTCCAAATGTCACCATGCGCGCCGACGCCGATCAGATCGAGCAAATTCTCATCAACCTGATCCACAACGCGGTGGAGGCGGCGCAGGCGACCGGCGGCGAGGTGGAAGCGGCGTGGACAACCGCGCAGGGCCGCCTCCTGATGGCTGTTCGGGACACCGGACACGGGCTGTCGGGGACCAACAACCTCTTCGTGCCGTTCTTCACCACCAAGCCCGGCGGGTCGGGAATCGGCCTAGTTCTTTCGCGCCAGATCGCCGAGGCGCATGGCGGAACGCTTGAGCTTCACAACCGCGAAGGCGTATCAGGCTGTGAGGCCATGCTGACTCTTCCACTCTGAGGCGCCCGCGAAGCTCCAATTGGGATCTTGCTTTGGCGGGCTCGGCCGGGATAGGATGTGGATTCTGGAAATATCGCAGTGATTTTCAGGGATATTCAGGCAGCCGTTCGCCTCTTGATCCGCCAGCCGGGTTTCGTCCTGCCTGTCGTTGCCGTTTTGTCCGTCGGCATTGGCGCGAATACGGCCATTTTCAGCATCGTCAACCACGTTCTGCTTCGGCCCCTGCCCTACCCGGACTCCGCAAATCTCCACTACCTATGGAAACGCAGCCCCGAGCGGCAGATGCCGCAGGCCAGCTTTTCGGCCCCGGAGTATAGGGATTTCGCCGCCAGGGCGAAGTCGTTCTCTCACCTCGCGGCGTTTAGGAACTACGCCGCCAGTTGGACTGGCGAAGGGCCGCCGCTGCGGGTGATGACCCGGCTGGTGACCACCAGTTACCTGGACATGCTGGGCAAGCGCCCGTTTCGGGGCCGCAATTTCGTCCCGGAAGAGGGCGTTTTCGGCAAGGGGCAGGTGGTGGTACTGTCCGAGAAATTCTGGCGAACCAGGATGGGCGCGGCGGAGGACATTGTCGGCAAGCGCATGGTCCTGGACAATGAGCTGCATGAGGTGATTGGGGTCACTGCGGAACTGCCGGGCGAGCCGCGGTCCCCGGATATGTACATCCCTGCCGCGTTTTCTCCCCAGGAACTCGCTACCCGTGAGGCCCGCTACCTCAGCGTGATGGGGCGTCTGGCTCCTGGCGTCTCGCTCGAACGGGCGCAGTCGGAACTGGATGCTGTCCAGAGTTCACTCGCCGGGGAGCACCCGGAGAGCGACGGCGGCTGGATCACTTTCACAAAGTCCGCGCACGAGGAGGTCACCGGATCGTTCAGACAGCCACTGCTGGTCCTGCTTGCCGCTGTCGGGCTGCTGTTTCTGATCGCCTGCTTCAACCTGGTGAATCTGTTCCTGGTCCGGTTCGCCGCGCGCGTGAAGGAGATCGCCGTGCGTTCGGCCCTCGGGGCCAATCCGCTGAAGATATTCCGCCAACTCCTTGCGGAGAGCCTCGTGATCTGCGTCGCCGGCGGACTGGCCGGCGCCTTTGCCGGTCACCTGGCATTTGAGGCGATCAAGGACTGGTCTCTGCTCACCTTGCCCCGCCTGGAGACCGCGGGATTCGACTCCGCCGCGCTGCTGTTCGCCCTCGCCCTGGCCCTGGCCTCCGGCGTCGTCTTCGGCTGCCTGCCCGCATGGCGTAGCCTTCGGCTGAACCTGGCCGGCTGTCTGAGAGAAGAGGCCCGCGGCGGTACGTCGGGGACGGGCCGGAGGACTGCGCGCTCGGTGCTGGTGATTTCCGAAGTGGCGCTGTCCACCATCCTGCTGATAGCCGCCGGACTGCTCGTCAGGACCATGTCCGGGCTGACCCGGATCGATCCTGGCTTCAGTTCCGATAGCGTCCTGACCTGCCGCCTGACCTTGCCGGACGCGAAGTACCCGACGCCGGAGCATCGCGCACGCTATGCCAGGGACGCCGCCGCCCGGCTCGCCTCACTGCCCGGAGTGCGTGCCGTGGGCATCACAACAGCCTTGCCGTTCATGCAGGTGAATTGGATTGCTCAGTTCTCCATCGACGGCCGCCCCGATCTCGAAGGCCAGAAACTCAGCGCGACCTATAACGCCGTCACGCCCGGTTACTTCGATTCCCTGCGGATCCCGCTGCTGAAGGGCCGTGTCTTCAGTGAGCGCGATACGCTGGACGCGCCGCCCGTGATCCTCATCAGCAGGGCCATGGAGCGCGCCTACTTCAACGGCCGCGACGCCGTGGGCCAGTTCGTCCGGATGAAGGTCGCCAACCACGAATTTCGCGCCGAGGTGGTCGGCGTGGCCGCGGACGTGAAACATCTTCAACTCGACGAAGAGCCCCGCGTGGCCATCTACCAGCCCCATGCGCAATTGCCCTGGCCGTTCATCGCGGTCGCAGTCAGATTCGGCCAGGATCCCCTGCCGATGGCGGACGCGGTCCGGCGGGCTTTCTCCGAGGTGGATGCGGAAACGCCCGTCGACAGGCTGCAGCCAATGTCGGCGTTGATCGGCACGCACCTGTCGCAGAAACGGCTGGCCATGACACTGCTCGGCATCTTCGCCGTGCTTGCGCTGGCGCTTTCGGCCGTCGGTCTCTACGGCGTCATCTCGATCTCCGTTTCGCAGAGGACGCGCGAGTTCGGCGTGCGTTCGGCCTTGGGCGCCACCAGCGGAGAGATCCTGAAGCTGGTCATGGGCAACGGACTGACACTGGTGGGTCTCGGCCTCGGGATCGGCATGAGCCTTTCGCCGCTGGCGACCCGCACAATGGAAACGATGCTGTTCGGTGTCAAACCGCTGGACGGGGCGACATTCCTGTTCGTTGGCGGAGTCCTGGCCACCGTCTCAGCGGTGGCCATTCTCATTCCCGCTCTGCGAGCCTCCAGGGTGCACCCCTCGGAGGCCCTGCGGGACTCTTAGCTGACGCTCAGCTCGGTGGTCCTCAACCCTCGAGCGCGGGTACGTCCACCCAGCCGCGCTTATCCCACGATGCGATGCCCAGTTCGGCCAACTGGACGCCCTTGGCGCCTTCGAGCAGCGACCATTGGAACGGCGTGTCTTTCACGACATGGAGCAGGAACATCTCCCACTGGCGCTTGAAGGCGTTGTCGTAGTTCTCCTGATGTGGCATCTTCTGCCAGCCTGCATTGAAATCCAGCGGGCTGTCGACATCCGGATTCCAGACCGGCCGCGGCGTTCCGCCGTAGGGCTGGATCCAGCAGTGGCGCAATCCGGCGACCGCGGAGCCGCGCGTACCGTCCACCTGGACGGTCAGCAGGTCGTCGCGCCGCACTCTGACGCACCAGGACGAATTGAAGTGGGCGATCACGCCGCCTTCGAGTTGGAAGGTGGCATAGGCCGAGTCGTCGGCGGTGCAGTCGTACGGCTGGCCCGATTCGTCCCAGCGGCGCTTGATGTGAGTGGCGCCAAGACAGGAGACGGCCTGGACATTGCCGAAGAGATTGTCCAAAACGTAGCGCCAGTGGCACAGCATGTCGATGATAATGCCGCCGCCGTCCTGTTTCCGGTAATTCCAACTGGGGCGCTGGGCGGTGACCGAGTCGCCTTCGAAGACCCAATAGCCAAACTCGCCGCGGACCGACATGATATCCCCGAAGAAACCGGTCTCTTTCAGCAGTTTCAACTTCAACATGCCAGGCAGCCAAAGCTTGTCCTGGACGACGCCGTGCTTGACGCCGGCTGCCTTAGCCTTTTTGTAGAGGCCGAGAGCGGCCTCGAGCGAGTCCGAAGTCGGCTTCTCGCAGTAGACATGCTTACCGGCGTCGATGGCCTTCGAGACATCGGGGACACGCCGGTCTGTCGTCTGTGAGTCGAAGTAGATCTGGTAATTGGGATCCGCGAGAGCCGCTTCGAGGTTGGTGGTGTAGGGCACTCCGCCGGCCTGCGCCGAGATGGCGGCCAGTTTCACGGGATTGCGGCCAACCAGCAACGGTTCGGGCATGATGAACTCAGTCGGGCTCACCTTCACGCCGCCCTGCTGGCGGATGGCCACGATGGAGCGCATCAGGTGCTGGTTGGTGCCCATTCGCCCGGTGACGCCATTCATGATGACGCCGATCTTGTGGATAGTTGCTTCGCTCATTCGATCACTCTCCCGGCTTCTTCGTGCATTGCGGCTGTGCGCCTTCGGGCAGTGGCGGGGCATCCACGCCGGCCTTCGGCAGCGTGCCGTCAAGTTCCTGGCGCCAGTGGGCGACATCGCCCGCCGGCCCGTAGCAGTACATCATCCGCGCCGGCGTGTCGCCTATGTTGGTCAACTGATGAAAGACGCCGGGCGTGATGTAGGCGGCCTGGCCCGTGGTGAGAATCCGCCGTTCTTCGCCCAGGCACATCTCACACGTGCCCTCGATGATGATGTAGACCTCCTCCTGCTCCTGGTTGTGCCAGGGAACCTGACCGCCGTTGGGTTCAAGCGTGACGTTGCCGATGGCGAAGTTCTTGCATTGGATCGGCGACATGCCGCCGACAAGGTTCTGGGTCCGCCGGCGGGCAGGATAGGTCCTGCCCGCGATTTCTTTCAAATCCGCGATGATCATGGCTCCTCCATCATCCCAACAACGCCGGGATCAGGTCTTCGGGATCTTGGCCTTCTTCGGAAGCCCGGCGATCGCCAGCGCTCCGATGAACGCGGTGGCGAAAACGGCCAGCATCGCCGAGTGATAGTCGCCGGCAAAGAACAGGTCGCGCAAGCGGGCGACGAAGTTCGGGAACCAGAACTGGGCGATGGTGTCGGTTGGCAGAATCGCCGACATCGCCCGCGCCAGCGAGTTCAGACCGAACTGATCGGCTGCCATCAAAGGGATCAACATGTAGTCGGCGCCCATGGCGAAACCGAAGACCAGGGCGAAGAGGTAGACGTAGCCTTCGCTCTCCGGCCGGACCAGGAACAGCGAGGGAATCGCCACGGCGACAATCAGGTAGGTCGCCAGCATCACGTATTTTCGAGGATACTTGTCGGCCAGATATCCGGCCAGCAGGCGGCCGGCAATACTCGCCCACAAAACCCAGAATGATGCCGTCCCCCAAATTGCGTTGCGCGCTTCCTGGTCAGTGAAGCCCTGATACTCGAAAACAAACTTCATGTGGAAATTGACGGCGGCGATAGACCCGATGGACGCCGCGCTGCCAACCAGCAGCAGCCAGAACGACGACTGTTTCATCAACTGGTTGAAAGTCTGGCCCGCGGATGAGGCCGCCGAGGTGGCCAGCGAGGGCTTGGCCTCGACCTTCTCGATCACCGGTTCCGCCGCCTCGGGGGCCGGTTCCTTTCCATCAGGGTGCTGGCCCATCTCCGAAGGCTTGTCCCTGAGGAAGAAGAAGGCCAGCGGCCAGGCCAGCAGCAACAGGAAGCTCATGTAGTTCAGGGCTTCGGTGTACGGCATCTTTGAACTGAGGTACGGTCCCAGTTTGTTGCCGATCGATCCGACAATGGCCACGCCGACGTAGGTGATGCCCATCGCCCGGCCTCGCTTTTCCTTGAACCAGTTCGAAATGATGATCTGGTGCGGGATGGGGCCGGCCAGGAAGTACCCTGTCATGTACAGGCACCATGCGGCATAGTATTCCCACTGCGCGCCGCTCAAGTGCGCGAACCACTGGAAACTCAGGAACGTCATGCCCGTCCCGATGATGATCAACAGTCGTGGGCTGACCCTGGGCACGATGAACGGACCCGCCCAGATGGTGAGCAGCACCGCCACCGGAGCGCCCAGCGTAACGAAACTGATGGGCCAACCGTGGTCGTCGCGGAAGTAGTCGAAGAAGAAGGCGATGTTGTAGTAGGGGAATCCGGTGGAGATGCCGAACGTGAGGAAGCACGTCGCAACGATCCACCATCCGTAGAATTTCTTTTTCATGCCGGCGGGGCTCCTGGTTCGAGTAGGATAAGCGATCTTTATATCACAGTAGGCATCCACGCCGCGTGAGAGCAGTCAGCACACACTGCTGGAAGGTCTGCTGTCCGTACCCTCCCGGTGCAACCTGGAAAACCGCCGCCGGCCGGCGCCGAGGCAAACGGGATCGAGGGCCGTTGCAAAAAACACAAAATTAGGCGGCTGGCTAATTCGAAAACCTGTGTGCCTGGCTGGATATCAGATGTGCAAGATTTTGCACATTATCAAGTGATGCTCTCTTAAGATAGCCATATTCGATGGCGATATTCCTTGACCTGACTTAATTGGGGTGATTAAATTCACACTAGCTTCGATTTACTCAATCGCTCAGGGAGGTCTGCGAGTTCAATGAAAAGACTATTCATGGCCGCCGCCTGCATGGCGGCGCTCTGCATGTCTGTCCACGCGCAGGAAGCGCGTGGCAGTATTCAAGGGCGCGTGACGGATCCTACGGGAGCCATCGTGCCCGGCGCCAACGTAACGGTGACAAACACGGCGACGAACACATCGCGCCGCCTGACGACCAATGATACGGGCTACTACGAAGCCAACCTGCTGGAACCATCCAGCTATACAGTCAGCGTCGAATCCCAGGGGTTCAAGAGAACTGTCAGGTCCGGCATCACGCTAAACGTCTCCGCCCGCATCGAAATCGACGTCGCGCTCGAACTCGGCGGCGTTGCTGAAACAGTAGAAGTCACTGCCGAGGCGCCGCTGCTTGAAACCACAACCGCCAGTGGCGGCCGCGTTCTCGACAACAAGCAGATTGCCAACCTGCCGTTCTCCGACACCAATCCGTTCGCGCTGTCGGCACTGGCTCCCGGCATGATGTGGACTGGCCAGCCCGAATACCGCCGCCCGTTCGACAATGGCGGCACCTCCGCATTCGCCACTGCTGGCGGTGTCGGCCAGAACGAGTACACCATCGACGGCATGACCGTGACCGGCTCAGGACGCCGCGTCGGTTTCACCCCTCCGTCCGATTCCATCACCGAATTCAAACTCGAAACCTCAAACTTCGACGCCAGCCAGGGCTTCACCTCCGGCGCCGCCATCAACGTCAGTTCCCGCTCCGGCACTAACACCCTGCACGGTGCACTGTTCAACCAGCACTGGCAGCAGCGCTGGAACGCCACCCCCTTCTTCACCCGCGAGCCTTATGACGCCGCCGTGCGCGCCGGCACAATCAACCCGGATGTTCGCAAGAAGCAGGCCACCGGCCGTTCCAACAACTACAGCATGACCGCCGCTGGCCCGGTCTTCATCCCGAAGATCTTCAATGGCAAGGACAAGCTGTTCTGGACCCTCACCTGGAACGGAATTCGCCAGTCGAAGGCCGAGACCACCTCCTCCACCGACCGGACTGTGCCCACCGAAGCGGCCCGCACCGGCGATTTCTCCTACTTCACCACCATCGCCAACCCGAACCGCTTCATCATCTACGATCCTCGCTCGGCCACTCTGCAGGGCAACACCGTAGTTCGCACCCCCTTCCCCGGCAACAAGGGCATCCCGGTCCTCAACCCCGCCTACGCCAACTATGCGAAGCTCTTCCCGACGCCCAACAACATTCCGGGCAAGGTGACCCCGGAGATGACCAACAACTACTTCGCCGCTGCCATGCCCAAGGACGAAATCTTCGACGCCATCGTCAACCGTTACGACTGGGTTGTCACCGACAACCACCGCGTCAACGTCCGCTGGCAGTGGAACGACCGTCTGGCCAACGAATACGACTGGACCTACGAAACCGTCCCCGGCCTCCACTCCAACGGCCTCACCCGCATCAACCGTGGCGGCAACATCGGCTATGTCTGGACGGTCAACTCGTCCAACATCCTCGATATGAACCTCGGCATCTCCCGCTGGGAAGAGGGCTCCCGCAACACCACGCGCGCCGCCTATAAGGCAACCGATTTCGGCCTGCCCTCCTACATCGACCAGCGCGCCGACCAGTTTACGCAGATGCCTCGAATGGAATTCGACACCATGCAGGACATCGGCGAAGGCTACGCCGTGATCGGCACCAAGCTGACCAACGTCGAGCTTCGCGTCGCCATGACGACGATCATGGGGAACCACTCGTTCAAGTACGGCATCCAGGAGCGCAAGACGAATTTCGCCGCCGCCGGTCCTGGATCGAGCACAGGCTACTTCCAGTTCCGCAATAACTGGACCCGCGCTTCCAACGTCGACAACGTCGCCGCACAACACATCCATGAGTGGGCCGCCTTCATGATGGGCCTGCCCAGCAGCATGAGCATCGACTCCAACGACACCTTTTACTTCCGCTCTCCGCGCCGCGCCCTGTTCTTTCAGGACGACTGGCGTGTGAGCAACAAGTTCCGCCTCTCGCTCGGCCTGCGCTACGAGCGTGAGAATGGCGTCGACGAGAGCTTCAACCGCGGCATCGCCTGGACCTTCACCGACGCCGCCAGCCCCATCACCAGCATGGTGCAGGCCGCCTATGCCGCCAATCCGATTCCCGAACTCGCCGCCAGTGCCTTCAAGGCCACCGGCATATCGAGCTACCTCGGCACCAACGGATTCGATACCGCCACCAAGGGCACCCACGTTTTCCTGCCCAAAGTCGGCATGGTTTACTCGATCAACAATAAGACCGTCATCCGCGGCGGTTGGGGCATGTATCAGGACACCCTCAACGTGTCGAATGACCGGCCCTACACCAACGGTTACACCCAGGCCACCAGCACCCCCATCAGCAACGACGCCGGCCTGACGTTCTGCTGCGGAGTCGGCAGCATCGCCGGCCTGAGCGCTTCGCAGACCCCCATGCACGATCCGTTCCCGGTCCGTGCGGCTAGCGGCAACACCAGATTTGACGATCCTTACGGTTCCTCGCTCGGTGCTGTTGCTCTCTACGGCGGCGACTTCAACTCCCGCTTCTGGGAGTACAAGCCTGCTCTCCAGAACCGTTGGAGAATCGGCATCCAGAGGGAGTTGGCCCGCAATCTGATGATCGACGTCTCCTACAACGGCTCCTACTCAACTCTCCCTGTCCAGAACCGGATCAACTATCTGCCCCAGAACTACTGGACCACCGGCAACGTGCGCGATCAGGCCAACGACAACTTCCTCAACGGAAACGTCGCCAATCCCTATAACATCAAAAACCTCGCCGGCTTGGCCACTGCGAACCCCACCCTCTACCGCTTTGTCAGCGGCCAGGGCTTCTATACCAACGCAAACATCCAGCGAAACCGCCTTTTGCGCGGCCACTCGATGTACAGCAACCTCCGCGACTATCAGATCGGTGGTAATGGCCGCATCGGCAGCAACACCTACAAGGACATGCAGCTTCTCCTCGAGCGCCGCATGACCGGCGGCTTCCAAACCACGTTCATGTGGACCTACGCCTCGGGCCGCGTCGCCGACTGGCTCGCCAACGAGTTCGACCAGGCCCCCACCGAGCGCATCAACGAAAACATCCGCCCCCACTCCATCGCCTGGACCGCCGTCTATGAGACCCCCTTCGGCAAAGGCCGGAAACTCGTCTCCGACGGCCCCATGTCCCACATCATCGGCAACTGGAATCTGTCATGGGTCTTTCAGTACACTTCCGGCCCAAGCCTTGGTGACTGGGGCAACCGCTTCTTCTATGGCGATATCAACCAGCTCGAAAATCTCTGGAAGCACGACGAAGTGCGCAGCAAAGACTATCTGGCCTGGTTCGACCCGGCTCTGACTTACCGCACCAGCGGCGCCATCCCGTCCGGTTATGTCGGATTCGATGGCCGTTCCGCCGCTCAGCCCGGAAGCTACCATGTCCGGGTTTCTCCGATCCGGTTTGATTCCCTCCGCGAAGACGGCATCACCAACGTCGATCTCAAGATCGAGCGTCTTTTCCCGATCAATATGGAGCGGGGCATTCAGGCGCGATTCGCCTTCGACATGTTGAACGCCATGAACCACACCAACTTCGGCGGGGCCAACTACGACCCGACTAGCGGTAACTTCGGCCGGTTGACCAGCCAGCGTGGCCTGTCCCGCGTTCTCCAGTTCACCCTGCGCTTCGAATTCTAGGCTCGACCCGCAGTCCCTTACAACAAGCGCCCGGCGGCTCCTCTGAAGCTTCCGGGCGCTTCCCATTTGATCCTTCCCCTCTCCTCCCCCCTCCCCCTGCA
>JACZJQ010000200.1 GCA_014860455.1 Bryobacteraceae bacterium | reverse complement strand
CAGCGCTTCAGGCTGGCCGGCCGGTCTCTCCCTGAAGGTAATCACCGTCTTATCCGTCGACTTCAGACGAAAGTTCGGGATGGCCAGGATCGTCGCGTATACCGTCGTTTCCTGCTCATTGAGGATCTGGACGATGTGACGGTCGCTCAGTGAGTCGAGGATCTTGAACGTGTATGTGCCAGCGGGCAATACACCCCATCCAGCCAGGTGAACCCCTGGAATTTCAACCGGGCCACTGAAGGTGATCTTGGTCTTCCTGTTCCAGTCGTCAGCCATCGCGCTCGGTGCGAGGATAGCGCCCATCAGCGCCACACCGCACACGGTCGATACTGTTTTAAACAATTTCATCATCATCTTTCTTTCTTCCTTCTCTCCCCTCCCCCAAGGTTGGGGTCCGGGGCTTGAGTTTCACTTTGGTGACCAGTTGCTGCCGATTTCAGCGGACGGATCCCATGCTCTTTGGCTGGTGCACTTTGGAGGCCAACTCCGCCTGCGGGCCATGATGTCTTTCGTGCCCACACTTGGCGGCCCTATAGACCCTGGATCAATAGAATCCAGGTGACCTTGCGGGGTCATATGACCGGATGTGGTCAGCGGTCTTCTGACATTCGGAGATTTTCGACGAATTCTCCGGTGTCAGCGGGCTCGTGCTGGCACTGCAGTGTCCAAGAGTCCGTTCGACCACTCTTCGACCTGGTGCTGCGCAGCCTCCCTGGAGATTCCGTACCGCTGCTGGATGCGCGATACCAATTGCGCTTTCTTGCCGGTGATCGCCTTCCAATCATCGTCGGTGAGGACGCTCCAGTGTGCGCGGGCCGAGCCGGAGAACTCACTCCATTTGCATTCGAGCTGATCCCAATTCATGATTTCCCCTTTCGTGCTGCCAGAACCCGCCCCCGCAGGGGATCGAGTGCTGCACACTGTTGTATGCACGAGCGGGACCAACACGGCATCGATGGCGGGCTGGCTGGCCTGCGGGTGGCGCATCGCATCCAGGCTGTTCAGGATGCGGTTCGTTACGGACGCGGCGAGAAGTGCGGTCTGGACTTCAACATCGGGGCGGGGCCGTTGACGAATGGCGGTCAAGTGGCCATCGGCGGTCAGAGCTCCTTGCGGGATATCCGAGCTTGCGCATGAGAGCATTCAGCGTCTTGCGAGGTATTCCGAGCCGGATTGCGGACTTGCTGACCACTCCTCCACTCTCGCGCAGTAGGCGGACGAAAGTATCTTTCCCCAGGCGCTCCTCCTCGTGCGCCAGGTCGTCGAGCTCTCGCTTTGCGCCCACTTGCGCCGCGATGCCAACTGAAGCGCCGATCGGCATCCGGGAGGAGAGAGTCTCGTCCATTGCGGCTTTCAACTTTAATTTCCTCCCCTTCGTGGAGCAGGGCGGTTGCTGGGCGGGGCTGGTGCAGGTTCGAACGCCGGTATTATTGACCGGCGAAAACCGAGCCCTTTTGGATATGGCGCGGGTACGCGGAAACGCGGACGTATGGCATTCCCAGGAACGAGTGTGTTTCCACGGTTTCGATCTCCAGGCAATTGCAGTTCTCCTGTTTCACTCTCGAAATGACGCGCTTGAGCGCCGTGCTGATCATCTTTGCGCGGGCGAAACCGAAAGCAATTGCCGCTACCGAGTGGGCCATGTAGAAGAAGGTCCACCCCGCGGCCGAAAGTTCTTTTTCGAACTGCTGATGGGTGAGGTCCTGTCTGAGCGCCCGCCAGGCATTCGGATACCAGCCGTCCTCGAGGTGGAAGCACTGTGGATGCGCCGCCGTGCTTTGCATCAATATGGTCCCTGGATTGATCATGGCGTTTCCTTTCTATCCCTTACCCCTTCTATCCCTTGTCCCTGCTTTCGGAGCCTGGGGCCGGCTCGCAGGAAGGCCGGTCCACCTCCGAGCGCGGCAAGGGCTGTCCTCTGTTGCTTCAGCCGGCAAACAAACCAATTCTGGTCGTTTCCTCTACTCTCCCGATCCGGGAAGCGCGTCCGGGGACCATGATGATCCCAAAGGCCAGAAGATCGGTGGCTGGCGAGCATGCGCCCGGTAGCAGCCTCGATTCAGCAATAGCTAGATCCGCTGCCCAACCACGCGGCAACCGCAGTTGTCCCAAGTCCGGAAAACCCAACTGAACTCGCGTATGACCAAATGCGGTCATCTGACCTCATGGCGTCAGGTCGCACTGGCGCGCAACTCGCCGGCCAAGCAGTCCGCTGCTCCCATTCACCAAATCCGGTCGTCGTCAGGTCTAGAGAACCGGAGGTCCAGGGTGGACTCGCAGTTGTGCGCCAGAGCCGGAATCTCTCCAACCGAATGACGACACTGGGGCCTTCTTCGATCGAAGGCCCCTCTCTCGTCTCCTCCGGTCAGCACGCCGGCTTCGGCCGAGTCAGGCCGGAAATCCGGGCGGGCATCTCCTCCGAGCCGCTCGGTGCCGGAAGCCACATCCGTAGAGTTCTCCTCCTTGCGGCCGATGCATGCAGGATACAGTGCACGTCCGGGGCCAGAATCAGGAGAGATGGGATCCGGGTGATCCTGACAGTCGATCCGAAGGAGTTTTCGCAGGAGGATTCCCCGTTGGGCAGAGGATTGCTCTCATCATTGGTGGCGGCGGTATTTGAGAAGAGTTTTCATCTCGTCCCTTACCGGCGATCCGCTTCCCGGCGGCTACCGGCGGCCGGTCATGAGGAGAGTGAACCTTGAGCTACACAGCTGAATCGAAGCGGTCCTATGCCGCCGGAAGCGGCGCAGCGTCGCAAGGGCAAAAGAGCGCCCTCGCGGCGCGGCCCGGCGTTGCCCTGGGCAGCATCATGGGGATTCCGATCAGCCTGGACTATTCGTGGTTCCTGGTCTTTGCGCTGCTTACCTGGATCCTGGGAAGCAGCTACTACCCGTCGGAATTCAAGAACTGGCCGCCTCTGCTGTACTGGGTCACCGGCGCTGCGACGGCAATCCTGCTATTCGCCAGCGTGCTGCTGCACGAACTGGGGCATTCCTATATCGCCATTCGGTTCGGGATGACGGTCCGCAGCATAACGCTTTTCATCTTCGGCGGCGTTGCTCAGATCGGCGCGGAACCGCCGAGCGCGAAGGCGGAACTGCTGATCGCCATGGCTGGGCCGGCGGTGAGCCTGGGTCTGGCCGCTGGTCTTAGTGTGGTCCAACCCTTGCTGGCAGGCAATGAGCCTTTGTGGGGAATGGCCAAATATTTGGCGTTTATTAACCTTGCGCTGGCTCTTTTCAATCTGATCCCAGGGTTCCCGCTGGATGGCGGGCGCGTGCTGAGGGCTCTGATTTGGGGTGCAACGAAAAACCTGCGCCAGGCGACACTCATCGCCGCCAACGCCGGCCGTTTCTTCGGATTCCTGTTCATTCTGGCCGGGGTCTGGCGGATGTTCGCGGGCGATATTGGGGGAGGCATCTGGATCGCATTCATCGGCTGGTTCCTGGACAATGCCGCCTCAGCGCAGGTGCACCAGGTTGCGTTTCAGGGACTGCTGGCCGGCCGCGAGGTCTCACAGGCGATGAGCAGGCAATGTGTGTCGGTTGCGGCGGACACGTTGCTGCAGCAGTTGGTGGACGAACACGTGCTGGGCATCGGCCGCCGCTGCTTCCTGGTCGTTCGTGGGCCAGAAACGGTCGGGCTGATGACGCTTCACCGAATCAAAGAAGTGCCCAAAGCGCAATGGAGCACCACAACCGCCGCGGATGTCATGATCCCGATGCGAGAGGTGATTAGCATTGGCCCATCGGCTGATCTGTGGGCCGCCCTGCAACTCATGGACCGGGATGGAGTGAACCAACTCCCGGTCATGTCTGGCAGCGAAGTGGCGGGGATGCTGAGCCGTGAGGACATTGTCACCTACCTTCGGACCGTTCAGGAGCTCGGGACTTGAGAGGAGAGCCAATGCGTGGAACCGGGAGAGTCATTGAACTGTTGAACGAAGCCCTCGAATTCGAGTTGTCGGCGATCGCGCAGCACATAGTTCATGCGGAGATGCTGCACATCAGCGGGAATGGGCGCCATGGTCTATACATCACGAAACAGGCCATTGAAGAGATGCTCCACGCCCGGTGTCTTATCGGCCGGATCCTTGCACTGAAGGGCTTACCGCAGGTAGACGCGCCGCCCGCGCCCAGGATTGGCGGAAGCTTTCTAGAGCAGTTGGAAAATGACCTCGCGGCCGACAGGGAGGCGGTGAATCAGTATTGCTCCGCCGCTGCAATCTGTGGCCGGGCGGGCGACACCGTGTCGCAGGCGCTGCTGGAGAACATGGTTATCAAGAAGGAGGAAAACGCGGATTATCTCGAAGCCGAGTTATCCGCGCATGCCGCGGCCGGCTTCGAGAGCGCCGCCGAGCAGAGAATCCACTCGGTACCGGGTCCTCTGCAGCACGATTCCGCGAGTTACCAGTCAGCTAGCAGCGTGGATCGTGAACTCCAAGCTGCACCGCGAAAACGAACAGTGTGAGCAGGGAATGAGCAAGACCGCCAGCCTAGAACAAATGGCCCCTCACGCACGGCCGGCATTGGAAGTGGCCGGAGGACTGGGGACTGACGCCGATGCCGGCCTAAGTTCACTGGAGGCGCTGGCGCGCCTGGAGAGAGGTGGTCCGAACGAACTCGATGCCGAAGAGGCTGAACCCGAGTGGAGGCGGTTCCTCGGGCAGTTTACGGACGCGCTGGTTCTGCTTCTCATCGCGGCCGCGGTCATATCCAGCGCGGTGTGGGCCGTGGAGCGCGATACGAAACTCCCTTATGAGGGACTGGTCATCATCGCGATCGTTCTGCTGAACGCGATTCTCGGATTCGTGCAGGAGGGGAGGGCGAAGAAGGCGCTTGCCGCCTTGCAGGCCATGGCTGCACCAGAAGCCAGCGTTGTTCGTGACGGCGCAAAGCAGCGCGTTGCAACCCGGGATCTTGTGCCAGGCGACGTGCTGATCATCAACGAAGGTGACGCAGTCTCGGCCGACGCCCGGCTGATCAGCGCGACCGAACTGCAAACCTTGGAAGCCTCACTCACGGGC
This sequence comes from Bryobacteraceae bacterium, assembly GCA_014860455.1. Taxonomy (GTDB): domain Bacteria; phylum Acidobacteriota; class Terriglobia; order Bryobacterales; family Bryobacteraceae; genus PNKE01. The sequence continues at coordinate 4,901 of JACZJQ010000200.1, read as the reverse complement.
GAGAGCCTACCTGTGCTTAAGAGCCCGGAGCCCGTCGATGCAGACACTGGGATCGGTGACCGCCTCAACATGGTCTTCGCCGGAACCTCAGCCTCATACGGCCACGGCCGAGCTGTCGTAACGGCTACCGGCATGGGGACAGAGTTGGGCAAGATTGCCGGCCTTCTGAGCACGACGAAGTCCCCGGCAACTCCCTTGCAGCATGAACTCGACCGCATCGGCAAGCAACTGGGAATCGGGGTGGTGATCATCGCGACTGTTGTCGTCGCGAGTCTGCTTGTGCTCTACGGCGCGCGCGACGCGAAAACGATCGTTCATGTGCTCATGTTCGGCGTCGCTCTCGCCGTAGCGGCTGCGCCTGAGGGATTGGCAGCCGTGGTGACCGTGGTCCTGGCAATTGGCGTCCAGCGGATGGCCCGGCGGGGGGCGATCGTGCGCAAGCTGCCTGCGGTGGAAACCCTGGGATCAGCAACCGTGATCGCTTCGGATAAGACCGGAACCCTGACGCGCAATGAGATGACAGTCCGCGTCATCATCACCGCCTCAGGCCGGGTGAATCTGACGGGTACGGGCTACTCACCCGAGGGCGCACTGCAGACGTCAGAGGGTACGGAGCTAACGGCTGAATTAGAGAACGAGACGGAACGCCTACTCCGGGCAGCCTCCCTGGCAAGCAATGCACAATTGACGGAACAGGATGGGTCATGGAAGATTCATGGCGATCCAACCGAAGCGGCGCTGCTGGTGGCCGCGACCAAAGCAGGCCTGGATCATGACGGGATCCGGGCACGGTTCCCGCGCGTATCGGAAGCTTCGTTCTCTTCCGAGCGCAAGCGAATGAGTACAGTCCATGAGGACGGCGAAAACGGAGGCAAGCGGGTCGTGTTCGCGAAGGGAGCGCCGGGGATGCTCCTTGAGCGTTGCACCCATGAATCGACCGGAGAAGAGGTGCGCCCGCTGACCTCGGAACGCCGGACGGAGATTCTCCAGGAGACCGAACGCCTGGCGGCTGAGGCTTTGCGTACGCTAGGCGCGGCATTCAGGAACTATGAAGGCGGCGAGTCGCTGTCGACCAAGAACAATAAGGCGGATGAGTATGAGAGTGACCTGGTCTTTCTGGGGTTGATCGGCATGATCGACCCGCCACGCCCTGAAGCGCGAGCAGCCGTCGCGCGTGCCAAGGCGGCTGGCATCCGGCCCATCCTCATCACAGGTGACCACTCCGGCACGGCCCTTGCAATTGCGCGCGAACTCGGCATTGCCTCGGACGACCGCGTTGTCAGCGGCATCCAGTTGGAAGTCATGTCCGATCAGGATCTCGCGGCCGCCGCGCGTGACGTTGCAGTCTATGCACGCGTCACGCCTCACCAGAAGTTGCGCATTGTGAAGGCCATGCAAAGCGGCGGCGAGATCGTGGCCATGACAGGCGACGGCGTGAACGACGCTCCGGCTCTCAAGTCCGCGGACATCGGAATCGCCATGGGCGTCACCGGCACTGATGTGTCGAAGGCGGCGGCGGATCTGGTGTTGACTGACGACAACTTCGCGACAATCGTGGCCGCCGTCGAGGAGGGACGAGCCGTCTTTGATAACATCCGGAAGTTCCTGCGCTATCTGCTGTCGTCGAACGTCGGTGAAGTTTTGACAGTCTTCTTTGCAGTGGTACTCGCGGGTCCGCTGGGCGTTGGCGGCCATGGAGTCCTGGTGCTGCCCTTGCTTGCCACACAGATCCTGTGGATCAACCTGCTCACCGATGGCGCGCCCGCGCTCGCACTCGGCCTTGACCCTTCGGACCCCGATCTGATGAGGAACGATCCCCGGCCCAGCAGCGAAGGAGTCATCAACCACCGTATGCGTGCCGGCATCGGACTGGTTGGCATCGTGATGGCTGCGGGGACCCTTCTGGTCTTTGACGCCGCGCTGCCTGGAGGTTGGATCGAAGGCCCCGGCGGCATTGAATACGGGCGGACTATGGCGTTCACCACGCTGATGCTGTTTCAGGTCTTCAATGCCTTCAACGCCCGGTCGGCGGTCTACAGCGCCTTTAGAGGCCTGTTCAGCAATCGCTGGCTTTGGGCTGCTGTGGCGCTATCTGTCGCGCTGCACACCCTGGTTGTCTATGTACCGTTCCTGCAAAGCGCTTTTGGAACGGTGAGCCTGAGTGGCGCCGATTGGATACGCTCCACGGCAGTCGCCAGCAGCGTATTGTGGGTGGCCGAGGCGGCGAAATTTCTGACCAGGCCGCGCACGGCAGACCGCCGGAGTTGACCACGAAGCGCCAGGCGTGCTGGGCGCAGGCTCTTACGGGTTTGCTTCCAGCGATCGTTTAATGTTGATCAACAGCTTTTCCTGTGCGGAGCGCGTGCGGCTGACAATCACCATTCTAAGAAGGGACCCCTTCCAACCGGTGAGGCCTTGTTGGGTGGACCCTTTCAAGCTGATGAGATAAAAGCCCTTCTCGTCAGTGCGGCCGCTCTCCGTGACGCAGGCCGTGAGGTCCAGTGCGAGCTGGAAGTAATGGCTGGCGTAGAGTTGCTTCACCGCGAGTACCTGCACTGGGCCCTTGGGACCCGACGACTGGTAGGAGATCGCATGATTCAGGCGTAGCGTCGGCTTCATGCCGAAGTTGACCCTTTCCCAGTAGAACAGTGATTCCGACTCCTCCAGTTTGGTGTTTGGGTAGTCGAGCAGGTAGCGGTTCAGTTCCGGAAGGTAGACAGGCAGAACCTCGGAACGGCCCAGCAACGATTGGAGTTGAGCATTCACATCGAAGGGGCTGTCCGTGTCACGATAGCTTCCGAGGACTCGATTGCCATCTTCCTGATAGCGGTGGAGGAGATCGAGGGCCATGGTCCGGACACGGTGGTTCACATGATTGGCGGCATCGGGCCGGGACCAGTCAATCGACCGCTGCAGGTCCTGCATGGCATCAGCTGGCAACTGCACGCCGCACTTGCCTGGGCGGCATGATCTCAGGTTCCTGACGTCATCCGGTTCAAGACTGAATCCTTCCAGATCCGAGAGTACGGGGGGATCGCTGAAGCGGGCGACACCGAGGTAGCTTGGCGAACGGCGCAGCCATGCGGGATCGAGAGCAAGTTTGAGGTATTGCTCGGGGTTGGCGTTCACGAAGACGGCGCCGAAGATGATGATCTCAGCCGGCGTGTTGGACGGAATCACCTTGGCCACGGCCTTTCCGCGGGAGATCATGGCGATCTGGGAGTCGGTCAATCCCATCTGCTGGCGGAAGAAGTGGTAGGGTTCCTGGGGCGTTTCGGCGGTGCACATCAGAGCGCCGGAGAGGATGAGACCGGGCAGAGTCACCGTCTTGATCATGTTGGTCTGCTTACTCGCCGCTGCTCGCCTCAGTCGCCCCAACGGCGCCAGTGCAGCGTTGATTGAAGATTTGAGCCGGCACATCCACTGTTGTCGCACTATCCGGCTTGCGCAGGCAAAAATAGGAGTCCAGGGTACCGGCGTCGAGCGCCACAATCCGTTGATCTCGGGCCGGCTGAGTCAACCCTGGACTCCGGGAGTAGAACCAATATTGATTAGCGCGCGGGGGTGGTGGAAGCCCACCGCTTCTCGAAGGCCTCGATGTGCTTTTCGGCAGCGTCCTTCGCCATTCCGTATCTCTCCTGGAGCCGGCCGGCCAATTGATCGCGCTTTCCCGCGATGACGTCCAGATCGTCGTCAGTGAGTTTGCCCCACTCTTCTTTGACCTTGCCTTTGATCTGCGTCCAGTTGCCTTCGAACGTATCCCTATTCATGATTTCTGCCTTCCTTTTATGTCGTCAGCAAATCAACACTGCCGTGAGGGAAGTGAGGTGCGCCCCTGTATCGAAGCGCACCCCGACCTGGGTTACCGTTGTGCGACCGGCTCGCCGATGCCTGCACCGATGATCTCGCCCGAGATGACCAGTTCAACGCGCCGGTTCTCCTGGCGGCCTTTCGCATTGTCGTTGGAGGATACCGGTTGAGACTCGCCGAGCCCTTTCGACGAGACCGAGCCCGACGGCATGCCCTGCTGAGTCAGATACTGAAGCACCGCCTTGCCGCGATTTTCGGAGAGTTGCTGATTGTATTCATCACTGCCGACGCTGTCGGTGTGGCCTTCAACGTCAAGTCTGAGGCCAGGATGCGCGGAGACGATGCCCGCCACTTTGGCCAGCTTTTCGCGAGCTAAAGGCCGCAGTGAGTACTTGGCGGTATCGAACAGGACATCGGACATGTTCACGATCAGACCGCGGGCAGTATCTCTGGTTTGGAGAACAGCGTTGAACTGCGTCATGAGCTGGGCTCGCAGTTCCGCCTTCTCCGCCTCCAATTGGGCTTTCTGACTGGCGGCACGATCAAGTTCGGCCTGGTTGGCCGCTCGCTGCGCGTCATTTTCCAGCCTGAGGCGATCGGCTTCAGCGCCGGCGGCGGCTAGTTGCGCGTCGCTGGCCAGCTTGAGGCGGTCCGCTTCGGCTTTGGCAGCCGCCACGAGGGCATCGCTGTTGAGTTTCGCGCGGTCGGCTTCGAGTTTGGCACGGTCGGCGGCAGCGCGGGCTGACGCAGCCTGCGCTTCGTTCTCCTGATTCAATCGCTGAGACTCAGCCTGGGCCCTGAGCCTCGCCAGTTCAGCTTCACGGGTGACACGATCGGCCTCTGACTGAGCGGCGATGCGACCGCTATCGGCCACTGCTTCACGTTCGGCTGACAGCCGCCGCTCGTTCGCGAGGGCCTCTTCCTCCTGGCGTTTGACAGCGATCGCACGTGAGTCTTCAGCCGTCTGGACCGCTTCACGGGCGGTCATGGTGACAGGCTTTTTCCCTGCTTTGCGGGCCTGATAGGCTTCGGCCCGGGCCAGGGTAGCCTCCGCCTTCTGGAAGGTCTCGGCGGCGTAGCGGTCGGCGCCG
>JACZJQ010000199.1 GCA_014860455.1 Bryobacteraceae bacterium | reverse complement strand
GAGTCGAGGCCGGTGAGCGAGAGGTTTGACGGGATGGGGGCGTTCACGACGGCGCATTGGAAGCGAGTGGTGCTGGCGTATGAAGCGGCATTCGGGAAGCCGGTGCCGGTGAGCGCGCATGGGGAGACGGCGGTGCACAAGGCGTTGGGCTACGACCACCGGGGGCGGGTGGATGTGGCGGTGAATCCGGATGAGCCGGAGGGGGTATGGCTACGCGATTACCTGACGCGGGAGAAGATTCCGTTCTTTGCGTTCAGGGCGGCGGTGGCGGGCAAGTCGACCGCACCGCATATCCACATTGGGCCGCCGAGTCTGCGCATCAGAGTGGCAGACTAGGTAGCCTAGTAGCGATGCCGGCCATTGAAGTTTTTATTCCCGAGAGCCAGATTCAGGCGAGGATTGCGGAGTTGGGGGCGCAGATCAGCGCCGATTACGCGGGCCAGACGGTGGTGCTGGTGGGGGTGCTGAAGGGTTCGTTCATGTTCATGGCGGACTTGTGCAGGCAGATCACGGTACCGGTGCGGCTGGATTTTATCGGGACTAAAAGCTACGAGGGGACGACGACGACGGGGCAGGTGCAGTTGACCAAAGACCTGGACCGGGCGATCGAGGACGAGCATGTGGTGATTGTCGAAGACATCATCGACACAGGGCTGACGCTGAGTTATCTGAAGCTTTTGTTTGCGCAGCGGGGGCCGGCGTCGTTGAAGGTGGCGGCGTTTCTGGACAAGCCTTCGCGGAGGCGGGTGCAGGTGGAAGGCGATTACGTGGGGTTCACGATCGAGGACAAGTTTGTCATTGGGTATGGGCTGGACTATGACCAGCGGTATCGGAACTTGAAGGATGTTTGCGTGATGGTGGGGTGAGGGTAGGAGCGAGCGCAACGCTCGCGCTGGCATAGAATGGTCGGCGAGCTTATGAGACGCCGAGACGTTCTGCAATCGATTCCCTTCGCTGGATATTCGCTGTACGTGTTTGCCGACCCGGCCAAGGCCGCGCAGGCTGTGCAGGGCGGGGGGCGGGACTTTGGGGTTGTGGCGCCGCCGGTGGCGAGGCGCAGGCCGTCGCCGAATGAACCGCACATGACGCTGGTGGATTTGAAGTGCGATTTGATGGTGGCGGGCGGGGGACTGGCCGGAGTGTGCGCGGCGATTGCGGCGGCGAGGCACGGGGCGAAAGTGGTGCTGGTGCAGGACCGGTCGCGGCTGGGCGGCAATTCGTCGAGCGAAGTGAAAATGCACGTCGTGGGGGCGAACTCGCACAAGGGCAGGCCGGGGTGGCGCGAGGGCGGCATCCTTGAAGAGTTGCGGCTGGACGATGCGGCGAATAATCCGCAACGGTGCTGGGAACTTTGGGACCTGCTGCTGTACGACAAGGTGATGTCGGAGCCGAATATCACGCTGATGCTCGAAACGTCGCTGTATTCGGCGGCGATGAAGGGCGGGCGGATCGATCACGTGCTGGCGCGCAGCGACAAGAGCGAACACATTTACAGGATTTCGTCGCCGCTGTTTTTGGATGCGACGGGCGATTCGCGGTTGGGGCTGGAAGCCGGCGCGGAGATGCGGACGGGCCGTGAGGCGCGGGCGGAGTTTGGCGAGACGCTGACGCCGGAAAAGGCGGATCAGGAGACGCTGGGTTCGTCGATTCTGTTCACGTCGCGCAGGCATGACAAGCCGATGCCGTTCACGCCGCCGAAGTGGGCGAGGAAGGTGACGCCGGCGCAGTTGCGGTTCAGGTCGGTGAACAGTTGGGAGTATGGGTATTGGTGGATCGAGTGGGGCGGGGATCTGAATACGGTTTGGGATAACGAGCGGATCCGGTTTGAGCTGCTGTCGATTTTGATGGGCGTGTGGGACTACATCAAGAACAGCGGGGCGCATCCGTCGAGCGCGAACTGGGCGCTGGATTGGGTGGGGATGATGCCGGGCAGGCGGGGGAGCCGGCGGATGGTGGGCGATGTGATCGTGACGCAGAACGATCTGATGCGCGGGACGTGGCCGGATGCGGTGGCCATTGGCGGGTGGCCGATGGACGATCATCCGCCGGCAGGGTTTGACAGATCTGAAGTGCCGCCGAATACGGTGATCCGGACGCCGGAGGTGTTTAATATTCCGCTGCGGGCGCTGTACAGCAAGAACGTGCCGAACCTGTTCATGGCGGGACGGAATATCAGCGCGACCCATGCGGCGTTTACGTCGACGCGAGTGATGGCGACGTGCGCGGTGGCAGGGCAGGCGGCGGGGACGGCGGC
>JACZJQ010000198.1 GCA_014860455.1 Bryobacteraceae bacterium | reverse complement strand
CAGCAGGAACAGCCCCGCCCTCAGCAACACGCCGGCAATCGGCGGCCGCGTGGGAGGCGTCTCGGGCAGCGGAGATGTGGTGGGTCCGTCCATCACGTGTAGCTTACCAGTTCACCCGCCACACCACGCCTCTGTTAGCCTATCTCCATGGCCGCCAAACGCATCCTCCAACTCGGCGACCCTATCCTCCGCCAGGTCTCCGATCCCCTCGACGATCCCGCCTCCGCCGCCCCCGTCCTTCAGGATCTCGAAGACACCCTCGCCGAGTTCCGCCGCACCGACGGCTTCGGCCGCGGCATCAGCGCCATCCAGATCGGCGCGCCCGTCCGCGTCATCTTCTGCCTTGTCGACGGCGTTCGTTACGAACTCATCAACCCACAGTGGCTCTGGCAAAGCGACGAAAAATTCGCCCTCTGGGACGACTGCTTCTCTTTCCCCAACCTCATGGTCTGGCTCGAACGCAGCCTCAGCGTCCGCCTCCGCCACCAGGACCGCGACGGCAACTGGCATGAACTCGACGCCACCGGCGCCATGGCCGAACTCCTCCGGCACGAAATGGACCACCTCGACGGCATCCTCTCGGTCGACCACGCCCGCTCGCCCGATGATTTCTCCACCCGCGACGAGTACCTGCGCCGCAAGGGAATCGCCCCAGGAGTATCCCTTTAGTAGTACTCCATTCAGGGACGTACCCTAGGCACATATAGGTATAAATTTGCCCCCAGACCTGATATTGTGAGTCTGTCTGCCGGTCGATAGAAGACTGTGATGAGCGAACGCCGTACCGAACCCCGAATGCTCTGTGCCGACCTGGTCGATGTCAGGTGGAAGGAGGTATCCGGCCGGACACGCAGGACCGTGGCCAATCTCGAAGACATCTCCCAATCAGGCGCCTGCATCCAAGTGGATGAGCAGATCCCGCTGGGCTCCACGGTCCAGGTCTCCTACCCCAAGGGCAGCTTCTCTGGCGAAGTCCGCTACTGCCTGTTCCGCGAGATCGGCTATTACGTCGGCCTGATGTTCGAAACCGGCTCAAAGTGGTCGGAAAAGGCCTTCAAGCCCATGCACCTGCTTGACCCCCGCTCCCTCGCCCGCAAAACCGTGAAGAACCTCAAACCCAGCCCCCCGGTCGCCTAGCGCCCCTTAGGGCGCGGCCGTAAACTCAAGCAGGCCATAGACAAACAAGCGCGATGGCGTGTCTTCCGGCAACAGGTACACCCGCCCGTCCCGCAGCTCAAGACCCTCCTGAACCAGCGGCACCCCGCGATCGGTTCGCCCAACTGGCCTGATGCCGGTCACTCCTAGCGTCTCCGGATCCATCCACACCACCGCTCCCCCGCCCTTCTCCCCCTTCCCCGACGGCGCTGAACCGACCAGAACCCCATATCTCAGCTTCAGATCCTGGAACCGGTACGCCGTGGGATTCGCTCGCGCCCGGATCAGTTTCCCGTCGAAGCTGTACTCATAGATCGTCCTCGCGTCCCAATTCGCCAGATACAGACGGTCCCCGCCCACCGCCACCGCCCCAATGTGATCCGGAACCACGAACGAGCTGATCAACTCGAAACTCGCCGCCGACCGCCTCTGGATCAAGCTGCGGCTCTTCGGCCTGTACTCGGCCACCGGAATCCAAACCGACTCCCCGTCCACATCAAATCCGCCCGGATGGTACATCGCCCCGTCGTGGATCCGCAGATCCCTCACCCGCTTGCCGTCCCCGTCAAACTCCATCAGCCACCCTTCCCTCGCCTGCCGGTCCACCGACGTCACCATGAACCGCCCGTCCACCAGCGCAATCCCCTGCACATGGTGCGTCTCCCCCGCGAGCGCAATCACCCGCTCCGGCGTCTGCGCCGGCAGAAGGGTCAGACCGGCGAGTAAGGACCAACAAAGTCGCTTCACATCCTCCATGGTAGAAGAATGCGCCGGCCAGCCCTCACTTCTTCACATACCGCACCCACACCTGCATCGCCGACGGCCCCCGGTTCAGAAACGTATAGTACGGCGTGAACACCAGTTCCGCCGCCTCGCCCGGCTTGTCCTTCGACTCCTCCAGCAACCCGTACAACGGCATCGACTCATACCCCGCCGCCGATTTCCGTCCCCGGTGCTTCAGGGTGACAATCCCTCCCAGCAGCCCCGGATCCCAGTTCTCCCTGAAATCCGCCGCTGCATTCCCTGTCAGGTTCAGGTAGCTTTCCAGCACATTCACCCCCGGAGCCTGACCCGCCTGTTCCAGCAGGTAAACCACCGGACCCCGCCTGACCGCCGCCCGTCCCTGGTTGTCCGCAACCAGCGGATGCGACTTGAGCACCTGCGGCGTCATGTCCAGGTTCAACTCCACCGTGTCGCCCTTCTTCCACGCCCGCCGGACTTCGAAATACCCGCCCGTCCTGGGCTCGCCCTGCGCCTTGCGCCCGCCCACGCTCACCGCCGCCGACTTCGCCCAGCCCGGAATCCGCAGGAAGATCGAAAACTCCGCCACCGGCGCCTCTTCAATCTCCAGCGCCACTTTGCCCTGCCACGGGTACTTCGTCGTCTGCGTCAACTTTACCGGCGCGCCGCCCTCCAGCCGCCAGTCAAGCCGGTTGTTGTCATAGAGATGCACCCACAACCCTTGCTTGCTCACCCCGTACATGTAGCCCGGCAGCGAGGCCAGCATCCGCTCCAGGTTTGGCGGGCAGCACGTGGTCACATACCAGGGGTTGCGGATCCTCTTCGACGCCTCCTCGGTCAACTCCAACGGGTTCCGGTAGCAGTACATCGTCCCGTCCAGCGACATCCCCGAATTGATCGAGTTATACATCGTCGTCTCGACGATATCGGCAAACCGCGCCTCGCCCGTCGCCGCCAGCATCCGCCAGTTCCACATCAGGTTCGCAATCGCCGCGCAGCTCTCCGTATACGCCTTGGCGTTAGGCAACTCATAGGCGTCGCCAAACGTCTCCCCCGACGCCCGCGACCCCGTCCCGCCCGTCACATACATCTTCGTCTCCGTCAGATCTTTCCATAGCCGTTCCAGCGTCGCCTTATACGCCGGATCGCCCGTCTCCATGTAGTAGTCCGTCGCCCCCGACGCCGCGTACCCAAAACGAACGGCATGGCCTTCGACAATCGTCCGATCCGTGAACGGCCGCCCGCTGAAGGTGTAGACCGTCTGTTGTCTGGTCAGTTTCAGCCTTTCGCCGTCGCCTTTGAGGATGGAGCCCGCCAGGTCCAGAAACTCTTTCCGGCCGGTGGTCCTGTACAACTCGATCAACGCCAGTTCAATCTCAGGATGCCCGGCGTAGAGCGGTTGCTTCGACGGACCAAAGTCGCGCAGCAGGTGTTCGACGAATTTGATCCCGCCGTCCATCAGCTTGCGGTTGCCGGTCGCCCGGTAGTACGCAATACCCGCTTGCAGCATGTGGCCCAGGCAATACAACTCGTGGCCCGTTTGCTGCTCCTTCCAGCGCCGGTCTTTGCGGTCCTCCACCCAATATGTGTTCAGGTACCCGCTGGGCTCCTGCGCCGCCAATATCTCGTCGGTCAACTTGTCGAACGTCGCCCGCAGCTTTGGATCGTCCTGGCTCTGCAGGACAAATGCCGCCGCTTCCATCCACTTGTAAATGTCTGAATCGGTGAACAGCGGCCCGCGACGCGCCACGTTCTTCCCCGCCAGCCGCCGGAAATTGTCGATTATGCCGTTCGATTCCAGCAGTTCGAGCAGCGTCGGGATGCTGCGCTCGACATTCACCTTCATCCGCGACTGCCAGAACCCCTCCCGCATCGTGACCGCCGAAACCGGCACGTTCTTCACCTTTGCGTGAGGCGTCTTCTCCAGATCCATCACCACCCGGTCGGCTCCGGGCAACGTCGCGGCCAGCAGGCATCCAATCAGCAGCATCCTCATGAGTTCACTCCAGATCATTCGACCGATTCGCGATTCATCGTATCGCACGCCAACCGGCAATCGGAACCCGGCCGAGGCCCGAATGCGGCGTGCATTCGCTTTCCATCGGAAAACCCCGGCTACGCATCCCAGCTACCATAGTCTCGATGTCCCACAACGGCATCGCCCTCGCCCTCGGCGGCGGCGGCATGTTTGGCGCTTACCAGGCCGGCCTCTGGGCGGGCCTTCAGCCCTTTTTCACCCCGGCCCACGTCTTCGGCGCATCCATCGGAGCATTCAACGGATTCGCCGTCTCCTCCGGTTGCGACGCCGGCGAACTGGTCGACCTCTGGCTCGACTTCCGCGAAGCCGCCGAAGCCCGCTGGCGATTCCCTTGGCCGCCGCAATCCGGCTGCATCGACGTCACGCTCTTCCACGATTACCTCCGCCGCCACTTCCGCCGGTTTCGCCCCGTTTTGCCCATGACCGTCGCCATCACCCGTCTGCGCCCCTTCCAGCCTCTTGCCGTCACCGGCGATCAGCTCACTTGGCGCCACCTCGCCGCCTCCTGCTCGGTGCCTGTCATCATGCCGCCCTGCCGCCTGCCCGAAGGCCTTGGCATGGATGGCGGCCTGATCACTGCCGTACCCGCCTGGGCGGCCCTCGATGCCGGCTTTGAACGCATCGTCGCCGTGAATATCCTGCCCGGCGCCGGCGGTCCGGTTCTCAAGACTCTCAAACGGGCCATGTGCGCCTTCAGCCGCTTCGACCCCAGAGCCGGTGCCGGCCGGCCGGCTGCCGGCGTCATCTGGGTCGAACCGTCACAGCCGCTCGGTCCGCTCTGGCGCTCCGCGAAATGGGACGCGGCTCAGGCCCGCGACTGGGTCTCGCTCGGCCGGCACGACGCCGCCGAAGTGCTTCGCAGAATTGAGTGCGCTACTTGAGCACCTGCTTCAACCACCCGGCCATCTTCGGCTTGTACTGCTGCCACTCAGGGTTCTTTTCCCATGGACCGATTCCGTGGGGCGCGCCTTCCACTGTGAACACCTCGCAGCGGTTGCCCTCCGCCTTCAACCTTTCGCACATCATCGGCGACTGCTCATACGGCACCGCTGCATCCTTCGTCCCATGGATGAACAGAAACGGCGGCAACCCCTTGCGGACATAGTTGATCGGCGAAGCCTCCTTCAGCTTGGCTCGGCCCGCCGCATCGAGAGCCGTGATGCCTAGAAACTGGCGCACGTTCTTGCCCACCTCGCCGCGGTCGGCCTCGCGCTTCAGCAGGTCATGCGCACCATAGAAGTCGACAACAGCCGCCACCCGCGTCTCCCGCGTCTGCCTCACCGCCGCCATCGCCACCAGATGCCCTCCAGCCGACTCGCCCGCCAGCGCGATCCGCTTCGGATCGACTTTGAACCGCCCTGCGTTTGCCTTCACCCACCGGATCGCCGCCTCCACATCCTCCACCGCTGCCGGATACTGATGCTGCGGCGCCAGCCGGTAGTTGATCGTGAACCAGGCCATCCCGGCATCCGAAATCACCGGCAGCAGCGGCCTTTCGTAGCTCCTCTTTGAGCCGTTCTCCCATCCGCCACCATGGACTACGATCACCGCCTCAAACGGCCCCTCGCCGTCCGGAATCGATGCGTCCAACGTCAACGGGATGCCGCCGGGACGGGCGAACTCGATGTCGTTGATCTCCCCCCCGGCAAGCACGGCCATACTCGCAAGCAACATGGCGGCAATCCTGATGCGCATGGGCCGAAGTCTAGCATGTCCGCCGGACGCCTGTTCCGCCCCAAAACCAGCCCGGCTAATAAAACAATCACCTAGCAGAATGTTCAGGTAGAATATGGGGCATGGCCCTCTACCGAATCCACCGCATGAAGGACCATGTCCGGCAGAGCTTCCGCTACGCCCCCCACACCTCCGGCGTCATGATGATCAAGCCCCGCGACTTCGAACCCTCGGGCGAGGTCACCGCCGCCAATGTCTATGACGCCTGGATGAACCTCCGCGGCGCCGAGCAGGCGCTCGACATCGGTGACGTCCTGGAAATGGAAGACGGCAACCTCTGCGTCTGCAAGTACGTCGGCTTCGAGGAAGCCCGCTGGGTCCTGCCCGAGACGAAGGTGGTCCTGGACACCCCGGTTGCCGCCGGCTCGTCCGCAACCAACTGATTTAACAGGATTTCAGACGGGTTCGCCAAACAGGCTGATCTGCTTCGCGTCGCCCCCGCGCGTTGCCGGCATCCGCTTCGGAGTGCCCACCACCCCCAGCACAACCAGCTCGACCAAAGCCGATTGCGGAATCCAGACCCGCTGTGTGTTGCCGGCGATCTCGGGCGGCGTCAGCATGTAACCCGGCGGGTTGATCTCACTCAGGTTGTTCGCAATCATCCCTTCCAGCCGTGCTCCGTCAGTGAAACGCGCCTCCACCCACAGCCCGTGGCTCTTCGGGCGCGACCGGAACTCTTTTCTTTCCTTAAAGATGGAGGGGCCTTCCAGGTCCCGGACAAAGCACACGGCCTTGATCTGGGCCACCGGGACCGACAGCGCCGCGCCGTCAGGCGTGATCAACTCCAGCGGTTCCGCAGCCGTCTGGGGCAGCGACTGGGCGTACCCCCGCATCATCACGCGGTCGAAACGCTCGATCAGAATCTTCTTCGCCGTAGATGAGCCCACGCCTCGAAACCCTTTTTTTTACAAACAGTTTCGCGAGTATTGTATCATTACTCCGATGAAGACAGAGGGATGGCTGGCCGCAGCGGCCGGAGCCTTCTTATCTTATCTGCGCGTGGAGAGAGGTTTCTCTGATAACTCTATCCTCGCTTATTCATTTGATATCAAGGACTTCCAGGCATACGCCGGATCCGGCCCTATCGACGGGGCCCATTCGGCGGTCGTTTCCGGCTACATGGACCACCTCGCCCAGCAAGGACTGTCGAGCCGCACGATTGCCCGCAGGCTGAGCGCTTTGCGGACATTTTTCCGATTTCTGCAGAACGAAGGCCGGCTCGACGCCGACCCGGCGGCGCTCGTCCATGCCCCGCGGCAGTGGCAGACACTGCCCAAGTACCTCACTTCAAACGAGATCACGCGCCTACTCGAACTGCCTGACGCCACTCAGCCGCTGGGCCTTCGTGATAAGGCCATGCTCGAGTTGCTGTATTCCAGCGGACTCCGGGTCTCAGAGCTTTGCGCGTTGAAAATGCAGGACTTCAACGACGAACTCGGTTTCGTCCGCATCTTTGGCAAGGGCGGCAAACACCGCATGGTCCCGGTCGGCAGAGCGGCCATTGTGGCGATTGGCGACTGGGTGAATGGCGGCCGCAGCCTGGTGTTGAAGTCGCGCTCCAGCGCCTATCTTTTCGTCACCGGCCGTGGCACGGCAATGACGCGCCAGGCCTTCTGGAAAAACCTGGCCCAATACGCCAAAGCCGCCGGTCTCCACGGCCGGCTCACTCCGCATGTCCTTCGCCATAGCTTCGCCACCCACCTGCTGGAGGGTGGCGCAGACCTGCGGAGCGTTCAATCGATGCTCGGCCATGCCGACATCGCAACGACACAGATCTACACGCATGTGGTGAGGACCCGGTTGCGCGAAACCGTGGACCGGCACCACCCGAGGAATTGACCCCACGCGCTAAGCGACCAGAAACGGAAGTGCCATGAGCGACTACATGTTCATCCTCGAAAGCCACCTGAGCCAGGATCAAGCGGCCGCGCTGTCCACCGTCCAGGAAGTTGCGGCGGCAGCCAACATCAGCCTCTACCTCACGGGCGGAGCCATGCGCGACATGCTCGGCGGCTTCCCGATCATCGATCTCGACTTCACCGTCGAAGGCAACGCCCTGAAACTGGCCAAGGACATCGTCAAGGCCCATAAGGCCGTCCTCACCGGCACGGACGATCATCGCAAGTCGGCCGAAATCACCTTCCCGTCAGGGGTCTGCTGCTCGATCTCGATGGCGCGCACCGAAAAGTACGGCAAGCCCGGCGCCCGGCCCCAAATCGCCCAGGCCACCATCCACGAGGATCTGCGCGGCCGCGATTTCACCATGAACGCCATCGGGCTCTCGCTCAACCGCGCTTCCCGCGGACTGATGATCGATCCCACCAACGGCGCCGGCGACATCGAGCACCGCGAGATCCGCGCCACCTCCAACTACACCCTCTACGACGACCCGGCCCGCATCCTCCGGCTGATCCGCTTCAAGGCCCGCTTCGGCTTCAACCTCGAATCCCGTACCGAGTTGCAGTACCGCAATGTGCGCGAAGCCGAGATGGAAAACCACATCCCGCCCCGTGCACTGTGCGAGGAACTGCGCCAGATCGCCATTGAGAACAGTCCGCTCGAAGTCCTGCAGGCGCTCGACGCCGAGGGCTTGCTGAAGCTGTTCTCCCCTGCCCTGTCCGGCGCCAAACTGAACACGGCGGCGTTCCAGAAACTGGCCAAGGCCAAAATGATGATCCCGTTCGACGCCAATCTCAAGGTGGACTGGTATGGGCTGAACCTCTACTGCCTCACCCAGAAAATGACACCCAAGGAAAAAGCCGCGCTCATCGCCGCTGTCAAAATGGAGAAGGCTGAGGCGGACCCCTGGCAGAAGCTCGAAGCGCGCTCCAAGAAACTGGAAACAAAGCTCAAATCGGCTTCGCTCAACCGCGCCTCGCTGGTCTACGAGTGCCTCACCCACTCCTCCGGCGAGGAGACTCTGCTGCTGCACCTGCAATCGGCCCAACGCATCGTTCAGGACCGCATCAAGAACTTCCTGTCGAAGTACCTGCCTACGGCTCAGGACGTGACTGACGAGGAGGTCACCCAGGTCTCCGGCCTCGACCCGTCGAATCCAAAGTTCGCCAAAGCGCGCCAGGAACGCATCGCCGCGCATCTGGACGGGAAGGTCCGCAAACCCCCGCCGCCCCCCGAGCCCGAGCCTGAAC